>JBKJRO010000016.1:0-117014 GCA_046594555.1 Solirubrobacteraceae bacterium
CAGGCCGGCGGGGAGTTCCTGGCGGTCGAACCGCAGGTCCAGGCGCGAGCGCCCCTTGGGCGCCAGCACGCGGATCGTCGTGATTCTTTCCGCCGGGATGCGGAACACCCGTGTGCCGATGCTGGCGGTGTGGTCGGTCCGCCCGCCGCGGACGCCGACCGCGAGCGTCGCTGGCGCGTCGAGCCAGAGCAGGGCGCTGAACGCGACCCGGCAGCGGCGCGGCGCGAAGCCCAGGACGCGGCCGCTGGGCAGGACCAGCGTCGGGTCGTCGCAGGGCAGCACCGCGATCGATCGCAGGCGCGTCGGGCCGGGCGCCGGGCGAACGTCGACCAGCCGCCCGAGCCCGCGGATGCGCCGGACGTCGCGCTGGCCGACGTAGGTCAGCACCGCGGACGGATCGTCCAGGTACAGCCGCGCGGGGTCCGGCCCGCAGCCCGGCTCGTAGCGGGCCCGCCCGGACCGCAGCACGGACCACTCGCAGCGCCTGCCGCGCAGGACGCGGCCGTTCCCCACCAGGGCCGGGGGGACGAACTGCCGCGTCACGTCGCGGTTGAAGAACTCGACGGTCTCGAAGCGCGGGTGGCTCGTCGTCAGGAAGACCCGCGCGACGGGCTCGCGGGCGGCGTGGTCCACGGCGCGCAGGTCGGCGGGAAAGCCGGCCCGCCACTCGTCGGCACGGTCCAGCTGCCAGCGCCAGCCGGCCTGCGCCTGCAGGCCGACCGTCAGCAACGTGAGCCCGAGGACCCACCAGGCCGCCGCTGGGTGCCGGCGCGCGAGCAGCAGCGCGACGCCGGCGAGACTCACCAGCAGCGCGGCCAGGGCCAGGCCGGCACCGGGGGATGCCCCGAGCAGCTGCCGGGCGCCTGCCTGCACCACGTATGCCGCGCGGCCCTCGAGCGGCTCGGCCGCGGTCGCGAGCACGGCGCCGGCGGCGAGCAGCGCCGCGACGATCCAGGCTCGCCGCGGCAGCAGCGCGGGGCGCTCGGTCACCAGCCCCAGCAGGACGAAGGCGAGCGGGAGCAGGTACTCGACGTAGCGCTGGATCGGCCAGGACACCTGGTACCCGGCCGTCGCCCAGCCGCTGACGGCGACGAACAGCACGGTCGCGGGGACGAGCACCGCGAGCAGCGGCCCGCTGCCCGGGTCACGCCACGCGGTACGGCTCGTCGCGAGGCTCGCGGCGACGACGGCCGGGACGAACCCCGCCATCGCGAACAGCGCCAGCCAGGACTTGCCGACCGCGGCCACGACGACGCCGGCGGCCAGCGAGAAGTCGGCGGCGCCGCTGTAGACGCCGGCCACGCCGCCGATGTCGGTCAGGGCGATCACGACGGCCACGGCGGCGGCGCCGCCGACGACGAGCAGCAGCGGCCGGTGGGACCGCAGCACCGACCGGCGGGCGTCGGGGTCCGGCGCCCGCGCGACGTCGGTGAGCAGCGCGAGCACGATCACCGGGATGAGCAGGAGCAGCTGGAAGCGCGCCCACGCCGCCACCAGCGCCAGTGCGAGCGCGAGCCAGCCCCACCGCGAGCCGGGTCGCCGCACGGCCATGACCGCCGCCCCCAGGGACCCGGTCGCCAGCGGCAGCGCAAGGTTCTCCGTCAGCACGAGCGCGGCCGTGGTCATCCAGGTCCCCGCCACGGCGAGCGCCGCGACGATCATGGCTGCGCGCTGCGCGACGACCTGGCGCGCGAGCAGCCAGACGGGCACGACCACGGTGCACAACGTCAGCGCGCCGAGCAGCTTGGTCAGGCCGTAGGCCGTGACGGTGTCGTCGACGAGCCACGCCGGGGCGATCGTGAACACGTAGAGCGCCGAGCGCAGGGCGATGTGCTCGCCGCGCCAGGTCAGCCCGTCGCCGTCCGCCAGCGAGCGAGCGAGGTGGCCGTAGGTGAACTCGTCCGGGGAGACGATCGGCAGCGCCTGCCGGCTCCCCAGCACGGCGTAGAGCACGACGGCGGCCAGATAGAGGACCGCGACCGATGCCACGTCCCGGCGCGAGATGCCGACCATTCGCGGCGAACCTAGCCGACGGTAGGGTCCGGCGCCTCATGACCCGCATCCCGTATGCCGACCCGGCGACCCTCTCGGACACGACGGCCGCCGCGCTCGGCGCCGTCCCGCCGCTGAACGTCTTCCGCCTGCTCGCGGTCGCCGACGACGCCTTCCCGGCGTTCCTGCGCTTCACGGGCGGGCTGTGGAACGACGCCGAGCTGTCGCCGCGACGGCGTGAGCTGGCGATCCTCCGCGTGGCCCAGCTGACGGACTCCGCCTACGAGTGGCACCAGCACGTCGCGGTCGCCCGGCTCTGCGACATCGGCGACGCCGAGATCGCGGCGATCGAGGCGGGGAACGTCGCCGCGTTCGGCGACGACGACCGTGCGCTGCTGGAGATGACGGCCGTCATCGTCCGCCGCGAGCGGGCCGACGAGCCGCTGTTCGAGGCGACCCGCCGCGCGCTGACCGACCGCGAGCTGATCGAGCTGCACCTCGTCGTCGCCATCTACGCCGGGCTCGCGGGCGTCATGACGAACCTCGACCTCGACCTCGACGATCAGCTCGGCGCCGGGCTGATCGACGCCGGCGACGGCCCGCCGCGCCTGGGCGAGCTGGGCTGACGCGGGACGCGATCAGGCCGCGAGCCGCAGCCCGGCGCCTGCTCGATCCCCGCCGCCTTCAGCGCCCCCGCGCGTGCGGGCATGACGCCGCCGTTCGCGAGGATCGCTGCGAAGTTGGCCGCGCCCCCGAGGCTGATCAGCCAGAGGTACGGGATGTGGCGGTTGGCGACCACGAAGATGCCGATCAACCGGTAGGTCGCCACGTGCACCCCGCGGTGGAGGTCCGCGGACCCGCCGGGCACCACGCTGATGATCACGATCTGCATGCCGATCGCGAGGAACGCGATCCAGGTGGCGCAAAAGCGCACATCCGCCAGCCCGGCGAGGCTCCCGCCGCGCAGGGGGACGGTCGCGAGCGCGAGGAGCAGGGCGACGCCGATGAGCATGGATGACTGATCGGCGCAGAGCCGCCGGCTTGAGGGCCGGCCGGTCACGGCACCGGGCGGCGAACCGGTCGGTGCGCCGAACGGCGGTCAGCGTGCGTCGAACGGATGTCCAGGTGTGCTCAAGGGTCGCCCGTCCCGTCCCGATGCTGCTGTGCAGGACACCCATCATGGGGGACCGCTCGAGACAAGGATCGACACTCATCATGCAGGCACGTCTTCGCCGCGGTCGCCGAGTCGCTCGGCGCCGCCCGCACGCGGGGCTGACACGCGACAGCGTCCTCGCGACCAGGTCGCCAGGCATCGATGGGCGCCCGCTCCGGCTGCGGGCGCTCATCCGTCGTTCCGGGGATGCCTCCCGTCCGCGTTGTGGGGCGCCTGCTGTGGCGCTCAAGCACGAGCCATTCCGCGTCGACGATATGACGACGCGGACGTCGTCTGCATGAGGCGATCGCGCGAAGAACCCGACACCAGCATGAGACGTCCGAGCAGACCCACACTCGCATCGCTGTACGTCGCCACGATGATCGCGGTCGGCGTCGGCGTGTTCATCCGCACCACGATGTCGAGCGACGCCTACATCGCCGACGTCGGTTTCGGCGTGCTGCTGCTGCTCGGCGTCGCCGTCGCCGTCGGTGAGCTGGCGCCCGTGAAGATGCCCCCCGGGCACGGCGAGGTCGCGCCGTCGACGACGTTCGCGTTCGCGCTGCTGATGACCGGGGGCGTCGGCCCCGCGATCATCGCCCAGGTCTGCGGCAGTCTGCTCGCCGACATCCGCGATCGCAAGCGCCCGTCGCGGGCCGCCTTCAACGCGGCGCAGTATGCGATCGCGCTGTGGCTCAGCGGCATGGTGCTGAACGCCGTGCCGCACACGGGCCACCCGGCGCAGTTCGAGGCCGTGCACCTGCCCGGCATCATGCTCGCCGGGGCGGTGTTCTTCTGCTTCAACTCCGGCGCCGTCGCATTGGCCGTGTCGCTGCACACGGGCACGCCTCTGCGCCGCCAGCTCACGTCCGACCTCACCTTCCACGCGGCGACCGAGGCGATCCTCCTCGGCCTGGCGCCGCTCGCCGTCCTCGCGGTCGACTACAGCCCCGTGTTGCTGCCGCTGCTCGTCCTGCCCCTGGTCGCGATCAACCGCGCCGGGCGTCACGCCGTACTCAACGAGCAGCTCGCGCTGCAGGACAGCCTCACCGGTCTTCCCAACCGCGTGCTCTTCCGCGACCGCGCGGCGCTCGCGCTCAGCGCTGCGGAGCGCTACGGCACGTCCGTGGTGGTGATGCTGATCGACCTCGACCGCTTCAAGGAGATCAACGACACGCTGGGCCATCACGTCGGCGACGACGTCCTGCGGCGCGTCGCGACGCAGCTGCGGATGACCCTGCGCGAGTCCGACACCGTCGCACGACTCGGCGGCGATGAGTTCGCGATCCTGCTCGACGGTTCCGAGGGCGAAGCGCATGAGGTCGCCGAGAAGCTCCGCGCCGCGGTCGCGCAGCCGATGGACGTGGCCGGCATCTCGCTGGTGATCGACGCGAGCATCGGGATCGCCTCGTCGCCCGAGGACGGCACCGACGTCGAGACGCTGATGCAGCGCGCCGACGTCGCGATGTACCAGGCCAAGGGCACCGACGAGCGCGTCCAGGCCTACGTTCGCGACCGCGACGACAACAGCGTCGCGCGCCTCACGATGGCCGGCGAGCTCCGCCGGGCGATCGACGACGGCGACCTCGAGGTCCACTTCCAGCCCCAGTTCAGCACGCGGACGGGGAGGATGATCGGGGTCGAGGCGCTGGCCCGCTGGCAGCCGGACGGCCACAACTCGATCGCTCCCGACGTGTTCATCCCGGTCGCCGAGCAGACCGGGCTGATCGTTCCGCTCACGCTGCACGTCTTCGAGGCGGCCGCCCGCGAGCTCTCGCGCTGGCGCCGGGACGGGATCGACATCACGGTCGCCGTGAACCTCTCGGCGCGTGCGCTGAGCCAGGGCGATCTCCCTGGAGCGCTCGAGGCGACCTGCCGCCGCTGGGACGTTCCGCTCACATCCCTGGTGATGGAGGTCACCGAGACCATGATCGCCTCCGATCCGCACACGACGATCCCCATCGTCGAGCGCCTGGCGAAGCTCGGCGCAGCGATCTCGATCGACGACTTCGGGACCGGGTACTCGTCCCTGGAGTACCTCAAGGTCCTGCCCGTCTCCGAGATCAAGATCGACCGTGCGTTCGTGACCTCCATGCTCGACGATCCGCGCGACGCGGCCATCGTCCAGTCGACGGTCGAGCTGGCCCACCGGCTCGGCCTGCGCGTCGTCGCCGAAGGCGTCGAGAACGCCTCGTCCCGCGCACAGCTCGCCCTGATCGACTGCGACGTCGTCCAGGGCCACCACTTCAGCAGAGCGGTACCGGCGGAGGCGATCGCCGGCATCCAGGCTCTCGCCGGCGTCGGTGATGCCGGCCCGGCCCGGCGCACCGCCTGACGGCACGAGCGGGGAGACTGGGACAACGTGTGGTTCCAGGGCACGGGCATTGGGCTGCATCGCGGCGGCCGGCGGCACGTCCTTCAGGAGCTCAGCCCGGCTGTCTCGACGGTCAACTGCGGGCCGGCGCTCGCGGCGCTGAAGGTCCGCCGTGAGCCGGTCGATACTCCGGGCATGACCAGTTTCACGGCCCGCTCGCGTTCCGCGTTGGCATGCCTCGTGGCGGGCGTCTTCCTGCTGGCCTGCGCTCCGGCATACGCGTGCTCGCGCGATGACACCGCGTGGTTCGAGACGTTCCTCGACACGTCGTGTCTGACGATCCCGCTCGATGCGACGAGCCTCGACGCGCTCGGCGGCCTGCGCCTGGCCACGAATGGGGTCGCCGTCACGACCAGCTGGGACAGCGACACGGACTTCGGTTCCGGCGTCACCTGGGAGGCGCACCCGTTCGCGCCGGTCGGCCTCAGCACGCTGGCGACCACGGGAACGGGAGCCGCCGCGACGCTCGGGCTCCCCACCACGCTCCTGCCGCTGGACCGTGGCACCGGCACGCCGGTGCTCGGTCCCTCCGCGTCGACCGTGCTCGACGGCGACGGCGTCAGCGACCCGGCCGTCGTGAAGGTCGCCGGCACGTACCGGATGTGGTACTCCGGCGCGGCCGAGGACGGCACCGCGACGGCGATCTTCGAAGCGACCTCGCCCGACGGCCTGGTCTGGACGCGCCAGCATGCTGGCGCGTCGGTGCTGGCACCGACGCCGGGCAGCTTCGACGAACACGGCGTCTCGGGTCCTGACGTGGTGTACGACGCGGCCGACACGACCACCCCGTATCGCATGTGGTACTCGGGCCAGGGCTCGGTCTACGGCGCGATCGGGTACGCGACGTCGACCGACGGCGTCACCTGGGTCAAGCACGACGATCCGTCGACGCCGCCGCTCGCCGACCCGGTCATCACGCATGGCGACGGGGGATCGGCCGACAGCTTCGGCGCCGGCGATCCGTCGGTCCTCCACGACGGTGCGACCTGGAAGCTCTGGTACACCGGCGACGATTCGAGCAAGAAGCGCATCGCCTACGCGACCTCGCCCGACGGCGTTGCCTGGACGAAGGGCGGGAAGGTCATCGCGCCCGAGGACCCGGGGGCGAACGCCAACTACAGCTTCGGCGCGTTCGCGCCCGCGGTCTGGAAGACCGCGGGCGGCGCCTATCACATGCTGCTCACCGGACGGAAGATCGTCTCGGGCTCGACGTTCCAGACGAAGATCATGGATGCGGGCTCGACCGACGGCATCACGTGGTCGGCGCCCAGCCCGGCGGTGAACCCCGCGGGCAACAGCTCGAAGTTCGACTACTCCAACCTCGACGCGCCCGACGTCCTGGCCGACCCCGGAGCCGGGAGCGCGGCGTTCAAGCTCTGGTACGCGGGGAACACGCTCGACGCCAACGGCAACTTCCACACGCGGATCGGCTACGCGACATCCGCGGACGGCACATCCTTCAGCAAGGCCGCCGGCGCGCAGACCGGGTTCTCGGTGCTCGACACCGGTGCCGCGAGCAGCACGTTCGACGCGTCCTCCGCATCGGGCATCGCCGTCGTCGCCCCGGTGGGGGCGACGCCCCGCCTTGCGGGCTTCTACTCGGGCGTGCGCGGGAGCGACTTCAAGCCGCGGCTCGGCTTCGCGACGTCGCCCGACGGCGACGCGTGGTCGAAGGTGCCGGTCTCCGCGCCGGACGGTGGCGCGCTGTTCGCGCTGTCGAACGCCGGCTTCGACCAGAAGGGGCAGATCGACCCGTCCGCGCTCTACGACGTGGACTCCGGCGGCGGCACCGACGACTGGTTTCTCTACTTCACCGCGCTCGGCGCGAGCTCGACCTCGATCGGCCGCGCGTCGGCTCCGCAGGTCGCGGGAACGAAGCTCCCGGACCAGAACGCCTGGTCCTCGCGCACGGCGGCACTGAGCCCTTCCGGCAGCGCCTTCGACGCGTCGGCCGTGAGCCACCCGTCGATCGTCAAGGACGCCGCGGCGTCGTTCCTCCTGTACTACGGCGCTACCGACGGCGCGGGCACGCGCACCATCGGCAGGGCCGCGGCCTCCACCGCGACCGGCGCCTTCGCGTCCCGCACGCAGGTCCTGACCGCGGGCGCGTCCGGGTCGTTCGACGCCGGCGGGGTCGCCGATCCGGTCGTCGTGAAGGCCGCCACCGGCGATTACCGGATGCTGTACACGGGCATCGAGCCGGGTACCGGAACCGCGCGCGTCGGGTACGCCACGTCGACGGACGGCCTCGCGTGGACCAAGCGCGGCATGGTCATCGCGCCGAGCGCCGAACCCTTCGCGGCCGACGAGCTGGGCGTCCGCCCGAGCGGGATGCTGCTCGACGGCGCGGTCCTGCGCGTCTGGGCCGATGGCCACGACCGCTCCGGGCGCGGCCGCGCGATCGAGCTGACGACCGCGTTCCCGACGCCGGTCGCTCCGGCCGCCGGCATTCCGAACGGGTCGGCGACCTATCAGCTGGGCGACGCCACGACGTCCGTCCGCGACGTCCGCCGGGTGATCCGCACCTCGTCGGGAACCGGCGTGACGCTCTGGATGAGCTTCCTGCAGCCCTATTCCGCAACCGGCAACGAGTTCTGGTCGGGCTGGTTCCCGGTGACCGCGACCGCGAGCAGCGAGGACCTGCACTTCCTCCTGACGGTGCGCGGCATCCGCTGGCAGGCGCGACTGGCAGGCGCAGCCGGGGCGCCGCAGCTGAACCGCGTCGACGTCGACCATGCGCCCGTGAGCTTTGCGGTCAGCGGGTCGGCGACGACGGCGCCGATCCTGCCGCCCGACGGACAGGCGATCACGGCCTGGGGCACGCTGACGGCGACCGCCACGCTGCTGCAGCCGAGCGGCTCCGGCGCGTCCTCGGGCACGCTTTCGATCCTCGACACCGCGTCCGGCGCGTCGCTGTCGAGCGCGCCGCTCAACACGTCGGGATCGACGTCACTGGACCTGTCAGCGGTGCTTGCGGCCGAGCACCCGTCGCTGCGTGCGCGGGTCGCCATCACGGGCGACGGCTCCGCGACGGCGGTCGTCCGATCGCTGAAGCTGCTGTACAACGCGGCCGCCGCACCGCCCCCCCCGCCTCCGCCGCCAGCTCCGCCGGTCCTGACGCTCGCGGCGACCCCGCTGCGCATCGTCCACGGCCAGACGGCGACGCTCACCGGCCTGCTGACGCAGTCGTCGCTGGCGGTCGCAGGCGCTCCCGTGACCGTCACGCAGCAGACGGCCGCACCGGCGGCACCGGCGGCGACGGGCGCCGCGACGACCGATGCGACCGGGGCCTACACGCTGGTCGTCCACCCGGACCGGCGCACGACCTACTCGGCGGCATACGGCACGGCAGTGCAGCCGGCCGTGACGGTCGAGGTCGCACCGCTGATGACGCTCAGCGTCCGCCGCAAAGGCACCAAGGGCGTGTTCCGCGGCACCGTGGCGCCAGCCCATCCCGGCGCCCAGGTGACGATCCAGGTCCGCCGCGGCTCGGCCTGGGCGCGGCTCGCCCGCGTCAAGCTCGGCGCGACGTCGTCGTTCACCTTGAAGCGCAGCGGGCTCAAGCCGCGTGCGAAGTACCGCTTCCGGACCGTCATGGCGGCCGACGCCGATCATCTGGCGGGCGCGAGCCCGGTGGCGTTCGTCGATCGCATGCGCGTCTCGCTGAAGATCAGCGTCAGGCGCGGCCGCGCGACGTTTACCGGCGTCGTCGCACCGCGCCATCACGGCGCGGCGGTGACGATCGGCGTGCTGCGCGGCGGGCGGTTCGTGACGCTCACCCGCACGCGGCTGACGCGCCGGTCGACCTTCAAGGTCGCCAAGCGCCTCGCCAAGGGGACGTACATCGTCCAGGCATCGACGCGCGACGATCGTGACCACTTCGGCGGCACGAGCGCTCAGCGGACGGTCGTGGTCCGCTGAAGCCACAGGCATGACTGGTGTCCCGAACCAGCAAACCGCTCGGGTGCGACGAGCTACGTCGAGACGTCGGATCGACGAAGGGCATCGGCGATCCGACCACACGCCCGTCTGCCACGCCGGCAGCTCATGCAAAGCAGGAGCCCCGGGGACACGTCTTCCGGGCCCTCTGCGAGGCACTCGCGATGTGTGAGTGCTTCGTCTACGATCTTTGGTCGCGACCTGGGACAGGTCGGCCAACCGAGGAGAGGCTTGAGATGAAGCGGTTCGGGTGTGTCGTCGCAGCCGTCATGGTGGTGCTGTCCGTCGCGCCTTCGGCGTTCGCGAGTCACTCGTGGGGCGGGTATCACTGGGCACGGACCGCGAACCCGTTCAGGATGACCTTCGAGGATCACGTGTCGCCGGTCTGGAAGCCGTATCTCACCGGAGCGGCCGCCGACTGGGGCGCCACCGGCACGTCGACGGACTACTTCGGTACGTACAACCTGGGCGCGAGCCCGGTCACGCCGGTCGTCGCCGCGAACCTCGCGGCTGACCGCAAGTGCCGGCCCGTCAGCGGCAAGGTCAAGGTCTGCGACGCGACCTACGGCAACAACGGGTGGCTCGGCGTCGCCTCGATCTCCGTGTCGAGCAGGCACATCACCCAGGCCACGGTGAAGCTCAACGACACCTACTATGCCGCCGGCTCGGCCTACGACACGCCGATCTGGCGGGCCGCCGTCACCTGTCAGGAGTCAGGGCACACCCTCGGGCTCGACCATCAGGACACCTCCGGCGCGAACTTCCACACGTGCATGGACTACGCCACCACACCCGATCCCTTCAACGCGCATCCCAACCGCGACGACTACGACGAGCTGGGCTCGGGTGCACCGAGCAGCGGTTTTCACACCGACGCGTTCGGCGGAATCACCGGTGCGACGATCTACGGCAGTCACCTGGACGCGACGACGACGGTCTCATCGCCCGCGGCCGCGACCGGAAGCGTCAAGCGCGTGCGTGACGACCTGTGGGTCCAGGACCTCGCGGGGGGCGGCAAGCGCTTCATCTTCGTGATCTGGGCGACGCCGGGCGGTCACCGCCTCGCGCCGTCTGGCGCCTGACCTCGACCGGCGGCGTTCCGGAGGACAGCCGGAGGGACTCGCCATCGCGGGCAAGCTCAACGATCCTGCGTGGGCGCTGCTCCAGAGGTTTCCTGGTGCGGGCGCGGGCATGTAGATCGTGCCCTTGCCCTCGAGCGGCATCGGGCCGCCCGTTGCCGCCGGCGGACCTCTGGCGGCGGCGTGCTGGACTGAACGCCTTCGTGAGGGCCGCGCTGAACACGCGCTGCGAAGCAGAAGCGTGCCGCACGCGGCATCTCGAGGGCCGCGGTTCGGACATCGCTCAACCAGCCGTTCCCAGCCGCTCTGGCGATTCCCCGCTGGAGAACCGAAAACTGGCGATTCCCGCGCCCAGCGGAGAGGGAGGGACGACGTGCGAACCCTCAACCTGACTTCGAGGCGTTGACTCAAGTGCTTCTGGAGCCGCGAGCTCGGGCGCTTCGGGCTCGAGTTGCGGCGCCGGTCGTCTCGCGGCCCGTACGCGAGCATCGTCTACGGCGCTCCTGCTTCTCGTCAGAGGGGGAGTGCGGCGGCGGCGGACGCCGAAATGTCACGAGCGAGCGAGGCGAAGGGCTTTCCGGTGGCGCAACTCGAGGACGCAAAGCGCTGGGCGGCCGCAGGCTGAGGCTGGCAGCGAATCGGCCCGAGTGATCGTCCCCGGCGGCGCGCCGCGGTGCCCGGGCATCCGCGCAGGCCGCCGGCGACGCTCGCGCGGCGGCCTGCGGAGTGCGGCTACGCCGCGGGCACGATGTTCTGGTTCACGTGCAGGACGTTCTCGGGGTCGTACTTCGCCTTGATCTGCGCGAGCCGCTCGTAGTTGCCGCGGTAGCTGGCGCGGACGCGGTCCTGACCCTCGTCCATCATCATGTTCACGTATGCGCCGCCGGCCGAGTAGGGGTGGAGCGCCTCCTGGTAGTCGATGCTCCATCGCCGGATCGCTTCGATGTTCGCCGGATCCGAGTCGACGCCCGCGAAGACGGCGCCGTAGTTGGCCTCGCGGTAGCTCCAGGCGGTGTCGCTGGGCCCGACGTCGTGCGCGGCGCCGTTGATCGGGTACAGGTGCATTGTCGACTTCCACGTCGGAAGCTCGGCGGCGAAGCGGGCGTGGATCTCGACCGCCTCGTCCGGGATCTCCGTGACGAAGTCCGCACGCCAGTACCAGTGGTCGCCGGCGGGGTAGACGCTGTCGAAGGCGCCCTGGATCGCTGCGTGTGGCATCGGCCCGGGGCCGTGCAGCAGCGGCGCGGGCAGCGCGTCGAGCAGCGGCTTCATGTCCGCGGCCGCCTGTTCCTCACTGCCGGTGTGGCACCAGACAACGCCGCAGACATGCTTGAGATGAAGCTCCTCGGGGAACGGCGGTCCCGGCGGGACGGCGCCGACCATGAAGAATCCGCCCAGCTCTCGGGGTGCCTGCGGCAGGAACTCGCGATAGGCGCGCAGTACTTCAGCGGTCTGCCCGACGTCCCAGAACGTCGGCCCCGCGATCACCGTGCCGACCTCGTGCAGGCGGAACAGGAACGACGTCACGACGCCGAAGTTGCCCCCGCCGCCGCGGATCGCCCAGAAGAGATCCGGGTGCTCGTCCGCGCTTGCGCGAACCTGCTCGCCGCTCGGAAGCACTATCTCGGCCTCGAGCAGGTTGTCGATCGCCAGGCCGCAGCTGCGCGTCAGGTGGCCGAGTCCGCCGCCGAGCGTGAGGCCGCCAACGCCGGTGGTCGAGATTATGCCGCTGGGCGTCGCGAGGCCGTGCTCACCTGTGGCCGCGTCGACCTCGCCCCAGGTGCAGCCGCCGCCGACACGCACAGTTCGTGAGGACGGTTCGACGGTGACGTCGCGAAGCAGCGACAGGTCGATCACGACGCCATCGTCGACGGTGCCCAAGCCGGCGCCGTTATGTGCGCCGCCGCGTACTGCTAGGGCCATGCCGCGGTCGCGGGCGAAGGCGATCGCCTTCGCGACGTCCTGCGCACCGCTGACGCGGGCGATCAGCGCAGGGCGCTTGTCGATCATCGCGTTGTAGACCTGACGCGCCTCGTCGTAGTCGGCGTCCTGCGGGCCGATCAGATGGCCGGTGAAGCCGGGGATGGTGAGGTTTGCGTTTGAAGCGGGAGTGCTCATGTGGTCCTCCTGGTCGCTTGGAGTCTCAGCTTGCACCCTCGCCACCGTCCTGTCATGACCTGAGCTGATCGACTTTCCGAGACGCCGCAGAGCCCGTTCACCCTCGCAATGGTCAGACCTGACTATTGTGCTCCTGTGAGCCCTGCGCTCGAAGAGCTCCCCGCCCCACTGCAGCTCTCATCGACGTTGCCGTTCGTGGGTCGCACCGGTGAGCTTGAACGGCTGCGCGCGCTGATGCCGAGAGCCCACGGCGAGAGTCGCCGCGTCGTGCTGCTAGGCGGCGAGCCCGGCTCGGGCAAGAGCCGCCTGGTGCGCGCGTTCGCGGCTGAGGCGGCGGCAGGCGGTGCGATCGTGCTCTACGGCGCATGTGACGCCGAGGTGCGCACGCCCTACGGGCCGTTCGTGCAGGCACTCGACCATCTCGCCCGCTGCGCCGAACCTGCCGAACTGCGCGAGGCGCTCGGAAGCGGCGGGGGTGAGCTGACACGGCTGCTGCCCGACCTTCCCACACGCGTGGAAGGGCTGGCTCCGACGATCGAGGCCGACCCGGACACCGAGCGCCACCGCCTGCACACCGCTGTAGCCGACCTCCTCGCCGGAATCACTCGTGGTCGGCCCGCGTTGCTCGTGCTCGAAGATGCCCACTGGGCGGACGCCCCGACCCTGCTGCTGCTTCGCCACCTGGCCCGCAATGCGAGCGGGCGCGTTCTGTTGCTGGCGACCTTCCGCCACCCCGAGGCCGACGTCACCGAAGCGCTGTCGGAGGCACTGGCAGACCTGCGTCGCTTCGACGTCGTGCGGCTGGCCCTCGGCGGGCTCTCCGCCGACGAGGTGGCCGAGTTCGTGCAGCGCGCCGCAGGGCGGCAGCTCGATCCCGAACTGCGCCGGCTTGCGGGCGAGATAAGCGCGCTCACCGAGGGCAATCCGTTCCTGGTCTGCGAGCTCTGGCGCTCACTGGTCGAGACCGGCTCCGTCGAGCTCGACGGCCCCGCGATCCGAATCGCGCGTGCCCCGGCCGAGCTGAGCAGCCCCGAGAGCGTGCGCGAGGTCGTGAGCCAGCGGCTCGCACGCCTCGGCGCGGCGACCATAGACCTGCTCGAGCTGGCCGCCGCGGCCGGATCGCAGTTCGATCTCGACGTCGTGCGTCGGGCGGCCGGGCTCGACGAACCGGAACTGCTCGCGACACTCGACGAGGCGGTTCGCAGCGGCATGATCGAGGAACTGCCCACACAGGGTCTCGCCTGCCGCTTCACACACGAGTTGGTCCGGCGTGCGCTCTACGACCGGCTCTCGGGTCCGCGCCGCGCGGAGCTTCACCTGCGGGTCGGCGAGGCGCTCGAGGCGGGCGAGGAGCGCTCGGGCCGGGCGCTTGCAGATCTCGCCCATCACTTTGCGGCCGCAGCTCCGTTCGGCGACTCCGGGCGAGCGGTCGCCTACAACCTGCTCGCCGCGCGAGCGGCGATGGCGGCGCTTGCCTACGGCGAGGCGGCCAGCCGGCTGCGCACCGCGCTCGAGCTTGGAATCGCGGACCCCGCCGAGCGCCAGGAGGCCAATCTCAACCTCGGGGAGGCGAGCCACCGCGGCGGCAACTCCAGCGACGCGCTGGAGGCGTTCCGAAGCGCGGCCGTTCTTGCTCGCGAGCGTGGCGACCAGCGCGGCATTGCGCGGGCCGCGATCGGCTACGAGGACGCCTGCTGGCGACCGGGGATCGCCGACCACGGCGCCGTCGAGCTGCTCATGGAGGCCGTCGCGGCACTCGGCGAGGAAGCGTCCGGCCTGCGCGTCGGATTGCTGGGCGGGCTCGCACGCGCGCTCGACTTCCAGGGTTACCACGCGCGCGCCGCGAACGCGCGTGCCACGGCCGTTGAGATGGCGCGGCGCCTGGACGATCGCGCAGGGCTCGCGACGGTGCTGGTGCGCTCGTACTGGGCACGTGGAACTACGCCGCTTGACGAGATCGTGGAGATGCTCAGCGAGGCTCGCGACATCGGGCAACAGCTTGGCGACACCGAGATCACCGCCGAGGCGATGTCGTGGCGCGTCCCCGGCTTCGTCGCCGCCGGCGACCTTGAGGCAGCGCGCGCAGAGGTGGCGGAACTGCGCGAGAGCGCAGAGCAGACCGCGCAGCCGTTCTTCATCCATGTCGCCGAGCACTACGGCTCGGCGATCGCACTCTGCGACGGCCGGCTCCAGGAGGCCGAAGCGCGCGCGTTGCGGTCACAGGAGTGGGGCAGGCTGCTGACAGGCCGCGACGCCTCGGGCGTCTACGGGATCCAGATGTTCAGCCTACGCCGTGAACAGGGCCGGCTTGCCGAGCTTGCGCCGGTCGTGCGAATCCTCGCCGGGGACGCCACCCGCGAGGGTCCGTGGCAACCAGGTCTTGTGGCCCTGCTCGCCGAACTCGGCATGGAGACCGAGGCGCGGCGCGAGCTGGCGCGACTGACGTCCGACGGGATCGGAGCGTTCCGCGAGTCGTTGTGGCTGGCTGCACTCGCATATCTCGCCGAGGCCTCGGTCCAGCTCCGCGACGAGCGCGTCGCGGCACTCGTCTATCCCGAGCTCGAGCCGCTCGCGGGCTCCAACGTGATGATCGGACATCTCGTCAGCTGCTACGGCGTGGCCGACCGCTATCTGGGCATGCTCGCGACCACACTCGGTGAGTGGGATCGCGCCGAGCAGCACTTCGAAGACGCCAGCGAACTCAACCGGCGTATGGGTTCCGCAACGTGGCAGGCCCACACCGCCTACGAGTATGGGCGGCTGCTTCGCTTGCGCCCCGGCGGCGACCCGTCGCACGCCGCGACGCTGCTGGGCGAGGCGGGTGGATTGGCCGACCGCATAGGCATGCCCACGCTTGCGGGGCGGGTCCGCGCACTCGGCAGCCCGGAGCCGGCGGCCGTGACGCTGCCGGACGGGCTGTCGCCGCGGGAGGTGCAGATTCTGCGGCTGGTCGCGCGTGGCTTCAGCAACCGGCAGGTCGGCGCCGAGCTTTCGATCAGCGAGCACACGGCCGCCAATCACATGCGCAGCATCCTGCGCAAGACCGATTGCGCCAACCGCACTGAGGCGGCGTTCTACGCGCATCGCCATGGGCTCGTCGCCGCCTAGAACGGCGGCTCGTCGCGCGAGTGGAGGCGCGGTACGATCAGTAGCGATGCCCGTATACATGATTGAGCGCAACTTCGCTGAGCAGCTCGATCTGTCGAGCGAGGACGTCGAGCTGATCGATGAGATCAACGCCGATGAGGGCGTGCACTGGCTGTTCTCCTTCCTGAGCGCGGATCGCCGTCGCACGTACTGCCTCTACGAGGCCCCGTCGGCCGACGCGATCGTCGCGGCGGCAGAGAAGGCCAATGTTCCCGCCGACGTCGTCGTCGAAGTCGGCGCGGCGGCACCCGAACTGGCCGAGCGGCTGCAGGCCTGGGCCGGGACCGTCTGAGCGCGGCGCGCTCTACGCGCCCGCTGTCGCCCGCTGCGCACGCGTCCCCTTCCGCGCAGGCGAAGAAGAACCGCGCAGACTTGGAGAAGCGGCGGTCGCTAACGCCTCCTCCCCGCTCGCTCCCGCTGTGGACGGAGGCTGTTGCGTAAAGCCTCGTGAGTGTGGGCTGTCGTCCGGCGCGCCTGGCGCGGGGGATCCGTGTTCGTGGTGGCGGCGCGGGGTTGTCCGCCGGGGCGCCTGTCAGGCGGCGGCGGGGGCGGTTTGGTGGCGGTGGAGCTTGAGCAGGTTGCCGGTGGCGGTGATGAGTCGCCATTCGGAGTGGCAGGCGGATCTGCCGCGGCGTTGGAAGCGATCGATGTGGCGGTTGAACTTGGTGTCGGCAAAGACCGGTTCGATCATGCCTTCCTTGGCGCATTGCGTAGAGCCCGCCGCCGTGGTCGGTGGCCAGGACGCGGCGCATGAACGCGTAGATGCCGCCGTCCCAGCCCGGGCGCGGCACCTGGATCCCGCGAGCGATGGTCGACTCCATTTGCTGCTGGTGCCAGTAGCCGGCGTCGGCGAGCACGACCTGTGGCGTCTGGGTCACCCCGGCGTCTTTGAGTTCGCTCAGGGTCGTGGTGATCATCGGCTCCAGGTGCACGCCAAGAAGTTCTGCGCCATTGACAAATCGTCCCCAGCCCGCCGGACACCCCGACTTTGTGCAACAGCCTCCATGCAAAGCAGGAGCGTGCCGCAAGCGGCATCTCGAGGGCCGGGGTTCGCACATCGCCCAAACGCCTGTTTCCCGGCTGGCGCGCGATTTCCCTTTCGCAGAGCCGTGAAACGACTGTCAAGGGCCGCAGCGGAGAGAGAGGGATTCGAACCCTCGGACGAGCTTGCGCCCGTCACACGATTTCCAGTCGTGCCCGTTCAACCGCTCCGGCACCTCTCCAGGCCGGAGAAGGGTAGCCCGCCGTGGCTCAGACCTGCCAGGCGCCGCGCTGCAGCACCGGGATGCGCGCCCCGTCGGCGGTGATCCCGGACACCGTGACGTCGTCACCGCCGATCATGAAGTCGACGTGGATCTGGCTCTGGTTCATGCGGTCGTGGTCCGCGTCGCCCTCCAGGCACATCGCGTATGCCGATCCCAGGGCGATGTGGCTCGCGGCGTTCTCGTCGAGCAGCGTGTCGAAGAAGACCGTGCCGAGCCTGCCGATGCGCCCGTCGCCGTCAACCAGCGCGACCTCGCCCAGACGTGCCGCCCCCTCGTCCTTCTCGGCGTACCCGCGCAGGACCTCGGCCCCCTCGTCCGCGTCGATCCGCACCGCGCGGCCCGCGCGGAACTCGACCTCGAGCCCGCGGATGATCGAGCCTCCGAGCGCGAGCGGCTTCGTCGCGCGGACCACGCCCTCGGCGCGCGCCGGATCGGGCGTCGAGAAGATCTCCTCCGACGGCAGGTTCGGCATGTGCTCGATGCCGCCGACCGTCGTGAACGACGCGGCCTGGAACCGGCTCGTCGGCAGCAGCCCGACGGTCAGGTCCGTCCCGGGGCCGTCGAAGTGCAGCGCGTCGAAGTGCCGCTCGGTCACGCGCGCCGCGGCCGCGGTCAGGGTCGCGAACCGCTCGCGCCAGGCCGTGACCGGGTCGGCCTCGTCGAGGCGCAGGATGTGGACGAGTTCCCCGACGAGCTTCGCCAGCGCCGCATCCTCGGCCAGATCCGGGTGCACGAGCCCCGCCCAGGGCCGGCTCGGGCACGGGCCGATCGTCCAGTTCGTCGTCGCGTCGTTGACGACCTTGCCCGACTCCTTGACGAACGGCAGCTGGTCGCGGCCGGCGCGGGCAGGATCGATGTCGTCCATCAGGCCCGGGGCGATCGGGCCGCTGAGGCCGATCCGCGCGGCCCGCTGCTCGCCGAGGGCGAGGATGCGCTCGCCGAACCACGGCGGCACGAAGTCCAGCGTCTCCGGCGCCGCGAACGCCAGTCGTGCGTGCTTGACGTGCAGGTCGAAGTACGAGGCGTCCACGAACCGCGCGCCGTGCCGGTAGGCGCTCGTCGCGATCGCGCGGACGGCCTCCTCCTTGCCGATCTCGCCGCTGATCGCGACGATCTGGCCGGGCTGCACATTGGCGCCGAACCCGACCAGCAGGTCCGCGAAGCGCTCGAGCGTCGCCTGGTCGAAGCCGGTGGGGCTGATCATGCGGGCAACATAGCTTTCGCGCCCGTGGAGCGGGGTGCGCGATCATTCCGTCATGTCCACATCTGACGCCACGGTCGCCGTCCCCCGTGCCCGCGCGGATTCGCGCGCCATCTTCGGCGAGGTCATGGGCCTCGTCGCGATCACGTGCCTGTTCGCCGCGGGCGGCGCGTATGTCGGCAAGGACCTGACGGGTGCGTGGTGGCTGGTGCCGTGGCTCATGGCGCTGGGCTGCATCGTCGGGCTCAACGTGGCCAACGCGAAGGGGCAGCGGCAGCTCGCGCTGGTCCTGCTGTTCGGGCTGGGGCTGCTGCTCGGCGTCAGCGTCGGCACGACGCTGAACCACTACGCCACGACCGATCCGACCGCGCTCTACCAGGCGACGGCCGCGACGGGCCTGTTCGTCGGCGCGCTCGGTGCCGGCGGCTACGCCACGCGGCGCGACCTGTCGGGCCTGTACCGCCTCGCGTTCTGGCTGCTGCTCGGGCTGATCGTCTCGGGGATCGTCCTGATCTTCGTGAACATCCCGGCGGCGTCGATGATCTACTCGATCTTCGGGCTGGGCATCTTCGGCCTCTACGTCGTGCTCGACTTCAACCGGCTGCGGCGCGCGGGGGAGGCGGAGGTCATCCCGATCGCCGCTGGCATCTTCCTCGACGTCTTCAACATCTTCCTGTTCTTCCTGCGCATCTTCGGCAACCGTTGAGCGTCTACGGCGACCTCGTCGCCCGCAACGGCCTGAGCGCCGCGCACACGGCGCTGCTGGCGGCGGTTCCGGCCGGGGCGCGCGTACTGGACGTGGGCTGCGCGACGGGCTACCTCGCCGCGCAGCTGACCGAGCGCGGGCACGAGGTCGTCGGGATCGAGGTCGATCAGCACGCCGCGCAGGCGGCGCGCTCGCGCGGCGGGTTCGAGGTCGTCACCGGCGACGCCGCGGACCCGGATCGCCTCGCCGGCCTGGACGGCGTCTTCGGCGCGATCCTCTGCGGCGACGTCCTCGAGCACCTCGCCGACCCGGAACGGGCGCTGCGCGGACTCCGGGGATGCCTGGCACCGGGCGGCGTGCTCGTCGCCTCGCTGCCCAACGCGGCCCACTGGACGGCGCGCCGTGAACTCCTGCGCGGGCGCTTCCCGCAGGCCGACCACGGCATCTTCGACCGCACGCATCTGCGCTTCTTCACGCGTGCCACGGCGCGCGAGCTGCTGCAGCGGGCGGGCTTCGATGTCGTCGCCGAGACGCCGATCGCGGCACCGCTGCCGCTCGAGGCCCGCATGAGGCTCCCGGCCGCGTGGCGGGCCGCGGCGGCGCGCCGGCGCCCCGGGCTGTTCGCGCTGCAGGTCGTGTTCACCGCCCGCGCGCGCCCGGGGGCGTAACGTCAGGGGCCCCAGAGGAGACCGCCGGACATGAGCTTTCTCGATCGCATGACCACCCGCCTGAGCGTCACCGCGCCGGGCGACGCGCTGCCCGGCCGGGAGGCCGAGCTGCCCGGGATCCCGACGACGCACGCGGTGCTCGGCACGCCGATCCGCGCGCCGTTCCCCGCGGGCATCCGCACGGCCGTCTTCGGCCTGGGCTGCTTCTGGGGCGCCGAGCGCCTCTTCTGGCAGTTGCCGGGCGTGTACTCGACGGCGGTCGGCTACGCCGGTGGCACGACGCCGAACCCGACGTACGAGGAGACCTGCACCGGGAGGACCGGGCACACCGAGGCGGTCCTGGTCGCCTACGACCCGGCGGCGATCTCCTACGACGACCTGCTGCGGACGTTCTGGGAGGGGCACGACCCGACCCAGCACATGCGCCAGGGGAACGACGTCGGCACGCAGTACCGCTCAGCCGCCTACTGGGACGGCGACGACCAGCACGACGCGCTGCAGGCCTCGCGCGAGCGCTACCAGGAGGCCCTCGCGGCCGCGGGCCGCAAGGGCGAGATCACGACCGAACTGGCCGAGGCCGGACCGTTCTACTACGCCGAGGACTATCACCAGCAGTACCTGCACAAGGTGCCGCACGGCTACTGCGGGCTGGGCGGGACGGGCGTCTCGTGCCCGATCGGCTCCGGCGTCAGCGCCGCCTGATCACATCGCCGACAGGCGCTCGCCGACCCAGGCGTCCACGCGCTCCCACCAGTCGTTGAGCCACGCGACGATCGCCTCCGGGTCGCGCGGGACCTCGTGCGCGGGGACGTGCCAGTAGCGCGCCGCGACGGCGCGGTCCATCGGCAGGCCGCGCCACAGGTCGACGATCCCGACGAGGTCGTCGAGTCCCGCGTGGGCGACGAAGAAGACATCGCAGCCGGCGGGCGCGGCGTGCAGCGCCGCGACCGTGCCGGCCGGCCGCGGTGCGAGCACGTGGCGCATGCGCCGCGCCTGTTCGGCCTGCGCCGTCAGGCCGCTCGCCTCCAGCCGCGCGATCGACCGGCGCCGGCGCTCAGGGGTGAAGTTGCCACCCTCGGGGAACAGGACGAGCGCGTCACGCTCGGCGAGGTCGACCGCGAGGCCGCCGATCGCCGCCGCCATCGCCTCGCCGCCGCCGCCCGGCGGCACGAACGCGTTCGGCACGCGCCCAAGCAGGATGTCCAGCGCCGGGTCCCAGCGCAGCGCCTGCTTGAGCACGATCCGCGGATGCCGGCCGCGGTCCTGCAGCGCGTCGATCAGCAGCAGCGAGTCGCCCGGGCCGGCGTGACGGCAGAGGAAGACCGCCGGCCGCGGCCCGCCCGGCGGTGGGTCGCCCTGGACGTCGATCGTCACGCCGAGCACGCGCTCGGCGACGCCGACGAGCGAGTTGACGACCAGTCGCAGCAGGCGGTAGGTCCGCTCAAGGTGGCGGGGGTCCTGGAGCCGGCGACCGCAGCCCGCCGCGACCCACAGGACCGCCGCGAGCACGACGCCGGTCGTCTCCAGCGCGAGGTAGGCGAAGACCACGAGCAGCAGTCGCAGCGGGCGCAAGCGACCGGGCAGCAACGGCGACGCGAGCGCCGCGATCAGGATCCACAGCGGCGCCGTCGTCAGCGTCAGCAGCAGGATCAGGCCCGGCAGCGGAGCGATCACCAGGCGCCGCAGCCAGGCGGGCGGCATCAGCCCTCGCGCTGCTCGGCGAGGTAGGCCTCGGTCGCCCAGCGCGCGGCCTCGATGCGGTCCGACGACGCCGACCCGCTGGACCGGTAGGCGAACTGCTTGCGCGCCTCGGACGGCGCGGGCGAGGCGGCCGGCCCGGCCGGCAGCACGTGCACGGTGACGCCTGCGCGCGCGTGGCTGAGCTCCTCGACGAAGCGGTGGCGGCGCGCGATCTCGAACGCGACGAGCGCGACGGCCAGCGGCGTCGTCGGCGGGGCGAGGTCCTGCTCGATCCGCCCGACCTGCATGACGTAGATCTCGGTCGCACCCAGCTGGACCGCGCGACCCAGCGGGATGCTGTGGACGAGGCCGCCGTCGACGTAGTGCCGGCCGTCGAGGACCACGGGCGGGAACAGCCCCGGCACCGCGCACGAGGCGAGCACCGGATCGACCAGTGACCCGGTCGCGAACCAGCGCGCACTCGCGGTCTCCACGCAGGCGGCCACGCAGTTGAAGGGGATGGCCAGGTCCTCGAACCGCGCGGGCAGGGTGCGCTGGATCAGGGTGCGCAGCGCGCCGACGTCGTGCAGCGCGATGCGCGTGCGGGCAAGCGTCGTCAGGCGCTCGCGGAGCGACCCGCCGAAGACGTCGTCGTCGCCGAGCGTCGTCCACAGCTCGGCGAGCCGCTCGACCCCCTGGGCTGACGGGTCCATCGCGAGGTGCGCCCCGTTGATCGCGCCGATCGACGTGCCGCAGATGAGGTCCGGCGTGATGCCGGCCTCGCTGAGGGCCAGCGCCTGTCCGACCTCGGCATCGCCCAGGACTCCTCCGCCACCGAGCACGAACGCCGTCGCCATCGCGGCGATGGTATGCGCGGGGCAGGACGCGCCGGCGGCGGCGCACTGGGCGCCGCCGCCGGACTCGGCGCCTGGGCTACTGCAGCGTCATGTTCGGCTCGCCACTGCCGTTGAGGCCGTTGGCGGTCCGGGTGCACGTGCCGCCCTTCGGCGTGCCCGCGTTGTACGCCTGGCGCACGCAGTTGCGCAGCGCCTTCTCACCCCAGTAGTTGGGGTGCAGCGACTCCTGGACGAAGTAGTCGCCGAACACCGTCGAGACCGTGCGGATCTGCTCGATCCACTCCGTCTGGTCGACCGCGCCGGACACCGTCCAGTTCGCCAGGCCCTTCTCCTCGAGCAGCCCGACCGTGTTCTCACACAGCCGCCGGCCGTTGAACGTGTTCTGGAGCTCCATGATCTTCACGTTCGAGAGCCCGGCGGTGTTCGCCGCGTTCTTCACCGCGTTGTTGATCGTCGGCAGGGCCGTGTTGACCGCCCAGTTCGCGTCGGCGTTCCAGAAGCCGCAGCCGCCGGTGTTCTGGCGGGTGTACCCGGACTCCGAGTACCGGTAGCCGGCGCTCGTCGGGATCGGGGACATGTAGTCCTGCACCACGATCGCGTACTGCGAGCTGGTGTAGCCCGCGTTCGTCATGGCGGTCGCGATGTTCTGGATCGCGCCGCGGATGGCGTTCGTCTGGTTGGTGATGTTCGTGCTCGTGAAATTCGACGTCACCGACGAGTCGTCGTTGCAGTAGTCCTTCCACCACGACGGCGACAGCAGGAAGTCGGAGACGCACGTCTGCACGATCGACGCGAAGTTGAAGTTGTTCCCGCCGATCGACAGGTTGACCATCTTCACGTTGTGGCTCGCGGCGTAGCTCTGCAACATCAGCGCCTGCCCTTGACCCGCGGATCCGTTGTAGAAGTCCAGCCCGGGCTTGAAGTACGTCCCCGATGCATCAGTCGACGTCTTCGCGCCGGAGCACGCGAGGTTGGCACTCGTGATGCCGCCGCCGATGATGATCTCGGCCGCCTTGGAGCGGTGACAGCGGGTGATGACCTCACCCGTGTTCGTCGCGTTGTCGTAGTAGGCCGTCGACCCGAGCGCGTCGGTGTTCGACGAGCTGCCGTTGGTGTTGCCGGCCCAACGGCCGCCCTCACCCGAGATGTACGAGTCGCCGACGCTGACGACGGTGCTGGTGCCGACGCCCGGACCGTCCGCGCGTGCGGCAGCCGGCGCGAGGGCGAGCACGACGAGGGCGACGAGCCCGAGCGTCCTTGCCCAACGATGGCGCGCGGACGCGCCTCCTTGATGCTTCACGGTGTCTCCTCCTGTAGGTGGCCGCCCTGCCCGCGACCGGTTCTCTTGGACCGCGAGCGACACTAACCAGCGGAGGGGACGCCGGGCAAGGGCAGGAACGACATCCGGCCGTGCACACGCTGGAACGTGCGCACGGCCGGTCGTCAGGAGGAGCGGTTCTAGCGGCTGCTGCGGCCGGCGCCGGAGCGCGCGCCGCCGGAGCGCGAGCCGTTGCCCTTGCGGTGCTGGCTCGGGCCGCGGTGCTTGTTGCCGCGCTGGGGCACGGGGGCAACCGGTACCGGGCGGAACCCGGCGGCGGCGAACTCGGTCTCGAGTTCCAGGTCGCGGGCGATCTTGCCCATCTCCGCGGCCTGGTCGTCCATCACGTACGTGATGCCGATGCCGGTGCTGCCCGCGCGGCCCGTGCGGCCGATGCGGTGCACGTAGTCCTCGCGCGCCGGCGGCGCGTCGAAGTTGATCACGTGGCTGACGCCGCGCACGTCGATGCCGCGGGCGGCGACGTCCGTGGCGACGAGCGTGTCGACGTCGCCGCGCTCGAAGCTCGCCAGCGCGCGCTCGCGCTGGGACTGTGTGCGGTTGCCGTGGATCGCGACGGCCTTGACGCCGTCACGCGACAGGCGCTTGACCAGGCGGTCGGCGCCGTGCTTGGTGCGGACGAAGACGAGCGCGAGGTCGCGCTCGGCGTGCTTGAGGTGCTCGACCAGGACCGAGTGCTTGGCCTCGTGCGGGACGCGGACGAAGCGGTGCTCGATGTCGGCCTGCGAGTCGGCGGGCGGCTCGTGCTCGTGGCGCCGTGCGTCGCGGGTGTACTCGGCGGCCAGGCGGCCGGCATCGCCGTCGAGCGTCGCCGACAGGACGACGGTCTGGCGATCGCGCGGGATCTGGCGGACGATCCGGTCGACGGCCGGGCGAAAGCCCATGTCGAGCATGCGGTCGGCCTCGTCGAGGACGAGCGTGCGGACGTGCTCCAGCGTCACCTCGCGGCGATCGAGCAGGTCGATCAGCCGGCCGGGGGTCGCGACGAGGATGTGCGCGGACTTGGCGAGCTTGGCCTGCTTGACCAGACCGGCACCGCCGTAGACGGCGGTGATCTTCAGCGCGCGGGAGTGCGCCTCGTGGCGGATCTCCTCGACGATCTGCTGGGCGAGCTCGCGCGTCGGCGCGAGGATCAGCGCCGACGGGCGGCGGGCGTCGGCGGCGGTGCGCTCGACGATCGGGATGCCGAAGGCGAGCGTCTTGCCCGATCCGGTCGGCGACTTGCACATGACGTCATGGCCGGCGAGGAGATCCTCGAGGACCAGGCGCTGGACGGGGAAGGGGGCGGTGATGCCGCGCGCAGACAGCGCATCGACGACCGGGCGTGACACGCCCAGCTCCGCGAAGGAGGGGGAAGACATGGGAGTACTTCTTTCTGCGGCCAATCGCGGCCGCTGTGCGATTCGGAGATGCGACTGGCCCGAACCGCGCTGAGAAGCGCTCCTCGACAGACGAAACCTCCCGGACGACCTCGCCGTCCGTGCGGACGAGGGTAGCGGTCAGGCGGAATCTCCCTGCACGGGAGCGGTCAGGAGGCGGCGCGGGCGGCCGCGAACACGGCCGCCGTGGCGGCGTCCATGCGGTAGTCGGTCGCCCCGTCCTCACGACCCTCGGTCGTGATCGGGAAGGCGCGGCCGAGCTTGCGCGACCAGCGCCCGGGCCAGGCGAGGATGCCGGCGACGCTGTGCGCCCCGTTCTCCAGGCCGAGCCTGGCAGCGAGGGCATTGCCCGAGACCGGCTCGCCCGGCTGATCGATCAGCAGGTCGAACATCTCGCGGGCGGGCGGGGACAGCCGGTGGTAGAGGCGCTGGGCCAGTTCGGCGTCGCCGTCCGACCATGCGGGCCGCTCGGCGTCCTCGAACCGGCCGCGGCCGAAGCCGCCCCGCGGACCGCGGGGCGGCGCCATGCCCGCCGGCGCCTGGAGGAAGTGCGAGAACCAGAGGTAGAACTCGGCGACTCGCTCCTGCGGGACGTCGACGGTGATGGACTTGTCGGCCATCGGTCAGCCGTGGATGTGGACGTGGACGTGGCGCCCGCGCCCGCGGGGTCCGCGCCCGCGGGGTCCGCGGCGCTTGCCGCCGCAGCGGCGATGGGGACGCTCGCCGGCGCTGAGGAAGCGCTGCACGAGTCGCTCGAACGACTCGACCCGGTCGGCCGGGATCGAAACGGTGATCTCGCGCTGCTCGGCGGGGGTCTCGGGAGTGGGGTTCTGTGTATCAGTGGTCATAGCTTTTACCTTTCGGTCTTAGCAAGATGGAGAATAACATAAGTAAGGAGATAAGGAAACACGGTGCGCGATACTGGTCGTGTGCCCCGCCGCCACGTGCTCCTCGCGCTGCTCGTGGTCCTTGTCTGGGGGCTGAACTTCGTGGTCATCCACGTCGGGCTCGACAGCTTCCCGCCGCTGCTGTTCGTCGCCCTGCGCTTCGCCGTCATGGCGCCGATCGGCCTGCTGATCCTGCGCCGGGGTCCCGGCGTGCCGGCGCGCTGGGTGATCGCGATCGGCCTGTTCCTCAGCGCGGGCCAGTTCGGGCTGCTGTTCGTCAGCCTCGACCGCGGCATGCCCGCCGGCCTCGCGTCGCTCGTGCTGCAGGTCCAGGTCCTGTTCACCCTGGCGATCGCGATCGCGGTGCTGGGCGAGCGGCCGGGGCGCGCACAGCTCGCCGGCGCGGCGGTCGCGCTGAGCGGCCTGGCGATCATCGCCGGCGGGCGCGCGGAGGCCGTGCCGCTCGGCGCCCTGACGCTGTGCATCGCCGCCGGCGCGTCGTGGGGGATCGGCAACGTCTGCACGCGCGTGGCGCGGCCGCCCGACCCGATCGCGCTCGTCATGTGGTCGGCGCTCGTCCCGCCGGTCCCGCTGTTCGCCCTGTCACTGATCTTCGAGGGCCCGGACGCGATCGGTGATGCGCTGACCCGCCCGGGCACGGGCGGGGTGCTCGCGCTCGCGTACGTCATCCTCGCCTCGACGGTCTTCGCCTACGGCGCCTGGACGTGGCTGCTCGCGCGGCATCCCGCCTCGACCGTCGCGCCGTTCACCCTGCTCGTGCCCGTCGTCGGCATCGGAGCGGCGTGGCTCGCGCTCGGCGAGCGGCCTGGCGCGGCCGAACTTGCCGGCGCCGTCGTCGTCCTCGCCGGGCTCGCGCTCGCGACGCGGACGCCGCGCTCCGGCACGCGGGTGCGGGCAGCGGGTAGCGTGCGCCCATGAGCGCCCCCCTCACGGCGGCCGTCGTCGGCGGTGGATTCGGCGGCATCGGCACCGCCATCACGTTGCGCGGGCGCGGCGTCGAGGACCTGCTGGTCTTCGAGCGGGCGGAGCGCCTCGGTGGCGTCTGGCAGCACAACACCTACCCCGGGATCGCGTGCGACGTGCCCTCGCACCTGTACTCCTACTCCTTCGCCCGCAACCCGAACTGGCGGCGGCGCTACTCGCCCGGCGGCCAGATCCGCGAGTACCTCGAGGACTGCATGCGGCGGTTCGGCGTGCAGGACGCGGTGCGCACCGGCGTCGACGTGACGGACGCGACGTGGGACGAGGGGCGCGCGGTCTGGCGGCTGACGACGAGCGAGGGCGAGCACGAGGCGCGCGTCCTCGTCACGGCCTGCGGGCAGCTGAGCGAGCCGAGCATCCCGCAGATCGACGGGATCGAGCGGTTCGCGGGCCCGGCGTTCCATTCCGCGCGCTGGCGGTCGGACCTCGACCTGCGCGGCCTGCGCGTCGCCGTGATCGGCACGGGGGCGAGCGCCATCCAGTTCGTCCCGGCGATCGCGCCGCTGGTCCGCGAGCTGCACGTCTTCCAGCGCTCGGCGCCGTGGATCCTGCCGAAGTCCGATCGGGCCTATGCCGCCTGGGAGAACCGGTTGTTCGAACGGGTCCCGGCGCGGCAGCTCGCCGGGCGGCTCGCGAACTGGGCGCTCTTCGAGGCCGCGGTGCCCGGCTTCGTCGACCACCAGTGGATGCTGCGGCCGATCGCCGGCGTCAACGCGGCGCTGCTGCGCCGGCAGGTGCCCGACCCCGGGCTGCGCGAACGCCTGCGGCCGACCGACGACGTCGGATGCAAGCGCCTGCTCGTGTCCAACGACTGGTACCCGACGTTCAACCGGCCGAACGTCGAGCTCGTCACCGACGGCGTGGCGCGGGCCACGCCGACGTCGGTGATCGGGCACGACGGCGTCGAGCGCGAGGTGGACGTGATCATCTTCGGCACCGGGTTCAACGCCAACGGCTTCGTCGCGCCGATGCGGGTCACCGGCCGCGACGGGGTGCAGCTCGCCGACGCGTGGGACCCGCTGCCGCAGGCGTATCTGGGCACGGCGGTCAGCGGCTTCCCGAACATGTTCATGCTCTACGGCCCGAACACGAACATGGGGGCCGGCTCGGCGATCTACCTCCTCGAGAGCCAGATGCGGCACGTCGCGGAAGCCGTCAGCCTCCTGCGGCGCACCCACGGGCGCTCGCTCGAGGTGCGCCCCGAGGCGCAGGCCGCGTACAACCGGGAACTGCGCGACCGCCTCGGGCGCAGCGTCTGGGAGTCGGGCTGCTCCAGCTGGTACATCGATGACGACGGCGTCGACACGAGCAACTGGCCGGGGACGATGACCGAGTTCCGCCGCCGCAGCGCGCACGTGGGCCTCGACGCCTACCGCCTGGACCTGGCGCCCGTGCCGCAGCGCCCGCTGTCGCCGTCGGCCTGAGCCTCAGCGGCAGAGGAACGCCCAGTCGGACTCGAGCAGCCGCGCCCGCCGGACGGCGTCGTCGCCGAGCATCGCTCGCGGCCGCAGCACCTCGACCGCGAAGCCCGCGGCCGTCAGCCGGCCCTCGATGTCCGGGGCGTAGAGGCGCACGTGGTCGTGCTGGAGGAACGCGGCCTGACGCGCCTCGGGCGTGGTGATGGCCGGATCCTCGTAGGTGCGTTCGCGGCCGGTGTCGAGCGGCACCATGACCAGGCACCACCCGCCGGGACGGATGACGCGGCGCAGTTCGCGCATGGCGGCGGCGTCGTCGGGGATGTGCTCGAGCACGTGCGAGCAGATCGCGGCGTCGAAGGCGTCGTCCGGGAGGTCGAGCCTCGTGAGGTCGAGCTGCACGTCGACGCCTTCGGGCTCCAGGTCGGTGGTCACGTACCGGGCCCCGCGCCGTTCGGCGTCCGCGCTGAGGATCCGGCGCAGGCAGTACTCGGGCGCGAAGTGCAGCAGTGCGCCGGTCGTCGCGAGCAGGTCGGGGCGCCGCTCGAACAGCAGTGCCTGAAAGCGGTGCCGCTCGTGCGACCCGCAGCGCCAGCAGATCGCGTCCGGGCGGTTCCAGGCGTCCTGGAAGGCATCGAACGCGTGGCCGCACAGCGGGCACTGCACCGCGTCGCCGCGGTGACGGATCATCCGAAGGCGCCGGTGCAGCGCGGCGCGGATGCGGGTGGGAGGGGACACCGGCGGATCATCCAGCATGTGCCCGCGCCGGGGCCGCCGCCGCAATCGGACCCCGCGCCGTCCGGCCGCGTGCGAGGATCACCCCGTGGCCGAAGAGCTCTCGCGCGCCGACCGGTCCTCCCTCGCGGCCGAGCGTGGTCCGGTGAACATGTCGATCCTCGCCGCGCTGATCCTCGAGCCCGGCGCGGCGATCTCCTACGACGCCCTCTGCCGCCGGGTCCAGGAGCGCATCCACCTGCTCCCGCGCTACCGCCAGCGGATCGAGCAGCCGGCGCTCGGGCTGACGCCGCCGGTCTGGACCGACGACGAGCACTTCGACGTGCGCTGGCACGTGCGCCGCACGGCGCTGCCGCATCCGGGGTCGACCGCCGACCTGGCCGCGTTCATCGGCGCCGAGGCCTCGCGCCGCATGGACCGCTCGCACCCGCTGTGGGAGCTGCACCTGGTCGAGGGCCTGTCGCGCGGGCGCACCGCGGTCGTCCCGAAGATGCACCACGCGCTGCTCGACGGCATGGCCGCGCTCGGGGTCGGGATGATCCTGCTCGACCCCTCACCCGAGCCGCTCCCCGTCGAGGCGCCGAGCGAGCCGTGGACGCCGCGGCCGTTCGCGATGCGCCGCCAGATCGCGCAGCTCGCCGCCTCGCAGGTGAACCGCGCGCAGAAGCTCGCGTTCGACACCGCATTCCGCGCGCTCGAGGCGACGCCGCGCAGCACCGCGGGCGACTTCTGGCGCGCGGCCGAGTTGCTGACCGAACTGGCGAAGCTGCGGCTGCCGCCGCCGGAGCTGCCGATCAACCGCCCGATCTCCGCCAACCGCTCGTATGCGATGGGGCATGCACCGCTCGCGGGCATCAAGATCGCCGCCCGCGCGCTCGGGGCGACCGTCAACGACGTCGTCCTGGCGGCGGTCGCGGGGATGCTCGCGCGCTACCTGCGCGAGGCGGGCATCGATCCCGCCGGCCTGCCGCGCGATCCGGTCGCGCTGGTCCCCGTCAGCGTGCGCCGCGAGGACGACGAGCCGGGCGGCAACCGCTTCTCGCTCGTCTTCATCGACCTGCCCAGCGGAGAGGCCGACGCGCGCCGGCGGATCACGCTGATCAGCGAGCGCACGACCGCGGCGAAGCGATCGGCGCGCGTGGCCGCGGGCTCGCTGCTGCTGGACGCGGCGGGCTTCGGCCCGCCGCTGCTGGCCTCGATGATCGCCCGCACCAGCGGCGACCGCGCGCCGTGCAACATCGTCGTCTCGAACATCCCGGGGCCGCAGTTCCCGTTCTACCTCGCCGGCTCGCGGCTGCTCGCCGCGCACCCGGTGATCCCGCTCAACCCCGCGACGCAGGGCCTCAGCGTCGGCGTCCTCTCGTACGACGGAACGCTCTGCTTCGGGCTGACCGCCGACCGCGATCTGGACCCGCCGGTCGAGCGCGCCGCCGACGCGCTGGAGCACGCGCTCGGCGAGATCCTCAGCATCCGCTGAGGCGGCCGTGCGCGGTAGGTTGACGCCGTGCCGGGCAGCCAGCAGCGCGTCGTCATCGTCGGGGCCGGGTTCGGCGGGATCGCAGCCGCCGTCGAGCTCCAGGCCCACGGCTTGACCGACATCACGATCCTCGACCGGGCGCCGGAGCTCGGCGGGACGTGGTTCTACAACAGCTACCCCGGCGCGGCGTGCGACGTGGCCAGCCACCTCTACTCGTTCTCGTTCGCCAAGCGCACCGACTGGACGCGGCTCTGCTCGCCGCAGGCCGAGATCCTCGACTATGTCCGCGGCGTCGCCGGCGACTTCGGCGTCGACCGGCTGATGACGTTCGGCGTCGAGGTCGCGGCGTGCGACTGGGACGACGACGCTCTGATCTGGACGGTCACGGCCGCCGACGGGCGCACGTGGGAGGCGGACGTGGTGATCCTCGCGACCGGGCAGCTGCACCACCGCGCCTTCCCGCGGATCGACGGTCTGGAGGACTTCACCGGGCACAGCTTCCACTCGGCCGCGTGGGACCACGACTACGACCTGCGCGGCAAGCGGGTCGCCGTGATCGGGACCGGGGCGAGCGCGGTGCAGTTCGTGCCCGAGGTCGCCAAGGAGGCGGGCCACCTGACGGTCTTCCAGCGCACGGGCAACTGGTTCATGCCGCGCCGCAACCGCAGCTACCCGCCGGTGGTGAAGTGGGCGATCCGGCACGTGCCCGGCCTGCAGGAGTACCGGCGCAACTTCATCTACCAGTTCGGCGAGTCGCTGACGTTCATGATCCGCCACCCGCGGACGTTCGGCCTGCTCGGGCGCCTGCGGTCGAGCCTGTTCATGCGCTGGCAGCTGCGCTCGGACCCGGAGCTGCGGCGCAAGGTGTGGCCGGACTACACGTTCGGGTGCAAGCGGATCCTGTTCAGCTCGTACTTCCTGCCGGCGCTGCTGCGCGCGAACGTCGACCTCGTCGCCGAACCGATCGAGCGGATGACGCCCGCCGGCCCGCAGACCGCCGACGGCGTGGTCCACGAGGTCGACTGCGTGATCTACGGCACCGGCTTCCGCACCAACGACTTCATGTTCCCGATGGAGATCACGGGCGCCGGTGGCCGCTCGCTGCGCGAGCTGTGGGCCGGCGGGCCGCACGCGCACCTGGGCATGACCGTGCCCGGATTCCCGTCGCTGTTCATCCTCTACGGGCCGAACACGAACACGTCGGGCGGGTCGATCATCGTCTACCTCGAGGCGCAGGCGGCGTACGTCCGTCAGGCGCTCGCGCTCGTCCGCGACCGCGGCGCCACGGCGATCGAGGTGCGCGCGGAGGTGGAGGCCGCCAGCGATGCCGCCGTGCAGGCGCGCTTCGCCGGGACCGCGTGGACGCGCTGCGAGTCCTGGTACCGCGACGACGCGGGGCGCATCGTGGCCAACTGGCCCGGCTACGTGCACGAGTACGAGGCGCGCACCGCGGTCCTCGATCCGGCCGAGTTCACGTTGATCGCGGCGCCGGCCCGCGTCCCGGCCGCGTCGGCCTGACGGCTTCGCGGATCACCCACAGCGGTGCCGCGGAGGTCAGCGTGCACGTCTCGCCCGCCGCCGTGCGAGCAGGGCACGTCATCACCGTCACCGGTCGCGGCTGGCCGCGGAACGCCGGTGTCGAGCTGCTGATCGGCCCGCCCCGCAGCGAGGCCTCGCACGGGGCCTGGGCGCGCACGACGAGCGCCGGGACCTTCAGCAAGCGGGTCCGGCTCTGGTCACGGATGAAGGCCGGCCGCTGGGTGCTGCTCGGCTGCCGCCGCGCGTGCCGCATCAAGGCCGCGGCGAGCTTCCGCGTCACGCGCTGAGACGCAGGACGGGCGGGACGCGGGCGCCCCGCCCGCTGAGGGAGGGAGGACCGGTGGTGGGTCCGGGCCTAGCCCACCTGCGAGAGCAGGTACGCGACTGCGGTCATGAGCGACACGGCCATCGCGACCAGATTCCAGTCGACGTTGTTGTTGCTGCTGCTGCTGGGAGTGTGGGAGTCGGTGCGCATGGTGTGCCTCCAGAAGAGTTCGCGTGCCGCTGAGTGTACACCATGTATGGACACGTTGTCTATACCTCCTGTCCGGTGAGGATGTAGGCTCGCCGCGATGCCGACGACTCCTCCCCCCGGACGCCGCGCGCGGCGCGGTGCCGAGCCTGGCGGCGACATCGAGCAGGCGGTCTGCGACGCGCTCGAGGGCCTGCTCGCGACGCGCACGCTGGCCGACCTGAGCGTCGCCGAGATCCTCCGCGCGGCGGGCGTCTCGCGCGGCAGCTTCTACTTCTACTTCACGTCCAAGCACGCCGTCCTCGCGGCGCTCGCGGAGCACGTCAACGACGAGGTGTTCGAGGCGACGCAGACGTGGCTGCACCGCGCCGACGGCGAGCCGCCCGAGCGTGCGCTGCGCGAATCGATGCAGGGTGCGCTCGCGCTCTGGCGCGCGCACGCGCCGGTCATCCGCGCCATGGTCGAGACCTGGCGCAGCGACCCGGAGCTCGAGGCGGCATGGATCCGCCTCATCGGGCGCTTCAGTGCCTCGGCCGCCGAGCAGATCGAGCGCGAGCGCGCGGCGGGCATCGCGCCCGACGGCGCCGACGCCGGGGCGCTGGGGGCGATGCTGACCTGGACGACCGAGCGCAGCCTCTACCTCGCGATCAGCGACGGCGAGCCGCAGTTCGCCGACGACGAGCGCCTGCTGGACACGCTGACGCACGTCTGGCGGCGCGCGATCTACGGCGGCGGCTGAGACCCGGTCAGCGGAAGCGGTATACCTCGTAGACCACCTACGCCACGACCCGGAGACGCCGACATGGAATCCACGCAGCAGTCCGCCCCGACCCTGCCCGCCGAGACGCTGGAGCACGCCCGTCAGTTCTTCGTCGGCGGTGCATGGGTGGAGCCTGCGACGTCGGCGACGCTGGACGTCATCAACCCGGCGACGGAGCAGCCCGTCACCTCGATCGCGCTCGGCTCGGAGGCTGACGTGGACCGCGCCGTCGCTGCCGCGCGCGCGGCATTCGACGGCTTCGCCGCGACGACGCGCGAGGAGCGCATCGCCCTGCTCGAGCGGATCGTCCAGGGCTACCTGGCGCGCGCCGGCGACCTCGCCGCGGCCCTCAGTCAGGAGATGGGCGCGCCGGCGGGTCTGGCCGCGCAGGCGCAGGTCCCGGCGGGCCTCGGGCACTTCGCGGTCGCGCTGGAGGTCCTGAAGGGCTTCGAGTTCGAGGAGACCGTCGGCACGTCGACGGTCGTCTCCGAGCCGGTCGGCGTGTGCGCCTTCATCACGCCGTGGAACTGGCCGCTGAACCAGATCGGGGCAAAGGTCGCGCCGGCCCTGGCCGCCGGCTGCACGATGGTGCTCAAGCCGTCGGAGATCGCGCCGCTCAACGCGGTCATCGTCGCGGAGATCCTCGAGGCCGCCGGGGTGCCGCCGGGCGTCTTCAACCTCGTGCAGGGCGACGGCCCGACGGTCGGAGCCGCGCTGTCGGCGCACCCCGAGGTGGACATGGTCTCGTTCACCGGTTCGACCCGCGCCGGCATCGAGGTCGCGCGCAACGCCGCGCCGACGGTCAAGCGCGTCGCGCAGGAACTGGGCGGCAAGTCGGCCAACATCGTGCTCGACGATGCCGACCTCGAGGCGGTCATCACGCGCGACGTCGCCGGCATGTACGTCAACTCCGGCCAGTCGTGCAACGCGGGCTCACGGATGCTCGTCCCGGCCGCGCGGATGGACGAGGCGATCGAGATCGCCCGGCGCGCGACGCAGGACGCCACGGTCGGTGCTCCGGATGCTGAGGGCACCCGGGTCGGGCCGGTCGTGTCGCTGGCGCAGTTCAACAAGATCCAGGGGCTGCTGGAGCGGGGCATCGAGGAGGGCGCGACGCTCGTGGTCGGCGGTCCCGGGCGCCCCGACGGCATGGAGACCGGGTACTACGTGCGACCGACGGTCTTCGCGAACGTCACGAACGACATGGCGATCGCGCGCGAGGAGATCTTCGGGCCGGTCCTGTCGATCATCGGCTACGAGGATGAGGACGACGCGGTGCGCATCGCGAACGACACACCGTACGGGCTCGGCGGCTACGTCTCGTCCGGCGATCCCGCTCGGGCGCGCGCGATCGCCCGCCGGATCCGCACCGGCATGGTCCACATCAACGGCGCGCCGATCATGTTCGACGTCCCGTTCGGCGGCTACAAGCAGTCGGGCAATGGACGCGAGTTCGGCGCCCACGGCCTGCGCGAGTTCCTGGAGACCAAGACGATCTTCGGCGACAACGCGTGAGCGTGAGGATCGGCTACAAGGCATCGGCCGAGCAGTTCGGCCCGCGCGAGCTCCTGGAGTTCTCGGTCCAGGCCGAACGGCTCGGCCTGGACATCGTCACCGTCTCCGACCACTTCCAGCCGTGGCGCCACCACGGGGGACACGCCCCGTCGGCGCTGACCTGGCTCGGCGCGGCCGGTCAGGCGACGAGTTCGGCCGTCCTGGGAACGAGCGTCCTGACGCCGACGCTGCGCTACCACCCGTCGATGATCGCGCAGGCGTTCGGCACGCTCGGCTCGCTGTTCCCGGGCCGCGTGTACCTGGGCGTCGGGTCGGGCGAGGCGATGAACGAGACGCCGGCGACGGGTGCGGAGTTCCCCGGCCGCAAGGAGCGCCGGATGCGCCTGGCCGAGTCGATCAAGCTGATCCGCCGGCTCTGGACCGAGGAGCGGGTGGACTTCGAGGGCGAGTACTACACGACCTCGAAGGCCACGATCTACGACCGGCCGCAGGAGCAGATCCCGATCTTCGTCGCCGCCTCCGGGCCGCTCGCCGCAAAGCTCGCCGGCCGCGTCGGCGACGGCTTCATCTGCACGAGCGGCAAGAACCCGGACCTGTACCGCGAGCTGCTCGGCAAGGTGGAGGAGGGCGCCGCCGAGGCCGGCCGCGATGCTGCGGGCATCCGCCGCCAGATCGAGATCAAGGTCTCCTACGACCGCGACCTGGACGCCGCCTTCACGAACTGCCACTGGTGGGCTGCGCTGGCGCTGTCGCCGGAGCAGAAGGAGGGCATCGAGGACCCGATCGAGATGGAACGCGCCGCCGACTCGAACCTCGAGAACGCCCACACGCGGTTCATCGTCTCCAGCGATCCCGAGGAGGTCGTCGAGCGGATCGGCGCCTACCTGGACCTGGGGTTCGAGGACCTCGTGATCCACGGGCCCGGCAACGACCAGTCGCGCTTCCTGGAGCAGTTCGCCGCCGACGTGCTGCCGCTGCTGCGCGAGCGGGCCGCGTAGCGACGCCGGCGCAGGCGCGCGGGAATGCAGCCAGAGCACTCCGAGCCGCTCCGGTTCCTGGTTGCGCACGCCCGGGACACCTGGGAGCCTCGCGAACATGAGATTCGCGCGGATCGTCGTCCTCGTCACCTTGGCCCTCGCTGTAGTGGCAGCGCCCGCCTCGGCGGCACAGCGGCGGTACTTCGGGACCACCGTTACCGTTGGTGTCGGCGGCGGGAGCACGCTGACGTTCGAAGCACCAGGGAAACAGGCCGGGACGCTCGTGGTCGGCGGCTACGCGCCGGGATTCATCCGGGGAAAGTTCGCCCTCAACACCGATTACATGGTGCGCCTCGGCGAGAACCAGGCGGCGGCGCTCGCACTCGGCGACGTTCCCGGCGGTCGCGCTGGAACTGCCATTGACGGCCCCCTGATCGACTCATGCGAGAACAACGGCTTCCGCACCGCCGTCGGCCCCAAGAGCCGCCTGACGTTCCTACGCACCGGCGCAGTCACCGGCAAGCTGGTCCTGACGATCTTCAACGCTGACGTCGGGTTCGGTTGCACCGATATCGGATCGCAGAGGGTGACGATCCCGGTCACGGGACAGCTGGGCATCAAGAAGCTGGCACGCCTGGTTCTCGACGGCCAGGCGGCGGGCGTGAACCTCCCTGGCGGCGTCGTCGGCAGCGTCCGGCTTCACCTCGTGACGCATCTGCGGCTGACCGACTGAGCGGCACCCGCCAAGCAGAGGTCGACTCAGGCGACCGCTGCCGGTCTTGTCGTGTATTCAGCAACGGACTCGCCACCTGCCGCCTCCGGCGCGAGCACGCCCGCCTGGGCGAGCGTGCGGGAATGTCGCCAGCGCCGGCGCGGCCGAGGCGTCCCGCCTGGACCCCGGCATGCGGGTACAGGATGGGACACCTTGCGGTGAGGTTCCGCCTGCCTGGGCGAGCGTGCGGGAATGTCGCCAGACGACGGCAGCGCGCGGGCGCTCCGGTCGGGCCGCCCGGGTCCGCGTCGGCCGCTGCGGCAGAACTGCCTGCGATAAGGCCCGCATGGCGGGACGAATCGCATGCGGTTCGCGGTGAAGACCGTCCGCGCCGAAGGTCCGACGACAGGACTCCCGCCTGGGGCCGGCGTTCGGGAATGTAGCCAGAGGCGGGAAGTGACGAGCTTGCAACCTCCCGGGGGCCTAGGCGTTAGCTTCGGCGTGATGCCCGTTTCTTGTCGGCCCCTGTCAGCCCTCGCGTGTCTCGCAGCGGTGAGTTCGTTGCTCGCCGTGGGAAGTGCCGCTGGGTCGCAAGTGAAGCGTCCGAGCCTGACGGGGTGCGGTGAAGGCCTTACGCAGAGCAGCAAAGACCCGTCGGCGCGGCTGCCAGCGACCGGAATCTTTCGCCCCAGCGAGGTCCGCGTCCAGTTGCTCGTTTCTCACGTGACCCAGACGACTCGCGTAGCGCTTCGGGCATACCTACTCGATGGTCGTCGGGCGGATGCGACGCCGCCGGGCGGTTACACCTGCACCGCTCCTGGCGCGACGAACGCCATCGCCTTTCCAGTCAAGCCGGGCTTGGTCGGCGGCTCAATCCGTCGGCATGGGAACGTCAAGCTGCGCGTCCGCTTCCAGATGGTGAATGCCACCGGACGCAGCACGACCCTGCGTCGGGTCATCACCGTGACGCGGCAAACACCGGCCCCGGCCAACGGCCTCGGCTGAGCCGCTGCCCCGCCCCGGCGCACTGCTTGGGGCCAGCGTTCGGGAATGAAGCCAGAGCAGTTGGTCCCAGATACGGTCCCAGGCGTGACCGATCCGGCTCTTCGACCGCTGACGGACCGTGAGAAGGAAATCCTCGCGCATCTGCTCGCTGCGGACTTCGCGGGGAGGGACGCGTTGGTTGCTCAATCGCGCGTCGTGTCGGTGTTGGCTCAGTGGCCCGGCGAACCGTCGATTGACCTCGTCGTCACCGAAGGGGATGCGCCACTGGCCGAGGTTGCATTCCGAGTTCCAGTCGAAGCCTCGACGCTCGACAACTCGGCCGAGATTCTGATGCATGTCGTCGATGGGCTACTCAGCACGCTGGAGCTGGTCTCCAGTGGCGCCATGGCCACCCCGGATGAGTTCCCGCCCGTTGGCTCGCTCACCCCGCCGCGCGCACTACCGGCGTAGCCGCCGCGCCCTGGGCCAGCGGGGTCTCGTCGCAAGCGGTCCCGGATCGCAGCTGGGGGTCCGTATCTCCAGGATCGCCTGCACTTTGCGGTCCAGGGGACCGGTTTCTGCAGGCGATCCGCCCGGGCCCGAGCCAGCCGGGCCGCTGGCGAACTTCCCGGCCGCTGGCCCAGGTGGGGGACTCAGTCGCCCGCACGATCCGCCGACCGCGACACGATGCGCGTCCCACCGCGGCCGCGGGCAGTCCCGCCCAGGCGGCGGTGCCGCCCGGCTCACCCCGGCGTGAGGATCACCCGCAGCACCTGCAGTGCGCGGGCGCGGTGGGCGTCGAGCTCGGCGACGAGCAGGTCGGCGTCGCCGCGGCGGACGGCCGCGAGGATGCGGTCGTGGGCCTCGACGGACCGCCGGCGCTCCTGCGGGTCGTTGTAGTACATCGCGCGGTAGGGCTCGGTCGAGTCCCAGAGCAGGCGGATCAGGCGCATCGCGTGCACCTGGTCGGGCGTCTGCAGCAGCGCGAAGTGGAAGCGGCGGTTGGCTTCGAGCTCGGCGGCGACGTCGCCCGCCTCGGCGGCATCGACGCAGTCCTTGGCGGCGAGGGTGAGGCGGTCCAGTGCATCAGCGCCGAGCGTCGGCAGGGCGTGACGGACGGCGCGCTCCTCGAGCACGCGGCGCAGCTCGTAGATCTCCTCGACGTCCGCGACGCGCAGCTCGGTGACGAAGTATCCGCGCCGGGGGCGGTAGGTGAGCTGGCCCTCCTGCTCGAGGACGCGCAGGGCCTCGCGGACCGGCGCGACGCTGACGCCGAGGCGCTCGGCGATGTCCTCCTGCAGCACCCGCTGCCCGGGGCGCAGCTCGCCCTCGACGATCGCGCGGCGCAGGCCGTCGAGCGCGTGCTGCTGGGTGGTCTTCGGCCCGCCGGAGCCGGCCGGCTCAGCTGTAGCGATAGAGGCCACGGCCGCTCTTTCGTCCCAGGAGTCCTGCGGCGACCAGGCGCTGCAGCAGCGGCGGCGGCGCGAACAGCTGCTCGCGGTGCTCGCGGTAGAGGGTCTCCGACACGCTCAGCACGGTGTCCAGCCCGATGAGGTCCGACAGCGCGAGCGGGCCCATCGGGTGGGCGCAGCCCTTGACCATGCCCTCGTCGATGTCCTCGGCGGTCGCCAGGCCCTGCTCGAACATGCGGATCGCGGACAGCAGGTAGGGGACGAGCAGCGCGTTGACCGTGAAACCGGCGCGGTCGGGCGCGAGGATCGCGTCCCTGCCGAGCTGCTCCTCGGCGAACGCGCGGGCGCGGGCCGTGACGGCCTCGTCGGTCAGCAGCGACGGGATCACCTCGACGAGCGTGAGGACCGGGACGGGGTTGAAGAAGTGCAGCCCGAGCACGTGCCCGGAGCGCTCGCCGCAGGCTGCCGCGAGTTCGACGATCGGGATCGAGGAGGTGTTCGAGGCGAGGATCGCGTCCGGGTCGGTGACCACCTCGGCCAGCCGCTGGAAGACATCGAGCTTGGCCTCGCGCTGCTCGAGGACGGCCTCGATCACGACCTGGCGGTCGGCGAGCGCACCGAAGTCCGCCACGCAGCGCAGCCGTGCCAGCGCCGCATCGGCGGCGGGCCGGTCGAGCTTGCCGCGCTCGACCGCGCGGTCTACCGAGTGCCCGACGCGCGCTGCCGCCGCCGTGGCGCGCGCGTCGTCGACCTCGACGAGCACGACGTCCAGGCCCGACCGCGCGCTCACCTCGGCGATGCCCGCGCCCATGATCCCGCCGCCGACGATGCCGACGCGCTCGACCGCGGCGCTCATCGGAACGCCTGGATGCCGGTCAGCGCGCCGCCGATGACGAGCGCGTGGACGTCGGCCGTGCCCTCGTAGGTGACGACCGATTCGAGGTTGTTCATGTGGCGGATCACCGGGTACTCGAGCGTGATGCCGTTGGCGCCGAGCACCTGGCGCGCCGTGCGGGCGACGTCGAGCGCGGCGTTGACGTTGGCGAGCTTGCCCATGCTCACGTGCTCGGGCCGCAGGCGGCCGGCGTCCTTCAGCCGCCCGAGGTGCAGCGCGAGGAGCGTGGCGCGGTTCACCTCGAGTGCCATGAACGCGAGCTTCTGCTGCTGGATCTGCGTCGCCGCGATCGGGCGGCCGAACGCGATGCGCTCCTTGCTGTACTCCAGCGCGGCCTCCAGGCACGCGCGCGCGGCGCCGGCGGCGCCGAAGACGATCCCGAAGCGCGCCTCGTTGAGGCACGACAGCGGGCCGCGCAGCGAGTCCGCCTCCGGCAGCAGAGCGCTCGCCGGAAGGCGCACGTCGTCGAGCAGCAGCTCGGACGTGATCGACGCGCGCAGCGACAGCTTCTTGTGGATGTCCTGCGTGGTGAAGCCCTGGGTGCCCTTCGGGACGAGGAAGCCGCGGACGCCGTCGTCGGTCGCCGCCCAGACGACCGCGACGTCGGCCACCGAGCCGTTGGTGATCCACATCTTCTGGCCGTGCAGGACCCAGTCGTCGCCGTCGCGCCTGGCGCGCGTGCGCATCGCGCCGGGGTCCGAGCCGGCGTCGGGCTCGGTCAGTCCGAAGCAGCCGATCGCCTCGCCGGCGGCCATCCGCGGGAGCCACTCCTGCTTCTGCTCCTCCGAGCCCCAGCGGTGGATCGCGAACATCGCCAGCGACCCCTGGACCGACACGAGGCTGCGCACGCCGCTGTCGCCGGCCTCGAGCTCCAGGCAGGCCAGGCCGTAGGCGGTGCCGCTGGCACCGGCGCAGCCGTAGCCGTCGAGGTGCATGCCCAGCACGCCGAGCTTGCCCAGCTGCGGCGCCAGCTCGCGCGGGATCGTGCCCTCCTCGAACCAGTCGCCGACGTGGGGGACCACCCGGTCGCGGACGAAGGCGCGGACCGTGTCGCGGATGTCTCGCTCCTCGTCGGAGAGGAGGTGGTCGATGTCGAGGAAGTCCTCGGGGCGGATGGCGGCGGGGATGGCCGGGGCGGACATGGGTGGCTCCTTGACCCTAGAGTTTCGAAGATCTAGGATCATTGAACCAGATGACCACCGCACTGCGCAACCTCACCGTCCTGGACTTCTCCCGCGTCCTCGCCGGGCCGTTCGCCACGATGCTGCTCGCCGACCTCGGCGCGACCGTCATCAAGGTCGAGCGCGGCGGTCCCGGCGGCCACGGCGACGACACCCGGCAGTGGGGCCCGCCGTACGACGCTGCGGGCGAGGCGACGTACTTCCAGTCGGTCAACCGCAACAAGGACAGCCACGTGCTGGACCTGGGCGATCCGGCCGACCTCGCGCGCGCCCGTGAGCTGGCGGCCGGCGCCGACGTCGTCGTCGAGAACTTCCGGCCCGGGGTGATGGACGGGTTCGGCCTCGGTTATGGGGACGTGTACGCCGCCAACCCGGCCGTCGTCTACTGCTCGATCACGGGGTTCGGCCGCGGCGCCGGGGCTGAGCTCCCCGGCTACGACCTGCTGATCCAGGCGCTCGGCGGGCTGATGAGCATCACGGGATCTCCCGGCGGTGAGCCGCAGAAGGTCGGGGTCGCGCTGGTGGACGTCCTCGCCGGGCTGTTCGCGACGGTCGGCATCCTGGCGGCACTCCAGCACCGCTCGGCGACCGGCGAGGGCCAGCGCGTCGAGGTGGACCTGCTCTCGTCGCTGCTGGCGGCACTCGTCAACCAGGCCTCGGCCTTCACGGCCGGCGGAGTCGTCCCGCGCCGGATGGGCAACGCGCATCCGAGCATCGCGCCCTACGAGCTCTACCGCACCGCCGACGGCGAGCTCGTCATCGCGGTCGGGAACGACCGGCAGTTCGCGGCGCTCTGCGAGGTGCTCGGGGAGCCGGAGCTGGCGGGCGACGAGCGCTTCGCGACGAACATCCTGCGGGTGGATCACCGCGAGGCGCTGCGCGGCGACCTCGAGCGGCTCCTGGGGGCGCGCACGACGGCCGACTGGTCCACAGCGCTGAGCGCCGCGCGGGTCCCGGCCGGGGAGGTCAACGACATCGCCGGGGCCTTCGCCCTCGCCGAGCGGCTGGGCCTCGATCCGATCGTCAGCGTGCCGCGGCCCGACGGGACGGCGGTGCGGCTGACGCGCAACCCGATCGGGCTGTCCGCGACGCCGCCGGAGTACCGGACGGCGCCGCCGGCGTTCGTCGATCGGTCCTAGCGGCGTGGCGTGCGCCGGTGGTCTCCGCCGGCGTCGGTGACGTCTGCTGGCTGGGAGGACGGATCGAACGCTTCGATGCGAGAACGTCTCGCTATGCGAGACAAACCATCATCGGAGTGGCCGGGCGGCGCCGAGGTGCATCGCCAGGCGCGCGCTTCGTGCTGCCCCCGCGACGGCGCAGGCGCGAACGCCGCGCGTCACGTTCTCCCAGCCAGCCGACGAGCTCTCGCGAACGCGCCCCGTCGCTAACTCGTCGCCACCGGCATGTCGGACGGCGCGGACGGCGGCATCGCGTCGGGCAGGTCGCCCGCGGGCCAGGCCTGCCAGGGGAAGCCGCGGCGGGCGTGGCGGACGCGGTAGTTGAGTGCGCCGTGGGCGTTCATGCCGTGCCACGCGGCGTGCGTCGTCAGCGACATCTTCGGGATCCAGTAGCGGTCGCGGACCGGGTCGAGCGGACGTGCCGGACCCAGGTCGACGTCGGCGGCGACGTGCCCCTCGCCGTCCTCGAGCGACAGCCGGGCGAGGACGGTGCCGTCGCGATCGCAGACCTGCGACTCACCGACCATCACGGTTCGCCAGGGGATCCCGGGGCCGAGCGGCGTCTCGCCGGCGACCGGGCCGACGTGCGCGGCGTGGGCGACGGGGACGCCGGTGATGCGCGCGACCTGGCCGGGGAGCTCGCGCGCCTGGCGGCGCCACGTGGCGTGCTCACGCTGGGCCCACCACTGCAGCGGGCCCGGCCAGTTGAGCGGCATCGACGGCCAGCACATGCCGCCGATGACGATCTCGGCACCGCCGTCGCGCACGCGCGCCGAGGTGCGGTTGCGCGCCCATTCCCAGCCGGACATCAGGCCGACGGTGGCGCCGAGCGTCTCGCAGCGCACGACGCCGGAGTCGTCGCCGCCGACGTAGTAGTTCTGCTCCCAGGCGGTCGGGATGTCCTTGTCGTGCAGGTGGACGGCGCCGTCCGGCTCGGCGAGCACGAACGTGCCGAAGGTGTTCGCGCCGCGGACGGCGAGAAAGCCGCCGGCGACGACGCACCCCAGCTCGCGGGCCAGCCGCGTGAGCAGCTGGAACGGCTGACCGTCGATCGGTCGTGCCGCGCCGCGCAGGATCTTCGCGTAGACGTTCGGGCTGGTGCACGCCTCGGGCACGACGACGACGTCGGCGTGGTGCTCGCGGTGCGCGTCGCGGACGAGGTCCTCGATGCGCGCGAGGTTCCGCTCCACGGCGGCGAGCTCGAGCGCGGGCTGGACGACGGCGATGCGGGTCATGCGAGCACCTCGGTGCGTTCGGGCTCAGTCGCCGGAGCGGGGTCGGCCGGCGCCGCGCGCCGGGTCGGCGCCGCGGGCCAGGGGGCATCAGGATGATCCGAGCCGGTCACGGTGCGCGTCCCGCGGAAGCGGTCGGCCCGGCGTTCGAGGCGGATCTCGATCTCCGTGCGCAGGTCCCCGGCCGCGCGGACCGCGGTCTCGCGGCGCGGCCGCTCTCCGCGCCACAGCGCCGCGAGCGTCGCCCGTGCCAGGCGCGGCAGCGGCGCGATCTCCTGCGGCGTGCGGGCCCGGCCGAACAGGTCGGTCAGGTCCGGCTCGCTCGTGCGGCCGGCGTCGCGCACCAGTTCGCAGAGCGCCGGCGACTGGCTCTCGACGCGCGTGTCGGCGTTCGCGAAGTGGTAGGCGGGAAGGCACTCGCGGTCGCGCTCGGCCTCCCAGGAGCGGGTGGCGACGTCGACCGCGACCGGGTCGTCCAGCACCGGCAGGACGTGCTCGGCCAGGGTGCGGCCGGCCCACAGCGCGTCGCGCATGCCCTGGCCGGTGACCGGGTCCTTGAAGTGGCCGGCGTCGCCGGCGAGCGCCCAGCCCGGGCCTGACGATGCGCGGAAGAACGCCGGCGTCTCGCCGGTCGAGCGCAGCTTGGACCCGGGCGGTGCGCCCGCGATCCGCCGCGCGAGACCGGGGTGCTCGTCGAGCTTGCGCTGCCAGTAGCCCTCGGCGTCGGCACGGGCCTCGTGGACCTCGTCGCGGTGGCCCATCAGCAGCACGAGGATCTTGCCGGCGGGCGTCGTCGGGAAGGCGAAGGCGAACGAGTCGCCCTCGCGCCACTGGTAGTAGGTCTCGGCGTCCACCGTGCCGGCGAGCGGGTCGTCGAGGTAGCGGAAGACGAGGCCGCGGCCGTTGCGCGACAGGCGGTAGGGGGTCCACGAGCCGACGAGCGAGGCGACGGTGGAACGCCGGCCGTCGGCGCCGACCACGAGCGTCGCGTCGATCTCGCGCGACCCGCCGTCGGCGTCGCGGTAGCGGACGCCGGCGACGCGCCCCGCGCGCCAGATCAGGTCCTCGAGCGTGGCGCCCTCGCGGATGTCGGCGCCCTGCTCGCGCGCGGCCTCGACGAGCTGGACGTCCTGCAGGTCGCGCGGGATGCAGACGCCGTAGTCGATCCCGTCATCGGCGGGCCGCAGGCGCTCGCGGCACGTGATGCCCTCGGCCTCGACCTGGGTGTAGCGCACCTGTGACGGGTTCAGCGCCAGGATCCGCGGCAGCGCGCCCAGCTTGGCGAGTTCGCTCGTCCCGGCCGGCATCAGCAGGTGCGTGGACAGCTGGTCGGAGGGGAAGCGCATCTTGTCGAGCACGACCACCCGCCGGCCTGCGCGCGCCAGCGGCGCCGCCACGGCGCACCCGGCGAGGCGTCCTCCGACGACGACGACATCGACCTGCTCCATCTCCCGCTCCTCCCAGCGTCGGTGATCGCGCGGCAGCTTGACACGTCCGTGGTGAAATGTAAAGTGCTTCAGAAGTGAATCTCCTTGCAGAAAGCAACGCCACCCGCGGTGCCCGTCGCCGCGCGAGGACGCGCACCTCGATCCTGGACGCCGCCGAGCGCACGTTCGCCGAATCGGGCTACCGGCGCACACGCATGGAGGACGTCGCCGAGCAGGCTGACGTGGCGATCGGGTCGATCTACGGCCACTTCGGCAACAAGGACGGCCTGTACCTGGCGCTTGTCGAGCGCGCCGTCGAGCTGTTCGGCCACTACCTGCGCCAGGCCTACCAGCCCGATTGGACACCGCTGGAGCAGGTCGTCGCCTGCGGCGACGCCTACCTGCGCTTCCACATCGAGCACCCGGGCGCGTTCCGCTTCCTCGCCTTCGACGGCGTCGAGACCGAGGCGCCCGTCGCCGATCCGGAGCTGCGCGCCCGCGTCGGCGCGGGCGTCGACGCGCTGATCTCCGAGTTCGAGGCGAAGATCCAGGAGGCGATCGACGCGGGCGAGGCGCGGCAGCTGGACGCGCGGCTCGTCGGCCGGTTCCTCTGGGGCGCGTGGAACGGCGTCGTCGCGCTGGGCCTGCGCAGCGACGGGATCGCGCTCGGCGACGCCGAGGTCGAGGCGGCGCTGCAGCAGGCGCGCGACATCGTGATCTGCGGGCTGTGCGCACCGTCGGCGCGGGACGCCGCCGGGATGCCGCTGGCGCAGCTGCGGGCGACCGCGTCGCCGACCGAGCGCGAGTAGCGCGCCTGGAGCGCGTGCTCGCTGAAGCCTGCGCTGTCAACGCCCCGCGCCGCCGTTAGGGTCCGGCGATGGATTTCGGCGTCGCCATGTTCACGACCGACGAGTCGGCCGATCCGGCGACGGTCGCGCGCCTGGCGGAGGACCGCTGCTTCGAGTCGTTCTTCGTCCCTGAGCACACGCACATCCCGGTCAGCCGCCGGACGCCGTACCCGGTCGGCGGTGACCTGCCGCGGGAATACGCGCGCACCCACGATCCGGTCGTCGCCCTCGCGTTCGCGGCCGCGGCGACCACGACGCTGAAGGTGGGGTTCGCGGTGATGCTCGTCGCCCAGCGCGATCCGATCGTCACCGCCAAGGCGATCGCGAGCCTTGATGTGCTCAGCGGCGGCCGCGTCCTGTTCGGCGTCGGTGCCGGCTGGAACGTCGAGGAGATGGAGGACCACGGCGTCGATCCCGAGCGGCGCTTCGGCCGCATGCGCGAAACCGTCGAGGCGATGCGCGCGCTGTGGACGCGGGACGAGGCGGCCTATGCCGGCGACCAGGTCGCCTTCGAGCCGACGTGGAGCTGGCCCAAACCGGTCCAGCCGGGCGGCCCGCCGGTGCTGATCGGCGGCCACGGATCCCGCGTGCTCGAGCGCGTCGTCCGCTACGGCGACGCGTGGTTCCCCAACTTCTCCGGCGACGACGACCGCATGATCGCGCGCCTGGACAAGCTGCGAGCGCTGGGCGAGGCCGCGGGCCGCGGCGCGCTGCCGACGACGCTGCAGATCGCCCCGGTCGAGCCCGAGCGCCTGGAGCGCCTGGAGGCCCACGGCGTGACGCGCGCGGTCTGGTACCTGCCGCCGCGGGACCTCGGCTCGGTCGAGCGCTCGCTGGATCGCCATGCGGCCGTGGTCGCGGCCTACCGCGCGGCCGGCGGCTGACTCAGAGCTGGCCGACGTCGGCGTCGAGTCCGAGCGCAACGCGGCCCGTGAGCTCCCATGTCGCCGCGCCGACGAGCATGTGCTGGGTGGCGACGGCCATGTCGCGCTGGCGGCGCTGGAGCGGGCTCGACGCGTAGACCGACGTGCCGCCGCCGAGCGCGTAGAGGTCGGCGACGACGCCGGCCGACGCCTCGGTCGCGTGGGTCGCCGCGCGGCGCAGCGCCGCGCGATCCGCGACGCTGATCGCATCGCCGGCGAGTGCCGATGACCAGGCGCCGGCGACGGCCGCCGCGATCAGCGCCCGCGCCGCGTCGTGCGCGGCCTGCGCCCGCGCGACCCGGGACTGCGTGTCCGCGCGCGCCGCGAGCGTGCGCGCCGATCCCGCGGGCGTCTTGTCGGCGGCGAGATCGAGGATGTCGCTGATCGCCGCCCCGGCGATGCCCAGGGCGACCGAGGCGATCGACAGGGCCAGAAGGCCGAACGGCGGGAACGCGTACAGCGGGCCGGGCGCCACGGGCGCCTGCGTGATCAGCGAGGCCGAGTGCGCGGCGGGCGCACGGGCGCCGTCGAGCGAGATGTCGTGGCTGCCGGTCGCGCGCAGGCCGGCGACGTCCCAGGTGTCGTGGATCTCGAACGCCGCGCGCGGGAACAGCACGAGGCGCACGTCCGGGGCGCCTGCGGGCGTGCGCTCGACGTCCTCGCCGTCGGCGACCGCGCAGCCGACCATGAGCCAGTCGGCGTGGGTGCAGCCGCTGGCGAACGACCAGCGCCCGCTGACGACCAGGTCGTCGCCGTCGCGGATCGCGCGGCCGCGCGGGGCGAACACGCCGGCCGCGATCGACCCGCCGCCGTAGACGTCCGCCGCAGCCGCGGGGGCCAGGTACGCCGACAGCATCCCGCCCGTGCCGCAGACCGCGACGACCCAGGCGGCCGCGGCGTCGTGCGCGGCCAGCCCGCGGACCACGTCGAGGAACGCCTGCGGCTCGGCCTCCAGCCCGCCCAGCGACGCCGGGACCAGCGCGCCGAACAGCCCCGCCTCGCGCAGCGCGGCGACGACCGGGTCGGCGAGGCGGCGCTCGGCGTCGCCGGCCGCGGAGTGCTCCGCGGCAAGCGTCGCCAGCTCCAGGAGGCCGGTCAGCGGCCCCGCTGGCATCAGCGTGACCGTGTGTCGCCGGCGCCGAGGACGCGCAGGATGTCGCCGATGCCGTGGTCGCGTTCCATCGGATGGCGCAGCGGCAGCTCGGCGTGGATCTCGTAGCGGTTGCGGCGCCCGGCGCGCGTCCGGCTCAGGTACCCCGCCTCGACGAGCTCGGCGACGATGCGCTGGGCCGCGCGCTCGGTGATCCCGACCGCGTCGGCGACGTCGCGCAGGCGGGTGTCCGGGTCGCGGGCGAGGCAGAGCAGCACATGCGCGTGGTTCGTCAGGAAGGTCCACTCGGCCATGGGGGGACCGTAGCCGAATGGCGACTCTTGACATACGTAATTCATTTCGCGTATTGTGAAGCGCGATATGGATTGCATGTCAATGAGCGGGACCAGAGGTGCAGCATGACGACGACGCAGGCCGTCCTCGGCGCCGCGATCGCGACCCCGGTGCTGGGCGGCGTGTGGTCGCTCGCCCGTGGCGGCTCATCAGCGGTGCCGGCGAGCGCGGCGTTCGCCCTCGCGGTCGCGCTGCTCGTGATCGTCGCGCTCGACGGCCCGGTCGCCCTCGTGGCCGAGACCGATTCCGGACGCGCGACGGCCGGCTTCACGGCCGATCGTGTCAGCGCCGTGCTGCTGGCCCTGGTCACCGGCGTCCTGGCGATCGTCCAGGCATTCGCCCAGCGGTACCTCAGCGGCGACCCGCGGGCGCCCCGGTTCTTCGCCCTCAGCAGCCTGACAGCGGCGGCCACCGCCGCGGCGATCTGCGCCGCCACGCTCAGCGGCTTCGTCGTCGCGTGGTGCCTCGCGGGCCTGGGCCTCTGCCTGATGCTCGCCCATCGCTCGGACCTGCCACAGGCCCGCGAAGGGGTGCGGCGCACGGCGTCTGCGCTGGCGATCGGCGACGGCGCGCTGCTACTCGCGCTCGCGCTGGTGCTCCTGACCGGCCCGGACCTCGATCTGCGCGCGCCGGACGTCGCGCGCCTCTCCGGCGAGGGCCTGACGTTCGCCGTCGCGGCGCTGATCGGCATCTGCGCGGTGGCGCGCTCGGCCCAGGTCCCGCTGCATCGCTGGCTGCCGGGCACGCTCAACGCGCCGACCCCGGTCTCGGCACTGCTGCACGCGGGCCTGATCAACGGCGCCGGCCTCCTGCTGATCCGCCTCGCGCCGCTGGTCCAGCCCGCCCCGGCAGTGCTCTGGCTGCTGCTCGTGGCCGGCCTGTCCACGGCGGTGCTCGCAACCGCGTTCATGCTCGTGCGCCCCGACGTGAAGAGCGGCCTGGCCTGGTCGACCGGTGGTCAGATGGGCTTCATGGTCGCCCAATGCGCGACGGGGGCATTCGTCGGCGCGCTGTTCCACCTGGTCGCGCATGCGCTGTACAAGGCGACGCTGTTCCTCGGCTCGGGCTCCGCGGTCGACGCGAGCGGCCGGCACCTGCGCGCCCCGGAGCCGCGCCCCCTGCTGACGCCGGTATCGCGGGCGGCGGTCGCGGCGATGCTCCCGGCGCTGCTGGTCCTCACAGCCCTCGCGGCGATTGCTCCGCACCTGGCCTCCCATACCGGCGCCCCGCTGGTGCTGGTCTTCGCCTGGGCCAGCGCGGCGCAGGCGACCTGGGGCTGGCTCGGCGCGGCCGGCGGGCTGAGCGCGCGCTCGCGGGCGGCCGCCGTGGCCGTGCTGGCCGTCGGCTGCTGGGGCTACATCGCCGCTGTCGGGGCGTTCGACAGCTTCGTCGGCGGGACGCTGCCGACCGCCGCGGCGCAGGCGCCCCCGACCTGGGTGGTCCTCGTGGCGATCGGCTGTGCCGCCGTCGTCTGGGGAGTCGTGCGGATCGCGGGTCCGCGCGCCGCCGGCGCCCAGCGGCGCCTGTACGCGCTGGTCTGGTCGCGGTCGGGGGCCGAGCCGGCCGCGCACCGCTCGCGTGCGCACGCGCGGCGCCGGGCGCGGCCTGCCGTCGCCGCGGAGCCGCAGTTCGGCGGAGCGATCTCATGAGCACCGCAGCGCCGCTGGCGTCGCTGGAGCTCCACGGCACGGTCCGGGCGGAGGTCGCCGCCGCGTCGCGGGTTGTCGCGCCGCTGTGGCCGATCGGCACGTTCATCGCCGTCAACCCGCTCGGCGGTCTGCAGGGCTCGAGCTTCAAGGACGCCGTGCGGACCGCGCGCCGCGACATGGGCGCGCGAGGCTACGCCGCGCTCGACGACTCGCGCGCGGCGTACGCCTCCGGGGCCATCACGGAGGCGCAGCTGGCCGGCGCGCTGGCCGACACGATCGACGGCCTCGGCGAGCTGCCGACGGTGGCCGGTGTCCCGGCATCTCGGCTGCTCGTGTCCGATCTCCTGCACGGTGCCGCCGGTCCCCGTACCGAGCGGATTCGCACCGCCGCCGCACGCTGTGATGCCGTCCTGGGGACCGCCATCGCGGCGCAGACCGACGAGCTCGTCTCCGCCTGGTGCTCGGCCTTCACCGACGAGGGCGGCGCGTCATGGGGCATGCCGCGTGAGCCGGGCGGCCTCTATACGACCTTCCGCGCGTTCGGCGCCGACGACCTGCGGCTGCGGCGGCTCGCGGGTGGCGGGGTCCGCGAGCGGCTCGGTGCACTCCCGGAGGATCCCGCGGCGGCGATCGACGCGACCCTGCGACTGCTCGGCGTCAGCCACGCGCACCGGGCGGACGAGCTGTGTGCCCAGCTGTTGCGGCAGCCCGGGTGGGCCGGGTACCTGCGTTGGCGGTCCGACTGGGCCGCCGCGGACTCGTCTGCGCCGCGTGCCGACATGACCGACCTCCTGGCGCTGCGGCTCACGTGCGAGGCGCTCGGCGTGTCCGCCGCCCGCGAGCGTTCCGGAGTCGCGCCGGAACTGCCCGGCGCCGCACGGGCACCGCTCGCCGCGGTCGATGAGGACGCACGGCTGACCGTGGCGTGCGCAGCGCTCGGCATCGACCCGGGCGCACTCCCCGCGGCCGATCGCGGGCTCGCGCTGGCGACGCTCGCGCGCCTCGGGGAAGACGACCGGCTGGCGGTCTGGCTCGCCGCCCGCGAGCGCGCCTATCGCGAGCGCCTGCTCCGCGCGCTCGGACCCGGCCGCGCGGCCGCCACGCCGCCGGGCTCCGGCCGACCGGCCGTCCAGGCCGCGTTCTGCATCGACGTGCGCTCGGAAGGGCTGCGGCGCCACCTCGAGGAGCTGGGTGACTACGAGACGCTCGGCTTCGCCGGCTTCTTCGCGGTCGCGATCCGCTTTCGCGGACTCGGTTCGTCGGCGCCGGCCGCGCTGTGCCCGGTGCTGCTCAGCCCCGCCGTCGACGTCGAGGAGCTCCCGGCCGCCAGCGCCGAGGTGCAGGCCGAACGGGCGCTCGACCGGCGATCCGGCTCGGTCGCGTTCGCGGCCGCCCTGCATCAGGCCAAGGGCGGCATGGCCTCGCCGTTCGCCATGGCCGAGGCGGGCGGGCTCGTCGCCGGACCACTGGCGGCGCTGCGCACGTTCGGCACGCGGCGCCGGGGCGCTCGCGGCCCCGGGGCCGGCCCGCCGACCACGGTGACCGCCACCGCCCACGAACCCGGCGATCCGGGCTTCACGACGGACGAGCAGGTCCTGTTCGCGCATGCGGCGCTGACGATGATGGGCTTGACGGGGACGTTCGCGCGACTCGTGCTCCTCTGCGCCCACGGCAGCACCACGCAAAACAACCCCTACGCCTCGGCGCTCGACTGCGGCGCGTGCGGCGGCCAGCATGGCGGGCCGAACGCGCGGGTCGCCGCCGCGATCCTGAACCGGCCGGACGTGCGTACCGCGCTCGTCGATCGCGGCATCGTGATCGACGACGACACCTGGTTCGTGGCCGGCGAGCACGACACCACGAGCGATGCGGTCACGCTCCTCGACGGCGAGCTGGTCCCGGCCGGCCACCGGGACGATCTCGCGACCCTGCAGGCGGACCTGGACCGCGCGGGCGCTGCTCTGGCCAGCGAGCGGGGCGCGCTGTTGCCGGGATCCGTGCCGGCAGCAGCGCGGGGCCGCGACTGGGCGCAGGTCCGTCCCGAGTGGGGGCTCGTCGGCAACGCCGCGTTCATCATCGGTCCGCGCTCGATGACGCGCGGGATCGACCTGGGATGCCGGACGTTCCTGCACTCCTACCGCACCGAGGCCGATCCCGACGGCAGCGCCCTGGAGACGATCCTGACCGCGCCGCTGGTGGTCGCGCAGTGGATCAACGCGCAGTACTACTTCTCGAGCGTCGATCCCGAGCTGTTCGGCGCCGGCGACAAGACACTGCACAACGTCACGGGCACCGTCGGCGTCGTCCAGGGCGGTGGCGGCGACCTGCGGGTCGGCCTGCCGTGGCAGTCCGTCGCCGTCGGCGACCGGCTCCAGCACGAGCCGCTGCGGCTGCTGGCCGTCGTCCAGGCCCGGCGCGCACGGATCGACGAGATCGTCGCACGCAACCAGGTGCTCCGCGAGCTGTTCGAGGGCGGCTGGGTGACGCTCACGGCGCGCGACGACGACGCAGCACCGTGGTTCCTCCGCGGACGCGACGGACGCTGGACCCAACATCAACGCGAGGAGGCGGCAGCATGAGTGTCACGGAGCTGGCCCGGATGCAGAAGCTCGAAGTCGTCGTCGGCGGGGACGACGTGGCGGTGGTGCGCGAGCTCTTCGCGCAGGCCGGCGTCACCGGCTGGACGAGCGTGTCGAACGTCTCCGGGCTCGGACACGACGGCTTCCATCAGGGACGCCTGCTGTTCAACGAGCGCGCGGCGCTGTCGTTGCTGATCACGGTCGTCCCCGAGGAGCGGATCGGCGCCCTCGTCGCCGGCCTGCGGGCGCTGTTCGAGGAACGCCCGGGGGTCATGTTCGTCAGCGAGACCCGCGTCAGCCGACCGGAGTACTTCCAGTGAGCGCCGCCGCGACCGCCGTCGCTCCGTGGCTGGTGGACGAGCAGGCCGCCCCCCACGCGGCGCGCGTCGGCATGGCGGGCGCCGGTCAGCTGGCGCGGATGACCTTCCAGGCCGCGGCCGACCTCGACGTGCGACTGCAGGTGCTTGCGGGCAGCGCGGGCGACGCCGCGGTGCGAGCCGGGGCCTCGTACCGCTGCGGGCCGCCCGATGATCTGGGTGCCCTACGCACGATCGCGCGGTCGTCCGACGTCCTGACCCTGGACCACGAGCACGTCCCGCTCGCGGTGCTCGAGCAGCTCGTCGCCGACGGTTACGTCGTGCGCCCCGGACCGGCCGCCGTCCGGCTCGCGGCGGACAAGCTGCACGCGCGCCGCGACCTGGAGGCGGCGGGGTTCCCGGTCCCGCGGTTCGCCGAGGCCCTGGACGGTGCCGCAGTCGCCGCACTCGCGGAGCTGACCGGCTGGCCGGTCGTCGTCAAGGCCCGCGGGGGCGGCTACGACGGACGCGGCGTCCACGTCGTGGGCGACCGCCCCGCCGCGCAGCGGCTGCTGTCCGGCGGCGGTTCATGGCTGGCCGAGGAGCACGTCGCGATCGATGCTGAGATCGCGGTGCTCGTCGCTCGCCGACCGGGCGGCGAGACCGTCGTCTACCCGATCGCCGCGACGACGCAGGTCGACGGGATCTGCCGCGAGCTGCTGATGCCCGCAGACCTGGAGCCCGGCCTCGAGCGCGAGGCCCGCGAGCTGGCCCTCGGGATCGCCGAGCACGCGGGCGTGTGCGGGATCGTCGCAGTCGAACTGTTCGTCACCGCGTCCGGCAGCCTCGTCGTCGGCGAGTTGGCCGTGCGGCCGCACAACAGCGGCCACGCGACGATCGAGGCCTGCCGGACCTCGCAGTTCCACAACCACCTGCGCGGCGTGCTCGACTGGCCGCTCGGCGATCCCGGCCTGCGCGTTCCCGCCGCGGCGATGGTCAACGTTCTCGGAGCGGCGGACGGCCTCACGGCGCAGCGACTGCCGCGGGCGCTGGCGGTCGCGGGCGCGAGCATCCACCTGTACGGCAAGGCCGAGCGGCCGGGGCGCAAGCTCGGGCACGTCACGGCGACCGGTCCCGACCCCCAGGCCGCGCTGCGCATCGCGCGGGCGGCAGCGGCCGAGCTGCACGGCGCATGACCGCCGTGAACCCGCGGGTTGCCGTCGTCATGGGCAGCGACTCCGACCACGACACGATGCGGCCGGCGGCCGACGTCCTGCGGGAGTTCGAGATCGCGCACGAGGTACGTGTCGTGTCGGCCCACCGCACGCCGGCGGCGATGCTCACCTTCGGGCAGCAGGCGGCGGCGCGCGGCCTGGGGGTGCTGATCGCCGGCGCCGGCGGCGCCGCTCACCTGCCCGGCATGCTCGCGGCCGTCACGACGCTGCCGGTCATCGGCGTGCCCGTGCCGCTCAGCCGGCTCGACGGGATCGACTCGCTCCTGTCCATCGCCCAGATGCCCGCCGGCATCCCGGTCGCGACCGTCGCCATCGGCAACGCGCGCAACGCCGCCCTGCTCGCCGTCCGCATCCTCGCCGTCGGCGACGAGGAGCTCACCGACGCGCTCGAGCGTCACCAGCGCGCCCTGGCCGCCCGTTCCGCCAGCGCGGATCGCCGGGTGCGCGCGGCCCACACCACGTCCGCCGTCAACCACCACAAGGAGTCATGAGCGATGCTCGCCGGAAAGCGGCTGCTGATCAGCGGCCTCGTCACGTCGGACTCGATCGCCTTCGCGGTCGCCGAGCGCGCCCAGCTGCTGGGCGCCGACATCGTGCTGACCGTCTTCCCCCGCGATCGTGAGCGAGCGCTGGAGGCGGCGTCGCTGCTGCCGCGCAGCGCGCCGGCGTACGACCTCGACGTCACCGACCCGGACGCGGTGGGTGACCTTGGCGCCACGCTCCGAGCCGACGGGCTGACGCTCGACGGCGCGCTGCACGCCGTCGCGTTCGCGCCGCGGGACGCGCTGTCGGGCGACCTCCTGACCGCTGGGCGCGAGGGCATCGGCCTGGCGTTCCAGACGAGCGCCGTCTCGTACGCGTCACTGGCGCGGCTTCTCGCCGACCTGCACGACGGCCGGCCGGCCGCGATCGTCGGCCTGGACTTCGACGCCGGCGGGGCCTGGCCGGTCTACAACTGGATGGGCGTCTGCAAGGCCGCGCTGGAGTCCGTCAGCCGCTACGTCGCGCGCGACCTCGGGCCGCGCGGCATCCGCTCGAACCTCGTCGCGGCGGGGCCGCTGACCACGCGCGCCGCAGGCGGCATCGGCGGGTTCGACGCGCTGCTCAGCGCCTGGGAGCACGGGGCGCCGCTGCGCTGGGACCCGGCGGATGCCGCGCCGGTCGCCGACGCCGTCTGCTTCCTGCTGTCCGATCTGGCGCGCGCGATCACCGGCGAGATCCTCCACGTCGACGGCGGCTACCACGCGATGGCCGCACCGCTCGCGGCACCCGATCGGGTGGCCGTCGCCGGCTGACTCGCGCGGCGTGCCCCGATGCGCGACGATTCGGCCATGCCTTCCTCGTTCTTCCAGCAGGGCGACCCGGTCTGGGTCGAGCAGCCCGACGGCTCGCTGCGCCCCGGGGTCTACGTCGGCGAGGCCGACCAGGCCACGTGGTTCGGCGGCCTGCCGCGCGTCTACGTCGTCCACCCGGAGAGCGAGGAGGGCGAGGAGGTCCAGCTGGTCCACGTCACCCATCGCAACGAGGACGAGTCGGCGGGCTGAGGGCGGCGCCATGCGGATCCACCACGTGCGCAACGCGACGTTCGTCCTCGAGGCGGCAGATGAGCGGGTGCTCGTCGATCCGATGCTCGGTCGCAAGGGCCGGATTCCGCCGCTGGCGGTCGTGCGCTCCAGGCCGCGCCGCAATCCGACCGTCGAGCTGCCGCCAGGTGCGGCGGCGACGCTCGAGGGCGTCACCGCCGCGGTCATCACCCACTACCGCCGGGCGCACGTCGATCACCTGGACCGCGATGGCCGCCGGCTCCTGCGCGAGCGCGCGGTTCCCGTGTGGTGCCGCGCGGGCGACGAAGGTCCGCTGCGCCGGGCCGGGATCGATGCGCGGCCGGTCGGCGAGAACGCCACCGTCCCATTCGCGGGCGGCGGGACGATCACCGCGTTCCCCGCCGTCCACGGCTACGGCGTCGTCGCGGCCATGATGGGCCCTGGGGCGGGGTACCTCATCGAGTTGCCGGGCGAGCCGTCCGTCTACGTCAGCGGCGACACCGTCCTCACGCCCCAGGTCAGGAGCGTGCTGAGCGACCGCCGGCCCGGCGTGGCGATCATGGCTGCGGGCACCGCGCAACTCGACATCGGCCGCCCGATCCTGATGCCGCTCGACGAGCAGGTCGAGTTCGTGCGGCTCGCGCCCGGGCTCGTGATCGCCAACCACCTCGAAGCCGTCAACCACTGCCGCACCGATCGCGCGACGCTGGCTGCGCGCATCGCCCGCGAAGGACTGACAGACCGCGTCCGGATCCCAGCCGACGGCGAGACGATCGACGTCCCGAGCTGAGCGCCGAAGGGCCCAGCGGCAGCCGGGCCCTTCCAGTCCGAACGGAGGGGGAGAGATTCGAACTCTCGGTACAGGGGTTACCCGCACAACGGTTTTCGAGACCGCCCCGTTCAACCACTCCGGCACCCCTCCAGATGTCGCACAGGCGACGGGACGGGAAGGGTAGCGGCGCGCCGCGCGGCGTGGTCGCGTCGTGCACGACGGTCGCCGATCCCGGTAGGTTGCGCCCATGTCGACCGAGAGCACGACCCCGGCGGCCGAGGAGCCGCACCAGCAGTACCTCGATCGCTCGCACATCACCAAGTGGGAGCGCCTGGGCTACGTGTCGGGCCTGCTGCTGCTGATCTCGCTCTGGCTGCCGTGGTTCTCGACGAACGCCGACAACCCGGCCTCCGTCATCACCTCCGCCCCGGGGGTGAAGCCGGGCGACTCCGCCAGCGCCTGGGAGGTGTTCGGGCCGGTCCTCCCGTGGGCCTTCGTCCTGCTCGCGATCGCGCCCGCGATCCTCACCTGGATCGTCGCCCGCAACCACACGCTCACGTGGCCGCCCGGCGAGGTCACGATGCTCGCCGGCCTGACGGGCGTCGTGCTCGTGCTCTGCAACGGCATCATCCTCGGCAAGCCGCAGCCGCGCATCGACGTCTCGCTGTCCATCGGCTGGTTCCTGGCGCTGCTCGCCTGCGTCCTCATCACCTATGCCGGCTTCCGGCGGCAGGCGATGCGCGGCATCACCGCCAAGCCGCCCGGAACCATCTAGAGCGCCGGGACGCCCTCGGGCAGCTTCGCGATCGCCCGGTCCATGTCGGCCTGGGAGAACTCCGGGTCCTCCAGCGTGCCGGCCAGGTAGGCGTCGTAGGCCGACAAATCGAAGTGCCCGTGGCCGCAGAGGCCGAACAGGATGACGCGCTCGTCCCCGGCCTCCTTGGCGGCCTGGGCCTCCTCGATCACCGCGCGGATGGCGTGGGTCGGTTCGGGCGCGGGGATGATGCCCTCGCTGCGCGCGAACTGCACGCCCGCGGCGAAGGTCTCGTTCTGGCGGTAGGCGCGGGCCTCGATCAGCCCCTCGTGCACCAGCGCGCAGAGCAGCGGCGAGTCGCCGTGGTAGCGCAGGCCGCCGGCGTGGACGGGCGGCGGCACGAAGTCGTGGCCCAGCGTGTACATCGGCATCAGCGGCGTCAGCCCCGCCGTGTCGCCGAAGTCGTAGGCGTAGACGCCCTTGGTCAGCGTCGGGCAGGCGGCCGGCTCGGCCGCGACGAAGCGCGTCGTCGCGCCCTCGCGCAGGTTGCGCCGCAGCCAGGGGAAGACCAGCCCGCCGAAGTTGGACCCGCCGCCGACGCAGGCGATCACGACGTCCGGCTCCTCGCCGGCCATCTCCATCTGGGCGATGGTCTCCTGGCCGATGATCGTCTGGTGCAGGAGCACGTGGTTGAGGACCGAGCCGAGCGCGTAGTTCGTGTCCTCGCTCCGGGCGGCGACCTCGGCGGCCTCGGAGATCGCGATGCCGAGTGATCCGGTGGTGTGCTCGGCGTTGGCGATGCCCGCCTGGGTCAGCTGCGAGGGCGACCGGTGCACGGTGCCGCCGAACGTCTCGATCATCGATCGGCGGTAGGGCTTCTGGTCGTACGACGAGCCGACCATGAAGACCTCGCACTCGAGGCCGAACAGCGCGCAGGCGAACGCCAGCGAGGAGCCCCACTGCCCGGCGCCCGTCTCGGTCGCGAGCTTGCGGATCCCGGCTCTGGCGTTCTCGTAGGCCTGCGGCACGGCGGTGTTGGGCTTGTGCGAGCCCGACGGGGAGCCGCCCTCGTACTTGTAGTAGATGTGGGCCGGCGTCCCGAGCGCCTTCTCCAGGCGGCGAGCGCGGTACAGCGGCGTCGGGCGCCACAGCTTGTAGGCCTCGCGCACCTCATCCGGGATCTCGATGTCCGGCTCGGCCGACATCTCCTGCTGGAGCAGTGCCGGCGGGAACATCGCCAGGAGCAGTTCGGGCTCGGCGGGCTCCTTCGTCTGCGGGTTCAGCGGGGGAAGCGGTTCACCGGGGAGGTCCGCCATGAGGTTGACCCAGTGGGTCGGGATGCGGTCCTCGGTGAGCAGGTACTTCGTCGTCGATCCGGGCATGGCGCGGACCCTACAACGCAGTGGAATCCGGATCGGGGAGTCAGTCGATCAGGCGGCGCTGCTGGCGGGCGATCGCCACCCGCCACATGACGAGCGCGAACGCCAGCAGCGCGGCCGCGTGCCCGAGGTCGGCCCAGCGCAGGCCGCCCAGGCCGCCCAGGACGGCGTCGCGGACGAGCTGGACCGTGTGGTACAGCGGGTTGACGTTCGCCGCCACCTGCACACCCGCGGGCAGTTCGGAGATCGGGAAGAACGAGCCGCTGACGAGGAACAGCGGCGTGATCACCGCGCTGGTGACGTAGTTGAAGTTGTCGATCGACCTGGCGATCGCCGAGATCGTCACGCCGAAGCACGCGAACCCCCACCCGGTGACGAAGCCGACGAGCGGCACGATGACGATGCCGGTGCTGGGGTCCAGCCCGAACATGATCGCCACCAGCAGCGGGGCCATGCAGTACACCCCCGCGCGCATCGAGATCCACAGGACCTCGGCCGTGACGAGTTCCTCGACGTCGACGGGCGCGGCGAGGATCGCGTCGTACGTGCGCTGGAACTCGCGCCGCACGAACGTGTTGAACATCCCCGGGAAGACCGACGAGAACAGCGCGGCGCTCGCGACGACCCCCGTCCCGACGTACTGCACGTAGCTGACCCCGTTGACGGTCGAGACCAGCGCGCCGAAGCCGAAGCCGAACGCCAGCAGGTAGATCGTCGGCTCGACGATCGAGGAGAACGTCGTCGCCTTCCAGTATCTCCGGAACAGCGTCAGGTCGCGGCTCATGACGCCCGCGATGGCGGCGGGCTCCAGGCGGCGCAGGCGCGCCGGTGCGGCGCCGGTCGCGGTGGTCATTCGATCTCCTGTCCGGTCAGCACGACGAAGGCATCCTCGAGGTTGGCCGGGCGCCGGTAGCCCTCCGGCCGGGCGCCGTCCAGGTCCTCGGCGCGCATGATCGCCAGCGCCGGGCCGCTGCGGCGGGTCGTCCAGCCGCGGCGCTCGGCGTCGGCTGCCGTGGCGTCGAGCTCGTCGGGCGGGCCGAACACCTCGACGACCTCGCGACCCGCGTTCTGCGCGATCAGCTCGGCCGGGGTGCCGAGCGCGACGATCCGCCCGGACGCCATGACGGCGACGACGTCCGCCAGCCGCTCGGCCTCCTCGATGTAGTGCGTGGACATGAGCACCGTCACACCGCTCGTGCGCAGCCGGTCGATCAGCGACCACAGCTCCTGGCGCACCTGGGGGTCGAGCCCGACCGTCGGCTCGTCGAGCAGCAGCAGCCGCGGACCGTGGACCAGGCAGCGGCCGATCAGCAGCCGCCGCCGCATGCCCCCGGACAGCTCGGAGACCTTCGTCTCGGCGCGATCGGTCAGGTTGGCGATCGCCAGCGCGCGCTCGATCGCATCGGCGCGCTCGTGGCGCGGCACGCGGTACAGGCGCGAGAAGACGTCAAGCGTCTGGCGCGCCGTCAGCTCGACGTCGAGGTTGTCGAGCTGCGGGCAGACGCCCATCTGCGAGCGCGCCTGCTTGGACTCCTGCGGCAGCCGGAAGCCGAGGACCTCGATCGATCCCTCGTCCGGCAGCGCCTGGGCGGTGAGCATCCGCATCGTCGTGGACTTGCCGGCGCCGTTCGGGCCGAGCAGCCCGAAGCAGATCCCGGACGGGACCTCCAGGTCCAGGCCGTCGACGGCCGTGAGCGGGCCGAAGCGCTTGACCGCGCCGCGGATCGTGATCGCCGGGGGGAGGGACACCGTCCCGCCACGCTACCGGCCCGCTCAGCGCCGCTCGGAGAAGAACCGCCGCAGGACCGCCGCGCACTCGTCGCCGAGCACGCCGCCCTCGACGGCGGGACGGTGGTTGAGCCGCGGTTCGGCGAGCACGTCGAGCACGCTGCCCGCGGCGCCGGCCTTCGGGTCGGCCGTGCCGTAGACGACGCGCGGGATGCGGGCCAGGACGATCGCCCCGGCGCACATGGCGCAGGGCTCGAGCGTCACGTAGATGATGCTGTCGAGCACGCGCCACGAGCCCAGCGCCGCCGCCGCGGCGCGCAGGGCGAGGACCTCGGCGTGCGCGGTCGGGTCGGCGCGATGCTCGCGCTCGTTGTGGCCACGGCCGATGATGTGGCCCGCGTGGACGACGACCGCGCCGATCGGGACGTCGCCGTGACCCTCCGCCGCCCGGGCCTCCAGCAGCGCCTCGCGCATCCAGCGTTCGTCCTCTTGCGGGTCCATCGCGGCCATCCATCCGGCATCATGCCGGGTGGCGAGGAACTTCCACCCGCGTACGGTGTTTCCTCATCAGTGGTCGCGACGCCGTTCGGGCGTGCCGATCCGTTCAACAGCCCGTGCCGACCCCGCTCCGCCATCTTCGCCTCGTCCTCGCGCTGCTCGCGTGCGCGGCGCTCGGCGCTCCGGCCGCGGCGACCGCGCTGGAGACGGTCCCCGGCGAGGTCGTCGTGGGGTACACGAGCGGTCCCGTCGGCTCGGCGGCGGCGGCGGCCGCGGCGACGACGCCGGAGCAGCCGCGGGTCGTCCGCGTCGGCGACGTGCGCGCCGCGCTGCGCCGCCTGCGCGCGACGCCGGGCGTCCGGTACGCGGTGCGCAACGTGCGCGCGCACGCAAGTGCCGTCGGGACGACCCCGACCGGGTATTTCCCCAACGACCCGGGCCGCGCGGCCACGCCAGGCGGCTGGGCGCAGCAGCAGTGGAACTTCACCGGCGAGTTCGGCGTGCATGCACCGCAGGCCTGGCTCAACGCGATCAACGCGAACGCCCCCGGCGGGCGCGGCGTGGTCGTGGCGGTGCTCGACACCGGTGTCGCGTACGCCAACCGGTCCCCGTACCGCCGCTCCCCGGACTTCGCGGCACGGCAGTTCGTCCGCGGCTGGGACTTCGTGGACCGCGACCCGTACCCGCTCGACCGCAACGGGCACGGCACGCACGTCGCCGGAACGATCGCCGAGCAGACCGACAACCGCGTCGCGCTGACCGGCCTCGCCTATGGCGCACGGCTGATGCCCGTGCGGGTGCTCGACGACGCCGGCGCCGGCGATGCGGTCAACATCGCCGCCGGGATCCGCTTCGCTGCGGCGCGCGGTGCGAAGGTCCTGAACCTGAGCCTGGAGTTCGACACCGACGTCGTCGCCACCGACATCCCCGAACTGCTCGACGCGATCCGCTACGCCCGCAAGAAGGGCGCGCTGCTCGTCGCGGCCACCGGCAACGAGGGTGCGGCGCGGATCGCGTACCCGGCCCGCGCCCAGGGCGTGCTGTCGGTCGGCGCGACGACCGAGCACGGCTGCATGTCGGCCTACTCGAACGAGGGGAACGGCATCGACCTCGTCGCGCCGGGCGGCGGCGAGGACGCCGTGATCCCCGGCGACGCGCATTGCACGCCCGACCCGACCGGGCGCTCGATCTTCCAGGAGACGCTGCTGGACACCGGCACGCTGCGCCAGTTCGGCATCCCCTCGAACTACGAGGGCACCTCGATGGCCGTGCCGCACGTCTCGGCGACGGCCGCGCTCGTGATCGCGACGGAGGCGATCGGCGCCAGCCCGACGCCCGGCCAGCTCGAGGAGCACCTCAAGAGCACGGCGCGGGACCTCGGCGCGACGGGCTACGACACCAGCTACGGCTGGGGTCTGGTCGATGCCGCCGCGGCGACGTCGACGGGTCCTACGACGTCCGGATGATCAGGACGCTGCACGGCGCGTGATGGCTGACCTTGTTCGGCACGGAGCCGAGCAGGAAGCGCTTCGCGCCGGTCATGCCCTTGTTCCCGACGACGATCAGGTCGGCGCCGGTCTCCTCGGCGACGTCGAGGATCGCGTCCGCAGGGTCGCCCTGCCGCGCGAACGTCCGCGCGTCCACGCCGGCCGCCGCGGCCTCCTCCTGCGCCGCGCCGAGCGTCGCATCCACGTCCTCGCGGGGGCCGAGCTGCCACTCGACGTCGCGCGGGGTGCTCTGCGCCTCGGCGCGCAGCACCGACTGCGGCACGGGCTCGTAGGCGCAGACGATCCGCAGCTCCGCCCCGAGGTCGCGCGCCAGCTCGATCGCCTGCCGGACGGCACTCGCGGCGGTCGGTGACCCGTCGGTGCCGACGAGGATCGAGCGGAACATGCCGGGGATGCTAGGCCCCTAGAGCAGCTTCGTCAGCGCGACGATCATCCCGGCGGCCACGAAGATGACGATGAGGACCTGCACGCGGACCCAGAACGGCGACATGCCGGGATCGTAGGCGGTGAGCGGTCCGGCGCCGGGACTAGCATCGCCGGGCGATGACCTTCGCGACCCCGCCAGGGCGGGATCCCAGCGCTGCCGCCCGGCTGCTCGAGGCCGCCTCGGAGGTGGATCGCCGCGCCGAGCGGGCGCGGCGCCGCGTCGATGAGCTGGAGGACACGCTGCGCGATCTCGCCGCCGCGCTCGCCAGCCATGAGGCCGCTCCCGCTCCCGCCCCGAGCGCCCTCGCCCCGCCCGCCCCCGCCGGTCGCACGGTCGCACGGCCGCCGGCCGCCTCACCGGACGTGCGGCTGCGGGCGCGAGCCGTGGCGGACGGGGCGCGGATCCTCGCGATCGAGCTCGCCGCGCTCGGCGTGCCGCGAGCGGCGATCGCCGAGCAGCTGCGCCAGCGCTACGGGGTCACCGACCCCGACGAGATCCTGGACGGGGTGCTCGTGGCCGACGTCGCGCCGGGCCCGCCGACCGCCTGACCTGCGTCCTACCCGTGCAGCTTGCGGTTGATCGCGTCGATCGTCGTCGTGATCGCCCCGCTGGTCTGCGCCGTGCCGCTGGCGAACGCTCCCTGCGCCTTGTTGACGGCGGCCTGGGTCTTGGCGCTCAGCGCCCGGCGGGCGGCCGCGATCGACGCGTGGTAGGCATCGACGTCCGTGACGAGCTTCGCGTGCAGCGCCCTGACCTTGTCGGGCGCCTTCACGGCCTTCAGCTTCGTCGTCGCGCTGGTGACGGCCTGGTCGAAACGCGCAAGCGCCTGCTTGTCGGCGGCGACGCTGCTCGTCGGCGAGATCGCTCCCCCGGCGGTGCGGAACTGGACGGCGACCTCGTTCTGGATCGCGTTGACCTGCGAGACGTAGGCGTTCGTGGCCTTGGTGTCGCCGGACCCGCAGGCGGCGAGCGCGAGCGTCAGGGCGAAGAGGATGCAGAGCGCCGACAGGCGGCGCGGAACGTGGGACACGGGATTCCTTCCTGGGATGAGCGGGCTAGCCGAAGAAGACTTCGGCGGTCTCGTAGAGCTCCGGGCTCAGCAGCTTCGGCTCGGCGAGCGCCTCCGACAGGGGCACCGTGGTCACATCGGCGCCGCGCAGCGATGCCATGACCCCGAAGGTCCCGGCGCTCACCGCGTCGATGGCGACGACACCCATCCGCGTGGCGAGCACGCGGTCAAACGCCGTCGGGGTCCCGCCGCGCTGGACGTGGCCGAGGATGACCATGCGTGTCTCATACCCCGTGCGGGCCTCGATCTCCTTTTCCAGCAGCACCGCGATGCCGCCGAGGCGCTCGTGCCCGAACTCGTCGACCTCGCCGGAGTGGAGCATCGCCGTCCCGTCCGCGGGCAGTGCGCCCTCGCTGACGACGACGATCGAGAACAGGCGCCCGCGCCCGTGCCGCGCGCGCAGGTGGTCGCAGACGTCGTCGATCGAGAACGGCCGCTCGGGGACGAGGATCGCGTCGGCGCCGCCGGCGATGCCGCTGTGCGCGGCGATCCACCCCGCGTGGCGTCCCATCACCTCGACCACGATGACGCGGTTGTGCGACTCGGCCGTGGTGTGCAGGCGGTCGATCGCGTCCGAGGCGACCTGGACGGCGGTGTCGAAGCCGAAGGTGTAGTCGGTGCCGGCCAGATCGTTGTCGATCGTCTTCGGCACGCCGACGACCGGCACGCCGTCGGCGCTCAGGCGCCCGGCCACGCCGAGCGTGTCCTCGCCGCCGATCGCGATGATCGCGTCGATGCCGAGTTCCGCAATCGCCTCGCGCACGATCGCCGTGCCGTCGGCGCTGTCGCGGTACGGATTCGTGCGCGACGTGCCGAGGATCGTGCCGCCGCGCGGGAGGATGCCGGCCGTCTGCTGCAGGCCGAGCGGCACCGCGTCACGCTCGACCAGGCCCTTCCAGCCGTAGCGCAGGCCGGTGAACTCGTGCCCGTCGCGGGCGCCCTTGCGGACCACGGCGCGGATGACGGCGTTGAGGCCGGGGCAGTCGCCCCCGCCCGTCAGGACTCCGATGCGCATGGCGCGGATGCTGTCATGCCGGGCAAGCGGACCGGTCGCTCAAGCGGTCGGCGGTGGCGCCGGGCCCTCGAATGCGGCCACATCGCCGACCCGCACGGCCTCGGCGCGGCGGTGGTCGGCGAGGCGCACCCACTCCTGGAAGCCGATCTGGATCGTCGCGGCCGTGGGGACCGCGAGGATCGCGCCGAAGACGCCGAACAGCGTCCCGCCGAACAGCACCGAGACGAGGGTCACGAACGGCTGCAGCTCCACCGCGCGCTTCTGGATCTGCGGCTGGATCACGTAGTTCTCGAACTGCTGATAGGCGATGGCGAAGATCGCCCAGATGATCGTGGCCGTCGGGAAGTCGTTGAACAGCGTCACGACGCCGACGAACACCGCCGCGATCGTCGCGCCGACCAGCGGCAGCAGGTCGAACAGCGCGACCAGGATCGCGAGCGGCGCCGCGAACGGCACGCCGAGGATGGTCAGTATCAGGAACGACGACGTGCCGGCGACCGTCGCCTGCACCGCGGCGCCGCCGACGTAGTTGCCGACCGCGATGCCGATCCGGTCCAGTGCGCGCTTCAGCGCGTCGCGCTCGTGGCCGCCGCGCAGGTCCACCGCGGCGTCCACCCAGGAGCGGCCGCGGGCGACCATGAACATGCTGAGGACGAGGATCGTGAAGCCGGCGAACAGCGAACCGACGATCGCGGAGCCGACGTCGCGCAGCGTCCCTGCGGCCTCGCCGATGTGCGTCGGCGCCTTGGTGGCCTCCTTGCGCAGCTTGACGGTGATCTCGAAGTCCTTGTCGATCTTCGCCAGCCGCTTGTTGCGGTTAACGTAGTCCTGGAAGTCCTGCGAGTAGGCCGGGAGCTTGTTCACGAACTCGACGCCCTGCCGGATCATCGGCGGCACGATCAGGATGCCGAGCGCGATCGGCGCCAGCGTCAGCGCCAGGTAGACGATCGTGATCGCGTAGCCGCGGCGCATCCTGCGCGCGAGCAGGTTCACGGGACCCGACAGCGCGATCGCGAGGAACGTCGCGATCACGAGCCACGTGATCGGCTGCCAGAGCAGGCGGACCAGGATGAGCGCCCCGGCGACGAGCAGGACGATCGTCACGACGCGCAGGATCGACCGTGCCGTCGGGACCGCGTCGGCCGCGGCCGGGGGGAGCAGGATCGGGATGTCCGGGCGGTTCGTGGCCATGCGGGGCTCGCGCGGGCCGGAGCCCGCCGCTCGCTCTTCGCCGCCCGCCAGGCGAGTCCTGCCCCGGCGCCGTTCAGGCGGCGGCGCTGATGAGGCGCCCGAGCAGCTCGAGGTACTGGATCAGGTGCCGCGCGCCGAGGAACTCGGCCCGCACGCGCTCGTGCCCCACCTCGCCCATGCGCTCCGCGCGCGCGGGATCCTCGAGCAGCCCCGCGACGGCGTCGCCGTAGGCGGCGAGGTCACCGGGGTCGTCGAGCAGGACGCCGCCGCCGTCGAGGATCTGGTCCTGGATGCCGCCGACGCGGCTCGCGACGACGGGGCGGCTCTTCCACATCGCTTCGGCCACGGTCAGGCCGAAGCCCTCGGCGAGGCTCTTCTGGACGATCACGGCGGCGTGCCGCTGGATCGCGTTGACCATCGCCGCGTTCTCGCCGTGGTCGGTCATCGGCAGGCTCGCGATGTGCACCCGGCGGCGGACCTCCGGCGGCAGGGCCGCGCGGGTGGCGATCAGCTGCTCGAGCACGACCCCGCCCTCGGGATCGTCGGTGACGCCGACCGGGGAAGGGCCGGCGAGCAGCAGCCGGGCGCCCGGGACGCGCGGCGCGACGTGCTCGGCGAAGCCGTACATCACGCCGAGCGGGTCCTTCAGCGGGTCCCAGCGCGAGACCTGTACGACGAGCTGGTCCTCGGGCTGGATCGGCTCGTCCTCCGTCATCTCCGCCCGGCGGTGGACGACATCGGTGCGCCCGTCCCGGTGCGTGTAGAGCGGCTGGGTCGTCGGCTTGCCCGCGATGATGCCCGCGGTCTTGAGGATCGCGTCGACGCGCTCGGCGGTCAGCTCGTTGTTCTTCTGCGAGAAGACGTCGATCGACGGCGGGATGATCGTCACGTCGCGGTGCGAGAGCTCCGGCGGGACGTAGGCCCGGCGGGTGAAGATGAACGCGTCCGCATGCTCGACGTACGGGAGCAGGAACGCCCAGGCCTCGCGCACGGCCTCGTTGGGCTCGTCGATGCCGATGTGGGAGCGCCAGACCACGTGCGCGCCGAGTTCGCGCATGCCGGCCGCGAGTCCCGCTGTCTGCGGGTCGTGCAGCAGCACGACGTCGCCGGCCTGCACGTCGCGCACGAACTCCTTGAGGTTGGCCGCCGTGACGGCGTCGTAGATCGCGCGCTCGGCGGCGCCCAGCGCGCCGCCGTCTCCGAGGCTGCCGTGGAGGTGGTGGTGCAGGCGCTTGGTCAGTTCGAAGAACTCCGGCGTCCCCTCGATGACGTACCAGCGGGCGTCGACGCCGGCGCCGCGCCCGTAGGCCACCAGCGACTGCAGCATCTCGGCGACGCCGCCGCCGGTCGCGGTCGAGTTGACGCTGATGATCCGCCGGCCGGCGAACGTCTCGCGCGCCCGGGCGTTGGCCGCCGAGAGCGCCTCCCACTGCGGCGCGTCGAGGACGGCCTCGAAGCGCTCGGGGGGCAGTTCGTCGACCTGTACCTCGCTGAGTCCGGGCATGTGGGCGAACCTATCTGCAGGCTTCCGGTGCGACCTCCGTAGCTTGCACGGACCCGCATCGCGGGCGATCACCCGTCGGCGAACGCCTCCTTGAAGGTGAACGCGTGCGGCGAGGGGCCGTGTTCGCGCAGGTGATCCAGCCGTGCGATCGCCTCCTCGACGCCGGGCTCGGTGCCCGGCGCGACCCACCACAGCACCAGGTGCGACTCGCCCAGGGCGCCGAACCACTCGCGGCGCCGGCGCATCACCGCAAGGTGCTCGCCGGAGTAGACGAAGTCCCACAGCGCCGCGCGCGACTCCCAGACGCTCAGGTTCACGATCACCTGCGGGTCCTCGAACGCCTGGATCCCGGTCGCGCCCGGGAGGTCGCTCTCGGCGTCCTCCAGGCGCCAGCCGAATCCGGGTGCGGCGTCGGCGAGCGCGTTGATCTCGTCGAGCGCCGCGACGAACGGCGCGAGCAGGTCGCTGTCCAGCGGTGCCAGTGCGCGGGCGATGTTGAGCTGCGCGAGGTGCCCCACCCTCCGGATCGTACGCGGGATAGGGTGCGGCGCTGATGGCCGCCCTCAAGCCCCGCCAGCGCCTGTTCCTCGCCCTCGTGTTCGCGGTCGTCGCGGTGGCCGGGGTGCTCAAGTACACGCACGCCTCCGACCTCGTCGTGTTCGGCGTCAGCGCGCTGGCGCTGGCCGGCGTCGCCTGGGTCGTCTCGTTCGGCACGGAGGAGCTCGGCACGCGCCTGCCGCCCGGGCCGACGGGACTGCTGCAGTCGACGCTGGGCAACCTGCCCGAGCTGTTCGTCGTCCTGTTCGCGCTGCGCGACGGGCAGGTCGTCGTCGCCCAGACGTCGATCCTCGGCTCGATCTTCGCCAACGCGCTGCTCGTGCTCGGGATCACGCTCGTGATCGGCGCGCGGCGCGCCGACGGGCGCGTGATGGAGTTCGGAAAGCGGCTGCCGAAGGACACGACGACGCTGCTGCTGGTGGCGACGTTCGTGATCGTGCTCGTCGGGATCTCGATCGCCTCGGACGACAACGCCGCGAGCCACGTCAACGAGGTGTCGATCATCGGCGCGGTCGTCCTGCTCGGCGTCTACTTCGCGTGGGTGGTCCCCTTCGCACGCGAGGGCGAGAAGCACGGTCACCTCGAAGCCGGGGCGCCGGCGACGTCGCTCCCGTTCACGCTCGTCCTTCTCGGCCTGGCGGGCGTGGCGGCGGCCTTCGTGTCCGAGTGGTTCGTCGGCGCGCTCGGTCCCGCGATCGACCAGCTCGGCGTCAGCGAGGCGTTCGCCGGCCTGGTGATCGTCGCCATCGCGGGCAACGCGGTCGAGAACGTGACCGCGTTCGTCCTCGCGGCGAAGGGCAAGAACGACCTCGCGATCTCGGTCGTCAAGAACTCCGTCGCGCAGATCGCAGCATTCCTGTTCCCGGTGCTCGTGCTCGTCTCGCAGTTCTTCGAGCACAAGCTGACCTTCTCGATCCAGCCCGTCTACATCGGCGCACTGCTGCTGACCGCGCTCGCGCTGTGGCAGATCACGGGGGACGGCGAGGCCGCCGCCTTCGAGGGCTGGGCGCTCACCGGGCTGTACGTGATCCTCGGCGCGCTGACGCTGTTCGAGTGAGCGCCGGCGTGACGGCGGAGCAGCTGCTCGCGTTCTGCCCGGCCTTCCCGGGCGCCGTCGAGACGCAGGCGTTCGGCGAGTCGGTCAGCAAGCACGGCTGGAACGCGGTGCGAGCCGAGGGCGGCCTCGCCGCGCGCGCGGTTCGCGACATGGTCGAGGACAGCTGCGACCCCGTCGTCGCCGGTCTCCCGGTCAGCCGTCGTCCTGGCTGAACGCCCAGCGGATCTCGGGGATCGAAAGCCCGCAGGCCAGGCAGGCCAGGAGCTTCATCCGCGCCGCCTGCGGCGACAGGAAGCCGGCCGGGATGAGGTTGGTCAGGCGCAGGTCCATCTCCGAGCCTCGGTAGCCGTACGTCGAGTTGAGGATGACCCCGCGCTCGGGACGGCAGTAGGCGACCACCGGGATGCGCTCCGCCGCGTCCGCCCACAGCTCGAGCAGCTCGGGCGTCATGTGCCCGGCGCCGAGCGTCCCGATCACGGCGCCGTCGGGGTCGGTCTGCAGGGCGGCGCGCGCGAGCGACCCGTCGTCCCCGGCGGCCGTCGGGATGATGAACACCCGCTGCTCGAGGTTCGTCGGGTCGAGCGTCGGGTTGCGCGGGATCTGCGACCAGATCGTCGGGTGGCCCTCGGTGACCCGGCCGAGCGGCCCCATCTGCGGTGACGAGAAGGCGGTCAGCGACGTCGTGTCGGTCTTGCGCACGACGCGCGCGTGGTGGATCTCCCCGCCGAACACGACGAGCGCGCCGAGGCCGACGGCCTGGTCGCTGGCGGCCACGGCGACCGCGTCCACCAGGTTCGCGGGCCCGTCGGCTCCGGGTGCCGACGCCGGGCGGATCGCGCCCGTGAAGACGATCGGCGTGTCCGCGTCGCTGAGGATGTCGCAGAGCATCGCGGTCTCCTCCAGCGTGTCGGTGCCGTGGGTCACGACGACGCCCAGGCCGCGGCGGGCGGCGTCGCGTGCCGCGCGGCAGATGCGCAGCTGGTCGCCCAGCGTCAGGTGCGCGCTGGGCAGGTTGATGAGCGTCTCGCCCTCGAGGCCCTCGTACCCGCACAGGCCGGGCACGGCCTCGATCAGCGCCTGCGCGTCGAGCTCCGGCGTGGCGCCGCCGCTTCCGGACATGCCGATCGTGCCGCCCGCGGCCAGCACGCGAACGCGGCGGGCGGGGCGGGGCATCGTGGCGCGTGCGGGCATGCGGTCAGCGTAGGGCCTGTCGCGCCGCCCCTTCAGGCGCGGTCGCGCCCGGCGAGCTGCTCGCCGACCCAGCGGTCGACGCCCTCCCAGGTCTGGAACAGCCAGGTGACCTGCGCGTCGCGGTCGGCCGGGATCTCGGACCGCGGGATGCGCGTGAGCTTGACCCGGACGTCGCGGCCGACGAGGTCGCCGTGCCAGATGTCCGAGATCAGCCGCAGGCCGTCGAACCCCGCGTGGGCCAGCAGGAGGACGTCGGCGTCGGGCGCGCCCTCGAGGATCGCCAGGACGCCGCCGGGCTTGGGCGGCAGGACGTACTCCATCCGCTCGGCGCTCGCCGCGAGTGCAGGGTCGCGCTCGGCGAGCTTCTCGATCGCCCGCGCGCGGCGCTCGGGGGTGAAGCGGGTGCCCTCCGGGAAGATCAGCACCCCGTCCTTCGGGCCCAGCCCCTCGGACAGGCGGCGCACGTTCTCGCGCTCGACCTCCTGGCCGGTTCCGCGCCGGACGAAGTAGTTGCGCAGCCGGTCGCCACCGATGTCGAGGCCCGGGTCGCTGCGCAGCTCGCGCTTGATCAGGTAGCGCAGGTTCAGGTCGTGCGGGCGGGCGACGACGACGCCCGGCAGCAGGTTGTCGATGATGCTCACGTGCCTGATGAACACCAGGACCGGTCCGGGCTCGGCCTGGTCGGCCCCCTCGATCGTGAAGTTCAGCCCGAACAGCGCGATCAGGGGCCGCAGCAGCGACGCCGTCCAGAACTGCTGGATGCGCCAGGCGCTCCGCTCCATCCGCTCGGCCCGGCGCGGGCCGAGGGTCAGCAGCCACGTCAGCCCGAACAACGTGATGCACAGCGCCTCGCCGGCGAAGTACACCCAGCCCATCACGAGCAGGCGGATGGCCATGAACGGCCGCCGCGCGGTGAGCTTGCGGACGACGTCGACGAGCAGCGCCGCGAGCAGCAGCACGGGGAACAGGACCGTCAGCAGCAGCGCGCCGAAGTACCGCGTCGGCACGGTCTTCAGCCGCCGGCCGAACTTCTCTCCCCGGGTCTCCTCGGACATGACGTCCTTCCTAGCAGGTCCGCAGCCCGCGACGGCGGCGCGCGCGATCTGCTCTGATCCGGCGGGTGTCCGACATCGCGACCGCGCGTCTGCTGATCTCGTGCCCCGACGGTCCCGGGATCGTCGCCGCGGTCTCGTCGTTCCTGTTCGAGCAGGGCGCCAACATCCTCGAGAGCGAGCAGCACTCGACCGACCCGGTCGGCGGGCGCTTCTTCATGCGCATGGCGTTCACGCTGCAGGGCGACGAGGAGCGCTGGGCGCGACTGGAGCGCGAGTTCGGCGCGGCGGTCGGCGGCCCGCGGGGGATGGACTGGCGCCTGTCGCGCCGCGGCGGGCCCGCGCGGCTGGCGCTGCTCGCATCGCGTGAGGACCACTGCCTGCTGGACGTGCTGTGGCGCGCGAGCCGCGGCGCGCTCGACGCGCGCGTGGAGGTCGTCGTCTCCAACCACGAGGACGCACGGGCCGCGGTCGAGGCGTTCGGCGTGCCCTTCGTCCACGTGCCGGTCCGCCGCGACGCCAAGCCGCAGGCGGAGGCCGCGATCCTGGCCGAGCTCGAGGGCCGCTGTGACGCGGTCGTGCTGGCGCGGTACATGCAGATCCTGTCGGCCGGCTTCCTCGCGCGCGTCGGCGTTCCCGTGATCAACATCCACCACTCGTTCCTGCCGGCGTTCGCGGGCGCCGACCCGTACCGGCGGGCGATGGAGCGCGGCGTCAAGATCATCGGCGCGACCGCGCACTACGTCACCGAGGACCTCGACGGCGGGCCGATCATCGAGCAGGACGTCGTCCGCGTCTCGCACCGGGCCGGCGTCGCCGAGCTCACCCGCATGGGGGCTGACATCGAGCGGGTCGTCCTCGCGCGAGCGGTCCAGTGGCACCTCGAGGACCGCGTCCTCGTCGACGGCAACAAGACCGTCGTCTTCGCCTGAGACGCGGCGCGACCGCGCTCCGGAAGCTGGGCGATCGTGTGCAGCGCAGCGGAAGCTGGACGCAATGCGGTACTGGTTGCAGGAATCCGCAGGTTTGCCGCGACGCGTCCGAAGCCGTTGCGAAGCTCGCGACGTCCCGATGCCCCCCCGCCATAACCTCCAGCATCTTCGCCTGTTCGCGCTCAGCGCAGTGGCGGTCGTGGCGCTGCTGCTGGCCGCGGCCCCGGCGGCCCGGGCGATCGATTCGCACGCCCCGGACGGCGCGCGCCCCGACTGGCTGCCGGACGCCGAATGGGTCATGTCGAGCTGGCTCCCGTACGACGAGACGCGGCTCGAGCGGCTCGTCCACACGAACCGCGCCGAGCTCGCACACTGGCTCGACGACCGCCGCTCGCTCGGCGCGCTGGCGCGGCGGCGCGGCTGGCGCAGCAACCACCGGCTGGCGACCGTCCTGCTGGCTCCCCGGGCGCGCCACGCCTCACGCGCGCTGCGCCGCCTGCTGCGCCGGCGCACGCTGCTGACGCTCACGCAGCCGCACCTGGCGCGTCACGTCTTCTTCCACATCTTCCACACGCCGGCGATCGCGGATTCCTCCCGATCGCTGCTGTCGATCGAGCCGCCGGTGTTCCGCGCCCTGCGCGACGGCGGGCTGTCACCGCTGCGGATGGCGGCGCTCGCGCAACGGCCGCCGGACGACCTCGCCGCCGCGCTGGACGCGCTGCTCGTCCGCCGCGCGCGGCGTGCGATCGCCACCAGGTCCTCGACGTCCGCGCAGGCCGGCCGGCTGCTCCAGCTCCAGCGCGACGCGATGCAGACCTTCCTCGCGCACACGTACCGCACGCCGGATGAGCAGTTCACGTTCGCCTGCTCGCTGCACGTGTTCTAGCCGGGCGCCGGCCCGTCGGCCTCGCCGCTCGGGGATCCGGCTGCGCGCTTCAGGATCGCCAGCGACTCAGCAGGCCCGGGCCAGTGCTCGTCGAGGACTGCGGGCCCCGCCGCCCGCAGCACCGCCCGCAGGATGAGCGCGACGAGGATCGCGTCATCGAGCTGGCCCGCGACGGGGATGACGTCGGGCACGAGGTCGAACGGCAGCGCCAGGTAGGCCAGGCCGGCGAGCAGCAGCAGCTTGCGGGTGCGCGGGACGCGGTCGTCGCCCAGGAGCCGCTTGAAGAGGACCAGGCAGTCCGGGATGAACCGGGCCAGCGCGCGAGCGTCGGACCGTCGCCCGGCGGCGACGAGGACCGCGACGCACACACCCCAGACCACGATGACGGTGGCAATGGAGAGGAGCAGGACGGAGGCCGATGGCACAGTCGCTCAGCGTACGCGCGCCGCCAGCATCGGATAGCGCAGCCCGCGGAGCTTCAGCCGCACGGGCAGGCGCATCGCCCGCGTCCAGCGGATGATCGCGGGCGAGCAGTTCGAGGTGCCACGCTCGTGCGCGCCGGCCTGCGCCACGGCCCAGCGGGCGGCTGCGGAGCGGTCGAGGTTCCCGCGCAAGGCCTGCGCTGACGCGGGCGTGGCGCGAGCACCGCGAGCGCTGCGATCGTGACAAGCGCCTACACGGGCGGCGATGATTGCACGACCTCCCCGGGCGGCGGCGAACCGAGGCCCGCGGGTAGGGTCCCGGGCATGGCAAGCTATGACCTGACCGGCAAGGTGGCGCTCGTCACCGGTGCCGCCCGCGGGATCGGCTTCGAGACCGCGCGCGCGCTGATCGGTCGCGGCGCCAGCGTCGTCATCGTCGATCTGGACCTCGAGCATGCCCAGCAGGCCGCCGCTCAGCTGCACGAGACCCGGGCGCTCGGCCTCGCGGCCGATGTGACCGACCGCGGCGCGCTCCAGCAGGCCGTCGCGGCGACCGTCGAGCGCTTCGGCCGCCTCGACGTCGTCGTCGCCTGCGCGGGCATCGCCTCGCGCGTGGCGACGTTGCAGGCGATGTCGACCGAGACGTTCGAGCACGTCCTCGACGTCGATCTGTACGGCGTCTACCGCACCGTGGACGTCGCGCTGCCGGAGATCATCCGCAACCGCGGGCACGTCGTCGTCGTCGCCTCCGTGTACGCGTTCGCCAACGGCATCGGCAACATCCCGTACGCGATGGCCAAGGCCGGCGTCGAGCAGCTCGGGCGCGCCCTGCGCGTCGAGCTGACCCCGCACGGCGCGAGCGCGAGCGTCGCCTACTTCGGCTTCATCGACACCGAGATGGTGCACCGCGCGCTCGACGCGGACCCGCTCGCGGGCGACATGCTGGCCTCGTTTCCGAAGGTGCTCGAGAAGCGGCTGCAGCCGTCCGTCGCCGGCGAGGCGATCGTGCGGGGGATCGAGGAGCGCCGGCCGCGGATCATCCGGCCGCGCCGCTGGGCCGTCGTCTCGGTCCTGCGCGGGATCCTCAACCCGATCAGCGACCGGCAGCTTGAGCGGGACGCGAAGGTCCACGCGATCATCCACAAGCTCGACGAGCGCGCGGGGCAGGAGCAGCCGACGACCGAGTGACGGGCGGCCCGGCGCCGCGGGCACCGGGGTGTGCGAGGCTGAGGCATGCTCGCTCGCGCGCTGCCCGTCGCGATCGCCGCGATCCTCGTCACGGCCGGCCCGGCCGGTGCGACCCAGCGGTTCGCCAGCCCGGCGGGCGCGGGCTCGTGCGCGACGGTGGACGCGCCATGCAGCTTCCCGACGGCGATGCTCGGCGCCGCGAGCGGCGACGAGATCATCCTCGCGCCCGGCGACTACGGGTCGGAGCTGAGCCCGATCACCGCCGACGTCTACAGCTACGGCGCCCTCGACGTCCACGGCGCCGCGGGGCAGCCGCGGCCCCGGATCTTCTCCAGCGCGACCTACTCGCTCGGGCTCTACAACCCCGCGTCTGCCGCCCGGCACCTGGAGGTGCACCGCACGACGACGAGCGCCGGCGTCGCCTTCGACGCGTACGCGACGACGATCGACGACCTCGTCGTCACCTCGCCCGGCGGCGCGAGCGCCGCAGCCTGCCGCCTCAGCGGCGCCGCGATCGTGATGCGCAACGCGCTCTGCCGGTCGGGGAGCGAGATGGGAGGCTTCGCGATCCTGGTCTCGGACGCCGTGGACGGCGCCAAGACCGTCACGCTGCGGAACGTCACGGCGATCGCGACCGGCTCCGAGGCGGCCGCGCTCGGCGTCGTCGCATCGGGAGCGAGGAACGCGACCGTCACCGCGGTCAACTCGATCTTCGAGGGCTCCGTCGACGTGTCCGCCCGTGAGACGGCGCCGGCCGACGCCGTGGTCAACGTGACGTACTCGCAGCTCCACACCAACCAGCAGGACCCGGGTGCGGAGATCAACCAGGACGCGACGTCGGTCTATGCCTACCCGCTGTTCCTGGACTTCCCCGGCGGGAACTTCCACCAGGATGCGGCTTCGCCGACGGTGGACAAGGGCATCGACGATCCCGCCAACGGGGCGACGGACTGGGACGGCGACCCGCGTTCATCCGGAGCCCGGACCGACATCGGCGCGGACGAGTACGTCGCGCCGGCCCCGGCCCCGACGCCGGCGCCGACGCCGACGCCGACGCCGGATCTCGCGCCGGCGCCGGTCGTCACCGGGACGCCCGTCATCCCGCCCGTCCAGCCCGACGCGCTGAAGGCGGGCGATCTCGTCGTCCTCCCGGCCGCCGGGGCCTGCGTCAGCCGGCGCAGTCTCCGGATCCGGCTGCGCGCGCCGAAGGGCGTGACGCTGCAGCGCGCAACGGTCCTGGTCAACGGCAGGCGCTCGCGGTCGGTCACCGGGAGGGCGCTGACCGCGCCCGTGGATCTCCGTGGCCTGCCCAAGGGCCGCTTCACGGTGAAGATCACCGTGATCACGACGACCGGCGTCAAGGTCAACGTGACGCGCGCCTACCGCGCCTGCGTGCCGAAGCCGCGCCGCTCGTAGCGCCGGGCCTCAGCCGCCGGCGAGTTCGCGGCCGACGCGCCGCAGCCCGAGCCCGGCGGCGATCAGCAGCATGCCGCGGATGATCAGCGTGATCCCGATGATCACGGCGAGCGTCGCCAGCCCGAGTTCGGGCCAGGACAGGATCACGACGCCGGCGATCAGGTCGATGGCGGCAAGGGCGAAGGTCGCCCTGCGGTTCTCCTGGGCGGAGAACCCGACGACGAACCGCACGACGCCGGCGACGACGAACCAGATGCCGAAGATCAGCGTGAACACGACGAGCGTGTCGAACGGCTTCTTGATCAGGACGAGGCCGGCGATCGCGCTCAGCACGCCGACGAGCGCGAGCAGCCCACGGCCGTCACCGCGACCGGACACGGCCCCGGCGATGGCGAGCACCCCGTCGACCAGCAGGAAGATGCCGGCGATCACCGTGAACGTGCTCAGCGTCTCGTGCGGGTCGGCCACGAAGAAGATGCCGACGCCGAGCGTGGCGACACCGACCAGGGCCATCAGCCACCAGAGCTTCGACAGGTCACGCAGATCGCTGGTGGAATCGAACGTCATCGGGAACGGCCTCCTGTACGTCGCGGACGGCCGGAACGATCGCCGCCGCGCCGGACGGCACGCGTGCGCGTCAGGACTTCTTCCCGGGCACGACCCGGAACGCGCCGCGCATGAACGGGTGCACGCGGCAGAAGTAGGTGTACGTCCCCGGTGACAGGTTCTTCGGCGTCTTCCAGGTGGCAGAGCCGACGCAGCCGTTCTTGATCACCGCCGCGAGCCCGATCGGCGCGCAGTCGGTCGGCTTGGCCGGGATGTCGACCACGGCCGTGAACGGGATGCTGGTCGTCGCGCTCCCGGAGTAGGAGCTCTCGGCGATCGTCGGGCCGAACCCGAGCTCGCCCGAATCGAAGCCGCCGCGGCCGTCGGCGAGCGGGTTGCCGATGCCGCTCGTGGTGTTACAGGGCGACTTGCACGAGGTGATCGTGTGGAACGCGACGTTGAGCGGGTCCTTGTTGACGAACGTCAGCTGCTGACCCTGGCGAACCGTCGCCGGCCGGCCGCTCTTGCCGCGCAGCGTCAGGTCGCCCTGCTGGTAGGTGTAGTTCTTGATCACGACCGTGTCCACGAGCGGGCCGGGACGCGAGCGGATCGCGTTGGTGTAGGCCGGGTTCGACCTGCGGACGTTCTCGTCCACGTTCTCCTTCAGCCGGCCGTGCGTCAGGTAGTCGGTCTGGTCGATCTTGCCGGTGAACGGATCGACGCCGCCGTCGGCGCCCTCCGTGATCGCGACGGGCATGATGCCCATGACCTCGTACCACGACGCGCGCGTGGTGTCGTAGGTCGCGTTGGTGCTCAGCACGTCGCCCTGCTTGATCGCCACGCGCCAGTTCGGTGCCGTGGCCGACATCGCGACGTCCCACGAGACCGCGCCGACCGGGTCGAAGTACTGGGCGCGCGAGCGGAAGAGGCGGACCGTCTTGCCGTCACGGGTGATGTTGAGGTCGGTGAACAGGCCGCCCGGGTGCAGATGGCCCGCCGTCGCCACGAGGGTGGCGTCGCGATCGGCGACCCAGCGGTTGCGGACGCGACCGTCCGGGTAGGGGTTCTTGGCCTGGTCGGGGAACGTCGCGCGCCCGCCCTTGCCGCTGCCCTTGAGCACGTTGAAGACCGGGTACGGCTTGACGCCCTCGACGTCCATCCACTGTGTGTCGACGCGCTTGATCGCTTGCGCCTGCGGCGCCGTGTCCGGGATGAAGACGAGCGAGTAGGTGATGTAGACCTTCTGTCCGTTCGGCGTGAGGTCGTGGATCATGTGGTTGATCAGCCAGGACTGCTTGGTCGTGTAGCGCCAGCCGTAGCCGTCGGGGACGTTGAAGACCGTCTTCTCCTCGCCGGCGGCGAAGGTCGGCTTCAGCGGCTTCCCCGGGTCGCCGACGAGCCAGACCGCGTGATGCAGGTGGACGATGTTCACGTTGGGGCTCTTGCCCGTGTCCGCGTAGACGAGGCCCGGCCGGAACCCGACGATCCACCCGTCGACGTTCGGTCGCTGCTGCTGGACGTCGACGTTGATGTAGTTCTGCCCCGGCTGGATCGTCATCGGGCCGAACTTGTACTTGAGGACCTGGGCACCGGCGGGCAGCGGCTGCTCGCGGACGGGGATCTTCACCTTCGCGGCGCGGAAGGCCGACGCGGCGGCGTCGGCCCTGACCTGGCGCGGCAGTTCGGCACTCGCGGCCGACGCGGTCAGGGCCAGGAGCACGAATGCGGTCAGCGCGGCGGTGATCGTCCTCAGGCTTCGGGGCATGCCCGCAAGCGTAACGGTCGGTGCCGGTCGCCCGGCGCAGTCATCAGCGCAGGCGCCGCAGCACCACCGTGAGGTCGATCCGGCTCACGTCCTCGCCACCGGGCCGGGCGATCGACTGCTTGTGCTTGATCGTGATCGTCTTCACGTGGCCGACCTTCAGCTTGCTCAGCTTCGCGGCGGTGATGCGGCCCTGTGGGGAGACCATGCGGAACGGCTCCCGGCTGCGCAGGACCGGGCACGTGACGGGTAGCACGTCGATCGCCGTGCCCGTCTGGACGGTGATCCCGCCGGGCTGGAGCGTCACCTGCAGGGTCGCGCGCGTCGCTCGTGCCGGGCACGACTCGGACTCGGTCCGCGGGGCCTGCGTGCACGTCACGCCGGCCGGTCCGCCGGTGATCGGGGTCACGTTGATCGCATTCGTGTAGCTCCCGGTGCCCGAGACGACGACCCTGGCCTCCGCCGAGCGCAGCGATGTCGGCACGCGCAGGATCCCTGCGGTGCTGCTCGACGTGAGCGTGTAGGTGGCGATGATGTGCGACTCGTAGATGAGGTCGCACGCGGGCTCGCTCCGGGACGAGAGGCCGTTGGCCCCGGTCGTGTAGGTCCCCGAGACGGCGATCGCGTACTGCCGGGACTTCGCCTGCGCCGTGGGGGCGATCAGGAGGGCGATCAGCAATGCCAGGGCCAGCCTGGCCGGGGTGGGTCGCATGACGCCTTATACACCGGGTCCCGATCGCCCGGCAACCGGGCGGGTCCGCGGGCCGGTGCGGCCCGTCTGCAAAGCTGACGCCGTCCGACCTCTCCCGAAGGAGCAGTGATGTCCGTCCGCGTCGGCCTGCAGGTGCAGCCCCAGCACGCCACGTTCGACCAGATGCGCGATGCGTGGCTCGAGGCCGAGGAGCTCGGCGTCGACACGCTGTTCACCTGGGACCACTTCTACCCGCTGTACGGGCCGCCGGACGGCGCGCACTTCGAGTGCCTGACGACGCTCGCCGCGATGGCGCAGGTCACCTCGCGGGCGCGGATCGGGGCGCTCGTCACCTGCAACTCCTACCGCAACCCCGAGCTGCTCGCAGACGCACATCGCACGATCGACCACATCTCCGGCGGGCGCTGCATCCTGGGGATCGGTGCCGGCTGGTTCGAGCGCGACTACGACGAGTACGGCTACGAGTTCGGCACCGCGCCGGACCGGCTGCGCGCCCTGGCGCGCGACCTCCCGCGCATCGAGGCGCGCCTGGCGAAGGTCAACCCGGGGCCGGTCGGCCCGCTCCCGATCCTGATCGGCGGCAGCGGCCCGAAGGTGACCCTGCGCCTGGTGGCGCGGCACGCGTCGATGTGGCACAGCTTCGGCGACGCCGACGCCTACCGGGCGAAGTCCGAGATCCTCGCCGGCCATTGCGCCGACGCCGGGCGCGACCCGGCGGGGATCGAGCACACCTGGGGTATCCACGGGAACCTCCTCGACCATGTCGACGAACTGCACGCGGCCGGTGTCGGCCACTTCATCGTCGGGGTCGGCGGCGGCCCGGGCGGCTACGACCTCGAGTCCCTGCGCGAGGTGCTCGCCTGGCGCGACCGGGAGAATGCGGCGGGGTAGCCGGTTGCAGCCCGCGCCTGGCCTGCCCTCCTGGCCTGCCGGGCCGCGTCATCGCCGCACTGACTGCGGCCGGCGGCTAGTACGGCTCGGCTTCGCTGCCCACGCGTGTCGGTGCGAAGCGGTTGGCCATGAAGCCGACGGCGAGGAAGACCGCGATGGCGATGATGATGAGGTCCATGGCGTCCAGTAAGCGCCGCCGCCGGCGATCCGACTGTGACTCCCGTCGGGGGCGTGACCATTCGCACGATCCTCAGCGGACCGCGTAGCTCAGTTCGACCGTGCCGTCGTGGGGGAGGCCCTCGCGCCGCCAGCCCTCGCGTTCCAGCAACTCGAGCATGTCCGTGTTGGTCGCCAGCACGAGCGCGGTCAGCCGGCCGATGCCCTCGTCCCGGGCCCGGTCGATGACCTTGCGCACGAGCAGCGTGCCCAGGCCCTGGCCCTGCCACGCGTCGGCGACGACCACTGCGAGCTCGGCGGCGTCCGAGCCTCCTGGTGCGCGGGCGTACCGCGCGACGCCGACGCCGTGGCCGTCCGCTGCGTCGAACGCCACCAGGGCCTCGTGATCGTGATGGTCGATCTCGGTCAGATAGCGCAGCGTGCGCTCGTCGAGCGCGTCGACCGCGCCGAGGAAGCGCTTGTACCGCGACTCCGGGCTGAGGTGCCGCACGGCGGCGGCGATCTCGGCCCGGTCCTCCGGCGTGATCGGCCGGATGGTGACCCGGGTCCCGTCGCGTAGCTGGTCCTCCACGGCGCCCGGCACGCTACCGGCTCAGACGGCCAGCGCCGGGCCGCGCCGCGCGCCGGGGCGCTCCAGCGCCGCCGCGTGGAGCACGGCGCTCAGCTCGCGCGTGGCCGCGTCCCAGGTGTAGCGCTCGAGCACGTCGCCGCGCGCCCGGCGACCGCGCCGGCGGCGCTCGGCGGCGTCGGTGGCGGCAGCGAGGATCGCCTGCTCCAGCCCGGCGACGTCGTCCGGCGTCACGAGCCAGCCGGTGCGGCCGTCGTCGACGATCTCCGCCGGGCCGCCGCGGTTGACGGCGATCGTCGGGACCTCGCACGCCATCGCCTCGACGAGCACCTGGCCGAAGCTCTCGTTGACGGACGGGAGGACGACGACGTCGCTCGCCCGCAGCAGTCCCGGAAGCGCGCGCTGGTCCTGCCAGCCGGCGAGCAGCACCGCCTCGGCGCCGAGACGCGCGATCGCGTCGGCGGGGTGCTCGCCCTCCCACTCGCCTGGATGCCCGCCGACGATGACGAGCGAGATCCCGCCGCCGAGCCGGCGCCGGGCGCGCGTGAACGCCTCGATCAGCAGCGGAAGGCGCTTGACGCCCGTGAAGCGCCCGACGTAGAGGAACGTGACGTCCCGCGCGAGGGCGTCGACCGCCGGCGGTGACGAGCGCCAGCTGCCGGGCGCGCCGTCGGCGACCCAGCCGCGCGGGGTGTCGAGCAGGACGTCGCGCCAGGTCGCGGCGCGGTCGGTCGGAGCGGGCGAGAACGCGTTCGCGTCGACGCCGTTGGGGACGACGGCGATGCGGTCGAGCGGGACGCCGAGCAGATCGCTCGCTCGCCGGCGCCCGCCGGGTGTCGCGACGACCAGCCGCGTGGCCCGCGCAGCCCACGCGCGCAGCCGGTCGGCCCAGGCGTCGGCGTGGGGCCATGGCGCTCCGCCGTCGATCGCCTCGAGCATCAGCAGCTCGGTGCCGTGCAGCTGCGTCACGATCGGCGTCCGGGGCGTGACGACGGCCGCGGCGGCGTTCATCGGGGTCAGGTGGTGCAGGTGGAGCACGTCGGCGTCGGCCGCTTGGATCGCGCCCAGCTCGTCGCTCCAGGCGACCACCTGGCGGTCCAGCTCGGCGTCGCCGAGGGTGGCGAAGCAGCGGTCCCGGGCCCCGGGGCGATCCTCGTAGGACGGGTGCATGGGGATCACGCCCGGACCCGGAGCCATCGGGTCCGGCGCGGCGAGCGCTGCCGTGAAGTCGGCGACGTGCAGGTCGTCCAGGTCGCCGTAGAACGCGCGCGCGTCCTGTTCCGGGCCGCTGTCCGATCGCGATCCGGCCAGGAGCGAGACGTCCCAGCCCTCGTCGGGGAGCCGCGCGCTCAGGGCGCGCGCGGCGTGGGAGGACCCGCCCCGCGGGGAGAAGAGGATCGCGCTGACGACGCGCGGGCGACCGGCCATGTGGCTGCTCTCGATAGGGACCGCGCCCGGGCGGGGCGCGTGCGCGACGGTCAGGCGGTGTCGAACGCGATCACGGTGGTGACCGCACGTCCCCCGGCGAGCTCGACGCCGTGCCGTTCGCGGGGCCTGTTGCGCAGATGGCCGTCGCAGACGAGGCTAGCGGAGCCGCCGCCGTCCAGGTTCATCGCCGTCAGCGCGCCGAGGCCGGCCAGCGCGCCGGCCAGCTCGCCCAGCGTCAGCCCGGCGTCCTTGCGCGAGCGCCCGTCGGCGACGACGGCGATGAGTTCGTCGCGGCCGACGCCGATCGCCGCGCGCGGGTGGCGCCGCGACGTGATGTCCGAGTCGAACTGGTGCGCGGCCGCGGAGAAGCCCTCGTCGTCCTCACCGTCCACGCAGGCGACGAGCCCGTCGCGGACCAGGAGCGGGCCGGCTTGGAGCAGGTCGCCGGGCGGCTCGGGCGCGAGCGCGTCGCGGCGGTCGATGCGCACGGCGGCTCCGTCGACGTGCAGGCTCGCACGGGTCGCGTGCCAGGGGCCGGCGAAGGGGACGTGGGCGACCGGTGACCCCTGCAGGCGAAGCTCGCCCAGCGGCATCCCCGCGGGGCGCGTGTAGAAGCCGCCGACGAGGGCGTCCGGGCAGCCGCGCTCGGCGCACCAATCGACGACCCGCTGCTGGGCCGGCAGTCGCACGATCCTCACGCGCGTGAGCGCGAGGCTCCAGCGGGCGACGTGCAGCGTCGTCGCACGGCCGTCGGCGAGCGGCAGTCGCTCGAGCTGATCGACGCGGTCGGGCTCGGCGGGGGAGGTGGACGCAGGAGGGCTCATGATCCGCTGCGCCGGGGCAGCACCGCGGGGAATACTCCACGATGCGGCAGAGGTCACGGGTGCGGCGGCGCTCAGCCGCGCATCCCGGCCACGAGCACGGTCCGCTCGGCGTAGACGCCCTGCCGGCGGTGGTAGGCCCTGGACGTGTCGAACTGGATCTCGTAGCGGCCGGGCCTGGGCCGTGCGAGCGGCAGCTGCCGGACGGTGAACAGCCCGTCGCCGCACGGCCCCTTCAGCGCGCCGAGTCGCACCGTCTTCACGAGCCGATGGGCGGTGCCGGACGTCGTGCGTGCGTAGTGCGCGTAGATCGTTCCGCCCTCCACGAACCCGAACGGCCGGAACGTCACCACACGTGCCGGCGCCGCCTTGGCCGGCTTCATCGCCGCGCCGATCCCGGTGACGATGACCTTGACGGTCGCGGTGGTGCCGTAGTCGTTCGTCAGGGTGAGGACCTGGCTGAGGCGGGCGGCGGCGCCGAGGCCGGGAGCCTGGAACCGCCCGGCGTAGCCCCCGCCGGGGCCGATGGAGAAGGCGTCGATCGCCTGCGTGCCGAGCAGCAGCCGGACGCTCTCGTCGGCCGCGAACCCGCCGCCCGTGAATCCGATCGGCTGGGCCGGTCGCACGCACGGCCGGTCGACGGTCAGCGTCGCGGCCTGCGCCGCCGCCGCGCCGGAGGCCGCCGCGGCGGTGAGGAGTGCGAGCAACAGCGTGGTTTGCATGACCGCAGCATTGCGCGTCTGCGGGCGTTGCGCGAGCGGCTGCGGACAGCCTCGGGGAGCCTTGCACCGGCCACTAGGATTTCGGCCGTGAACACCCTCTGGTCCGGCGCCAACCCCCTCGATGCGGCGCTGGAGCACGTGCCGGTCCATCCGACGACGCTCGTCATCTTCGGCACGTCGGGCGACCTCGCCAAGCGCAAGCTGCTGCCGGCGCTCTACAACCTCGCCCACGAGGGGGCGCTGCCGGTCCGCTTCAACATCGTCGGGATCTCCCGCGGCGAGCTGACCGACGAGCAGTTCCGGGCCGACGCGCGCGCGGCGATCCACCGCTTCAGCCGCCGCGCCGTCGACGAGACGGTGCTCGACGCGCTGGTGGCCGACGCGCGCTACGTCCAGGGAACGTTCGACGACCCGGCGACCTACGCGGCGCTGCGCGACGTGCTCGAGGGGTACGACGCGGCGACGCCGGAGCCGCTGAACCGCGTCTTCTACCTGTCCACCGCGCCCGGCTTCTTCCCGGTGATCGTCGGCGCGCTGGGGGAGGCCGGGCTGTCGCGCCTGCAGGACCGCGAGGTGCGCTGCGTGATCGAGAAGCCCTTCGGCACCTCGCTGCAGGAGGCGCTCGACCTCAACGCCCACGTGCTGTCGGTGTTCGAGGAGGAGCAGATCTACCGCATCGACCACTACCTGGGGAAGGAGACGGTGCAGAACCTGCTCGCGTTCCGCTTCGCCAACGGCATGTTCGAGCCGCTCTGGAACCGCAACTACGTCGACAACGTCCAGATCACGGCGTCCGAGGACCTCGGCATCGGCACGCGCGCGGGGTACTACGACGGCGCGGGCGCGCTGCGCGACCTGGTCCAGAACCACATGCTGCAGCTGCTCTGCCTGCTGTGCATGGAGCCGCCGATCGCGTTCACGGCCGACCACGTGCGCAACGAGAAGGTCAAGGTCCTGCACGCGATCCGCACGCCGCAGCCCGAGGAGATCCCGCTGATGTCGGCGCGGGCCCAATACGCCGGTGGCAGCGTGTCGGGCGCGGACGTCCCCAGCTACCTGGACGAGGCGAACGTGCCCCGGGACTCGACGACCGAGACCTACGCGGCGCTGCGCCTGCAGGTCGGCAACTGGCGCTGGAGCGGCGTGCCGCTCTACCTGCGGACGGGCAAGCGCCTGGCGCGCAAGGTCACGGAGATCACGATCACCTTCAAGCAGGCGCCGCACATCGCGTTCGCCCAGGACGACGGCGCTCCCGGCGTGCAACCCAACGTCCTGGTGCTGACGCTGCAGCCCAACGAGGGCGTCTCGCTGTCGCTCGGCGCGAAGATCCCCGGCACGCGGATGCGGATCCGCCCGGTGCAGATGGAGTTCCTCTACGGAACGTCGTTCATGTCCCAGTCGCCCGAAGCCTATGAGCGCCTGATCCTCGACGCGATGCGCGGCGAGGCGATGCTCTTCACCCGCAACGACGAGGTCGAGGAGCAGTGGCGGATCTGCGATCCCGTCGTGTCGGCGTGGGCAGGCGCGTCGGGCCCGCTGCCGCAGTACGAGGCCGGGTCGCAGGGGCCGCTCGAGGCGAACGCGATCATGCTCGGCGATCACCGCTGGCGCACGATCTGATGACCACCGAGAGCGTCTGGTCGGCGGCTGACACGACGCCCGAGGCGATCGAGCAGGCGCTGCGCGACCTGCTCGTCGAGCGTCACACCGAGAACCCGGACGCGACGCTGGCGCGCGTCCTGAACATGGTGGTCGTCGTCGATCGCCAGTGGAGCGGCGAGATCGCCAACCGGCTGCGCGGCGTCGGCCAGCACCGCGCCTCGCGGACGATCGTCTGCCAGGTCGATCCGGGCCGGACCACGCTCGACGCCACCGTCAGCATCGCCAGCGACGACGCCGACGGCGAGCGGGCGGCGCAGGCCGTCGAGCTCGTCGTCCTCGAGGTCGGGCCGCGGCACCTGCCGAGCCTGGCGACGATCCTCGACCCGCTCGTCGTCACGGACCTGCTGACCGTCGCCTGGTCGCCCCACGGCCACGAGGAGGCCGGCGAGGCGCTGCGGCGCGTCGCGCAGGTCGTGCTGATCGACGCGGTCGACGATCCGGTGCCCGCCGACGGGCTGGCCGCGGCCGCGGCGCTCGCCGAGCGCGTCCGCGTCGTCGACCTCGCCTGGCTGCGCTCGGCGCCCTGGCGCGAGCGCGTCGCCGCGCTGTTCGACCCGCCCGGGGACCTGCGCCGCGAGCTGGCGCGCATCGACGCCGTCACCATCCGGCACGAGCCGGCGTCCGCGGCCGCGGCACTGCTGCTGCTCGGCTGGCTCGCCGAGCGCCTGGGCTGGACACCCGCCGTGCTGCGCGCCGCGCCCGACGGCACGCTGTCGGGCCTCGCCCGGGCGCCGGAGCACGACGTCCGACTGACGCTCGAGCCGTCGTCCCTCGACGTGCGGGGCCTGGCGGGCTTGACGATCCACACGACCGGCGGCGTCGAACTCGTGCTCGATCGCGGACCCGGCGGCCTGCGTGCGGTGCGCCGCGAGCCGGACGGCGCCGAGCACCGCTGGACGATCATGGGCGCCTCGCGCGGCGAGGGCGGCATTCTCGGCGAGGGGATCCGCCAGGCGCTGCTGCGCGACCCGCTCTACCGCCCGGCGCTGCTCATCGCGCAGGCCCTGGCGGGGTAGCCGGCTGCGCGGCGATCCAGGCCAGGATCGCCCGGGAGTGGGTGATCACCGTCCCGTCGGGCAGCTTCAGCGCCGGGACCTTCTCGCCGCCGGTTGCGGCACGGAGCTCGTCACGCGAGCCCTTGCGCAGGAACGGGATCGGGTTGCCGTGCGCCGCGATGACCTTGTCGTAGTCGATCCCGGCGGCGCGCAGTGCCTCCTGAACCCGGCGGCAGGGGTGGATCTTCGGTCCGCCGTCGTCGCCGTGGCAGACGTAGAGCGCGGGCTTCTCGGACACGGTTGCGAGCCTATCCCGGCGGCGGGCCGTGGCTCAAGTTCTGCATCCAGCTCAAATTCTGAACCTCTGCGGAGGCGAGTCGCGGTCGTAGATGGACAGGAGGTCCCCCGAAAGGGTGCCGAGGTCCCCCCCGAATGGCGATGCGCTCGCCCGCGGCGCCGATCTATCGTTCTCGTCGTCAGGGAACACCATCGCTACACCTGCGATCACCGGCACGTCGGTGAGGAACGAGGACCGCAATGCCGACGCAGCATCTGGAGACCGATTACCTCATCCTCGGCGCCGGCGCCATGAGCATGGGATTCGCCGACGTCATCCTCGCTGAGGATCCGAAGGCGCAGATCGTCATGGTGGACCGGCATGCCAACCCAGGGGGGCACTGGAACGACGCCTACCCCTTCGTCAGGCTGCACCAGCCGGCAGCGTTCTACGGTCTGAACTCCACAAAGCTCGGGCAGGGTGGAGAGGACCTGAGCTCGGGCGCGGACCTGGTCGCGTACTACCGGGATGCGATGGATCGCTTCGTGCACACCGGGCGGGTCACGTTTCTGCCGATGAGCGAGTACGCGGGCGACGGCCGGATCGTCTCCACGATCGGCGTCGATCGCGTCACCACGGTATCCGCGCGCCGCAGGATCATCGACGGGACCTACAACCAGGTGAAGGTTCCCTCGGTCTGCCCGCCCCGGTACGAGATCGACCCGGACGTGACCGTGATCCCGCCCAACGGCTTGGCGCAGGTCCGGCGACCGTGGGAGCGCTACGTGATCATCGGTGGAGGAAAGACCGGGATCGACTCGATCCTGTTTCTGCTCGACAACGGCGTCGACCCGGATCGCATTCAATGGATCATGCCCAACGACGCCTGGCTCCTGGACCGCGGCATGATGCAGCCAGGCATCGTGCTGAACACGGTCGTGGCCATGGTGCAGAGCATCGCCGACTCGACCAGGATCGACGATGCGTTCCTGCAACTCGAGCGCGAAGGGATCGTCTTCCGGCTTGATGCTCAGAGCCTGCCGACCAAGTGGCGCTGCGCCACCGTGGACCGCAGGGAGTTCGCGAGCTTGCAGCGCGTCAAGGACGTCGTACGACTCGGCCGCGTGCAGCGGGTCGGCAGCAGCGAGATCCTGCTCGACCGTGGAACGATCAGCGCTGCGGCCGACACGCTCTTCGTCGATTGTTCAGCGAACGGGCTGGCCAAGGTCGATGCCACGCCGCTCTACTCCGACGGCCGCGTGACCCTGCAGCCCGTGTTCATGTGCCAGCAGACGTTCAGCGCTGCGCTGATCGCTCACCTCGAACTGCTCAACATCAGCGACGAGCGACGCAACCAGATCTGCACCCCGGTGCCGCATCCCGAGCAGGTGCAGGACCTGGCGAGCACGCTGGTCGTCACGGCCCAGAACATGCTGAAGTGCAACCGGCACGTGGCACTGTGGCTGCGCCGCAGTCGCCTCTACCTCGGACACCATTCCTCGCCGCTCCGCTATGTGGTGGGCTCCGGGAAGCTCGCCGTGATCAATCGCAAGGCCGCCATCTCGATGAGCAAGATGCAGCAGCAGGCAGGGGCCGAGCCCGTGCAGGCGGCGTGAGGCGCGCGTCGTTCGACTGGCCTGACCTGGAGCCGACGGTCCTGGACATGATCGACCGGCTCGTGCCGCCGGGCTGATCCCCGCGGCTACGGACGCGGAACGTGCACCGGCGGAAACCCCAGCCTCCGTGGGGGTTCCGGAGTGCGCCCGAGAGGATTCGAACCTCTGCCCTTCGGTTCCGTAGCCGAGCGTCTGATCTTCCGAATCGCCCGTATCTAGGGCGTTTCGGGTGCTCAGCCTGGCTCGTGGGGATCGCTGTGGGGATGTTCGTGCTTGACCGCTCACTCGATGGACGACACAGTGGGCATATGAGCCCAGCTCTGCCGACTCGCGTCATGGTCCTCGCGCTGATCGTGCTCGCTGTTGGCCTCGTCGGTGGCGCGGCCCAGGCTCGCGGCGCCGCGCGGCCGCTCGCTGTGACACCGCCTCCGGGCATCCCCCCGATGCCGAAGGGGCCACAAACGTCGTGCACCATGACCGGCCCAGCGTGGGTTGCCTACGGCGTCCACACGCCGAACGCGCCCCCTCGTCGCGGTAATCGCTACCTCGTCCACGCTTGGGGAATTTCTTGCGGTCGAGCAAAGCAGCTGTTGCGCGCGTTCTTCCCCAAGCTCCCGGCCCATCCGATGGGCAAGCTCGCAGGAGGCCCCAAGGGCTACACCTGCAAGGGTCGAGATCCCAAGGGCACGACGACGAAGAACCGCCTGCACGACGGAAGCTGTTTGCGGCTGGACCCCGCGACGACATTCGACTGGGGACCCACTGGCGGCACAGTCAGCTGAAGTCGGTCTGCATAGATGCGAAATCCCCAAGCGACTGTCGGGAATTCATCAGTGCGCCCGAGAGGATTCGAACCTCTGACCTTCGGTTCCGTAGACCGACGCTCTATCCAGCTGAGCTACGGGCGCAGCGGGCGCCATGCTAGCGCTCAGGCGTCGGTGACCCGCGGTGCGTGGCGGTGGTGCAAGCATCAGCGCGTTGCCGTCGGGGTCGGCGAAGAACGCCATGTGACAGACGCCGGTGTCCATGAGGTCCCCGGCGAACGTGACGCCGCGGCCCTCGAGTTCCGCGCGCGCGGACGCGACGTCCTCGACGTGCAGCGCGAGCGGGTTGCCGCTCGGGGCGTAGGGGAAGCCCATGTGCTCGGGCACGACGACGCTGAGCGTCACGGTCCCGGTCTCGAACTCGGCGACGTGGCGGTCCGGCATGTACACCGGGCGGCGCAGGCCCAGCGTCGTGCCGTAGAAGGCGACCGCCGCGTCGAGGTCCTTGGTCGGGATCGTGACGAAGTCGGCCCCGGTGACGATCTGCGTGGTCATGCCCGCGATCGTGCGGCGGAAGGCAGCGGAGAGGGCGGGATTCGAACCCGCGAACGAGGTTAACCCCCGTTACTCGCTTAGCAGGCGAGTGCCTTCAGCCACTCGGCCACCTCTCCGGGGAAGGACGGCAGTGTACCCGGGGTTTCCCGCGGTGGCGGGCCCCGTGCGCATCGGCGATGCCGTCCGCGGGCGCTGAGCGCTAGCGGTTCGGCAGCTTCAGCGCGGTGGCGATCCGCAGGCGCGGGTCGCGGATGCCCGCCGCGGCCCTGACGGTGTCCTCCGCGGCGGTCTTGGCGGCGGCCGGATCGCCCTTGACCGCGGCCTCGGCGATGCGGTTCAGGTTCCCGGCCTCCTTGCGCAGCCCGGTCAGCAGGAGCTCGTGATCGGCGGCGATGTCCTTCGGCGGCGACAGCTTGGCCATCGCGCCCGCAAGCGCCGCGGCCTTGTCGGACAGGCGGGCGAACGCGGCGCTGCGTTCGGCATTCGACTTCGTCGGCGCAGTCGTGACGGCCGTGCCGACCTCATTGCCCGTGGTGATGATCTCCGCGTTGATCGGTGTGAAGGCCGTCTTGTAGCTCTCGGCGGCGCTCGGCCCGCTGGATCCGCAGCCGGTCGCGAGGAGCAGCGCCGCGACGAGCAGGGCCAGGACGAGGGGGAGGCGGCGCATGGCGGCGGACCCTAGCGGAGGGGTGCCGGAGCGGTTCCTGCGACGCGCGCTCATGCCGGGAGCCGGACCCGTCGATACCACGAGGAGCGACATGCACAGACCAGCGCCGTCTCCAGCGGTCGCGCTCCCCGACCGCACCCCTGCCCCGACCGGACTCCTCGACGGTGAGCGCCTCGCGTTCCTGATCGAGACCGGCCTGCTCGACAGCGACGCCGAAGAAGCGTTCGACCGGCTGACGCGCGCGGCGTCGCGCCTGCTGCGCGCCCCCGTGTCGCTCGTGTCGCTCGTCGACCACGAGCGCCAGTTCTTCAAGAGCAGCCTGGGACTGCCCGAGCCCTGGGCGACGGTTCGCGGGACGCCGCTCACGCACTCGTTCTGTCAGCACGTGGTGATCTCGGGCGAGCCGCTCGTCATCGAGGATGCGCGCGACAGCGACCTCGTCCGCGACAATCCCGCGATCCGTGACCTCGGCGTCGTCGCGTACGCCGGGATCCCGCTGACGACCGCCGCCGGCCACGCGCTCGGATCGTTCTGCGTCATCGACAGCGTCCCGCGGGTCTGGTCCGAGGACGAGCTCGGCGTGCTCAAGGACCTTGCGGCGGCCGCCGTCGCCGAGATCGAGCTGCGTCACGCCAAGCGCATGATCGAGAAGGCCAACGCGGAGCTCGAGGCGCACAACCAGATCCTGCGCGCGATCACGACCGACATGCCGCTGTCCGAGGTCCTCGCCGCGCTCGTCGGCGAGCTCGAGGCGATCACGCCGGGACTGCTCGCGTCGGTGCAGCTCTGGGACCCCGTCGCGCGCAAGCTCGTCAACGTCGCAGCCCCGTCGCTCCCGCCCGAATATGCCGAAGCGATCGCGGGCGTTGAGATCGGCCCGGCATCGAGCCCGTGCGGCACTGCCGCCCACCGCCGCCTCCTCGTGGTCGCCCACGACCTGCAGGGCGACCCGCGCTGGAGCGACTCCACGGGGCTCGCATCCCGGTTCGGCGTTCGGGCGTGCTGGGCGACGCCGATCCTGTCGGCGTCCGGCGACCTGCTCGGAACGTTCGCGCTCTACCTGCGCGAGCCGGGGTCGCCCACCGCCACCGACCTGCGCCACATCGATGACGCGAGCCGGCTCGCCGCGATCGCCATCGAACGCCGCCAGGCCGAGGAGGAGCTGTCACGTCGCGCGCTGCACGACTACCTCACGGGGGTGCCGAACCGCGCGCTGCTGGCCGATCGGCTCGAGCAGGCGCTCGTGCGTGCGCGCCGCAACCCGGAGCTCGAGCCGGCGCTCGTGCTCGTGGACCTGAACGACTTCAAGAGCATCAACGACCAGCGCGGCCACGCCGCGGGCGATCAGGTGCTCGTCGAGACGGCGGCCCGCCTGTGCACCGTCGTGCGCGCCGAGGACACCGTCTCCCGGCTCGGCGGCGACGAGTTCGTCGTCCTCTGCGACAGCGCCACGGGACCGATCGCGGACATGATCGCGGCACGCGTCGAGGCGGCATTCGACGCACCCTTCGTGCTCGACGGCGAGCCGGTCGGCATCGCCGCGAGCGTCGGCGTCGCGCGGGTCACCTCGAGCGGGCAGACCGCCGACGAGCTGATGCGAGCCGCGGACGCGGCGATGTACCGCGTCAAGCACGCCGCTTCCCGCGCCTGAGCTGCGCCACGGCCTCGGCGCGGCACGCGTCCCCGCCACCGCCTACCGTTGTCCCGCCGCCGTTCTGCCGGGCCCGCGAGCACGCGAGTGGGTGCGAGCCCCGCGGAACGCCCTGGAGGGGTGCCGGAGCGGTTGAACGGGACGGTCTTGAAAACCGTTGACGGGGGTGACCTCGTCCGTGGGTTCGAATCCCACCCCCTCCGTGGTTGAACCGACACTCTGCGAGGGATGGGGATCCGTGCTGCGACGCCGTTGGAGACCGCTCACGACCGCGCCGGGCACCGCAGGACTAACACGTGGCCAACAGTCAGCGGCGCAGATGGTCAGCGGAACTCGATGACCTCACGGAGGTCATCCGAGGTCGGGATGCCCTTGCGGTCGAGCGCGATGTCGACGCGCCACTCCCGTCCGCACCCGCCCTCGCACCCGAGCCATTGTCCGTGCTGCTCGTCGAGGAAGGCGTTGGTTGTCCCGCACGCGCAGCGCACGTGCACTGCTTGGCATCGCTCGCAACGCCCCGCGCCCGCAGCGACCTCACCGTCGAGCGGCGCGCCCGACGCGTCGAGCAGTTGGATGTAGAGCCCGCCCGGGGAGCCCTCTGACTCCGAGTCGTTGCAGACATCGCACCAATGCACATCGGGTTCCCATTGCGCCAACTCGTCGTAGCGGACAACGTCGAGCCAAACCCCTCGCACGGCCTGACTCGACGCCTGGCGCCGGGGGAGAACCCTTCGGTCGTGACGACCAGACCGAGGTCCGACCCGACATCCTCAATCAGGCCGATGGCCATCTCGACATTCTTGACGTCCACGTTGCGCGAGTAGCACTTGCAGTCGACGGCCATGGTCGCTTTGCCGATGTTGGCGAAGTTCCCACGCACGAAGATGTCGACTTGGCGATCCACATCTCTCAGCTTGCCGGGCATCTCGTGGTCGAACAGGATCTCCGCCTCGTCGCCAGCCAGCGCCCGCAGCTTGGCCTCGATCTGCATCTCGTACTCGCGCCAGTCCCGCTCGCCGCTCACTGGGCGAGGCTACCGGGGACGCCGAAGCGATTGGTCCCGTGCGGGACGGTAGAATCGGTCACGCGAAAGGGTTGACCCGGGTTCGAGTCCCGGCCAGAGATTCATCTCACGGTAGCTCAATAGGACAGAGCCACCCTCTCATTACGCCCCCGCAGCGCGGAGCTCTTCCTCCGTCAGATGGAGCGGCGCGTACATCCTTTGGGCGAAGCCGTGAACGCGGCGCAGGCGACGAGCACGCTCGCCAAACCGCTGAGCATGAAGGTCGTGGTAGTCGGCGACCGCGGCGCTCGCCCAGTACCCACGGCTCAGCGTGTGTGCGAGAACGTCGTTGGTCCTGAGGGCGAGGTGCCTGCTTAAGGCGAGCACGGCGATGAGCTCACCCTCTTGGAGCGCGAGACGCCCCGAGGCAATCGCATCGTCGAGCGGCCGGCCCGCGAGTCCCTCCCAGCTTGCACGGGCGTCCGCCGAAAGCGCCCGATACTCGCGAGGAAGTCGTGTGCCGGCGACGCCACCAAAGTGGACGATCCGGTTCCGGATCCGGCGAGCGATGTGAAAGAGAGGGAGCAGCTCACCATCGAAATCAGTTCCGCAGCGCTCGGCCACGTACTCGTGCGCGATCTCCAAGGACAGCTTCGTCAGATCCTCCTGGCGAGCAAAGGTAAATGGCTCGCCATCATCGTCGCGGCCGTCGTCCCGCAGCATCTGCGCCGAGGACACCACAAACGAAGAATGAATCGTCAATGCGTACGGGATCGCCATGTTCGCGAGGTGCATCTCGGCATCAGCAAGCAGCCGAGCAGCGTCACCCGCGGTCCGGTTCAGTCGTTCAATCCCAGGAATCTGTCCAAACAGCGACGGCAGGAGCGATTCGGGGCTTGCCGCAGAAGTCCGAAGGGCGTGTTCGCCGAGGCGGGCACCGATGAGGAGCGCCATCATGGCGTCGTTAACCTCGATCCTTGCCGCCGAATACCGGCGATACGCGGGGAAACGCACGATCACAAGCCGCAGCCTAGGCGACACCGCTCAGCTCGGGAACGACTCGGTGTGTTGCGTCACCGGGTCGTCCCATCCGCGCCGCTCGTGAACGGCGGGCGCGTGCGCAATAGCACGGCGGCGAACCTAGCCGCCCAAGATCTCAGCGGCGGTGAGCAGCACGCGTCCAGTCATTGATGTCTCGCGGCGCTTGCGGCGCAGCAAGTCCACTAGGTCGATGCGTTCATCGAGCACCGCGAAGAGGTCGCCCCCGTCCATGAGAAAGATCGGAGAGCGGTTCCCTGTGTGGAGCGCGATCGCCGTGTCCTCGAACCCGTTGATGGAGACGAACAGTCCGAGGGTATTCTCACCTCGACGCTGAACCTCGCTCAGGAAGATGTCTAGATCCGCTCGAGGTGTGAGCGCCTTTTGCCACTTCGCCTCGATGATCAGGTGCTCGTTTTCGAGGGTGAAGCCGCCATCGATCTGCTCACCCACGACACGAAATGATCCGCGCGGGTTCAGGTCAAACGCTGCGAACACAGCGTTCAGGAGCTTCTCCAGCGCGTATCCGCGTGCCTGGGGGTCAGCTTCGAGCAACTCTATGTATTGGGCCTTCAGCTCGGCCAAGCGCAGCGAAGTCGCTCGGTGCTCCGCTGCCGCCTGCTTGGCGGCGGCAATGCGGTCACGGGCGGCTTGGTTCTCCAGCAGCGTGGCTTCGTACGGCCGGACCTCCACGCGAAGGTGCGCCACGGCTTCTCGGGCTGCGACGATCTTCGGCTCGGGGTCCTCGACCCGGCGCAGTTGCGGGAAGTTCTCCATCGCCGCTACGTCAACCAGCAGCGCGAGCAGTACATCCTGGTGCTCGTCTTGCTCGCGGACCAAGCGGTCGACAAAGAGCGAAACGCTCTCACGCTTGTACTGGGGGCCTGTCCAGTCGATCCCGGCCAGGAACTGCGGCTCGCCGGCGACCGCAGCCTTGGCGTAGTCGTAGAGATCGCCCTTGAACCAGAACACCGCGCTCAGCGCGTCCTTGAGCGCGGTGATCGCGTTGGCGGAGACACGCTGCGTAGCCACGCTTCCTAACCTAGAAGACTGAAAGGCTCGGCTCCGATTTCGTGTCGGGAGCGCGGCCGGACCCGCGGATCACGCCGGCGGCGCTTCCCAGAGCTCGTAGCCGGCGTCGGTGATGTTCGAGCCGCCCTGCATGCGATCTGAGAACACGGCGAGCACGACGCCCGTTCCCGTGGCTGATGGTGCGAGGATCGCTTCGTAACCAAGGTAGTGGGCGGTCTCACCGATCGCTTGACACGTCGTGAGGTCGTCCGAGGCGATGTCGGTCAGGTCGAGATTGAGAGCCGATCGCGCGCCCGGTGTTCGCAGGTCAAGGACTTGCGTGAGGTTGAGGTCGTAGCTGTGGAAGTGGCGGGGGAGGAAGTCCTGGGGTGCTCGTTGGGAGCGGGCGGCGAGGCGGTAGAACTCGGCGATGACGGTGTCTCGCTCTAGGGCGAGGTAGAGCGTCGCGAAGCTTTGGGGCGGGTTCCAGCGGCCGCCTTGGGAGCGAGCGCCGGAACCGGAGAGGGGTCCGCGTCTGGCGGCGACGTGCCGGTAGGCGGTGCCGGTGAAGGTAGTGGCGGCGATCGTGTCGATCGCCGCTGCGAGGTGCGGCTCGGGCAAGCTGACGTTGGGTTAGACGAAGGTGCCTTCGGCGAGCGCGTCGACGGCGCCAAGGACCTGGCGGTACTGACCTTCGCGGAGTAGATCGACGGGCTTGTGGTTCTCGAGCAGCGGGTTGGGCGTGAAGAGCCAGTCGTGCGCCGGTTCGGGCCGCAGGACTCCGGAGAGTTGCTCGATCACGGCGATCAGCTCCAGGAGCCGTTCGCGGGCATCGGGACGCGGCGCTGTCTGGCGCTGCATCCAGCGCGCGACCGTGCGCGGGTTGGTGTCCAGAACGCGGGCGATGTCGGCCTGGTCGAGGTCCAACTGCTTGCTAGCGCGATCCAGCCGGTCCGCAAGGTCCGTCAAAACGTCCTCCATCTGTCATCCGATGTGTCGCCTACAGTGTCGGCACAATGTCTGACAGGCTACAGCAACCACCAGATCTCCTCAGCGACTTGGCGTACCTGCCGCGCGTGACACGCCGCGATGGCCGAGTCATCGAAGAGGCCCTCCACGGCCCGACGCTCTTCGACCGCGGCGTCCGCCTTCGTGGCGCGATCCTCGAGGCAAGCTACGCCGCCGACGCCGCGCCGCTGCTCAAGCGCTTTCGCGAGGAATCCGTCGCCCACCTCGTCGATCCACAGACGCTGCGGCTGGTCGGCGAGCGGTTCCTGGAGGTCGAACGACTGCAAGCGCTTCCCTACTCGCCAGCCCGCCCGCTACTTGCAGCGGACCTCACACCGACAGCGTGTGCGGATCTTGCGCGCGCGGTCATGGCGTTTGAACAGGACCATGGCGCCAGCGCATACCTCGCCGCCGGCCTGCCGTATCAGGACCGCGATCTGCAGGCCTGGATCGTGCACAACGACCGGCTCCTCGATGCCTCGTGCACCGCAAACGGCACCGGCGACCTCGACCGCCGTCCGCTCATCGCGCAGATCGCGCCAGGCCGCAAAGCGCTCCAGCACCCCGAGCTGATCATCAACCGGCTGCTGGATTACCCAATAGACGCCGTCTACGTCCAGGCCACAAGCTTCAACGCGGTGCGAGACAGCGTCGAGAAGCTCATCACCTACGCGAACTTCCTCGCCGCGATCACCTCGCACGGGCTTCCAGTGATCGCCGGTCGCGTCGGCGCATTCGGACTTGTACTCCAAGCCCTCGGCATTCAAGCATTCGACTCCGGGCTGGGGCAGGCAGAGGCCTGTGACCTCGCATCGCTCAATCGGCGATCTACCACGCGCGACGGCGAGCGCGCCTCAACCGGTCGTGGGGATCGGCGAATCTACTTCGAACAGCTGCGCACGACGCTCCCGGGCAAGACCGCCGCACACCTCCTCGATGAACAGGTCGGTCTCCGCTCGCGCTTCGTTTGCGTGCACGGGTGCTGCCACCACCGCGGCATCGATGAGCTTCCCGCCCGCAGCCGCCAGCACTACCTCTGGGTCCGCGATTCCGAGGTCGACCAGCTTCGCCAGCGGCCGTCGTCGACGATGCGCGTAGATCTAGTCCACGAGCAGCTTCGCGACGCCCGAGAGACCGCGCGGGTCGTCCGCCGCGCACTGCTCGCCAAGGGACTGCCGTACCCGTCGTTTGACCACCTGGACCGCTGGATCGCGGTCCTCGGCGAGCGCGCTCAACGACGCCAGACGGCATGACGCCGGACACGTCCGGCTCGCTGGTGTCGGCCCCGTCGGGAAGTCGCGGGCGTCTCGAGTCCCCCCGACGGTTGATCGCCGGCGCGGGACTATCCCAGAAGTTGTCCCAAGGGCCTGCCTGGACGGTCTAAACTCCAACAACCACGGGCGCTTTGCCCGCGACGTGAACCGTCTTGAAAACCGTTGACGGGGGTGACCTCGTCCGTGGGTTCGAATCCCACCCCCTCCGTGTCGCCGCCGTCCCCGGTGACCTTCGACATCCGCGGCCCCGGGCTCGCGGCGACCCCGTAGAGCGGTCGGCACGCCGGGGCCGCGCGCCGGCCTCGTATCGTGCGGGGACGTGGCCGGCTCCGCAACACCTGCCCGGCCTCCCGGCGCCGAGGACCCGCCGACGGTGAGCGGCGCGCTGGAGGCGTGGCTCAGCGGCGACGGCGACACGACCCTCGGCGGGCTCATCGACCTGTTCGAGGAGAAGAGCTTCACGTTCCTCTTCGTCCTCCTGCTCGGGGTGCCCGCGCTGCCGCTGCCGACCGGGGGCGCGACGCACGTCTTCGAAGTCATCGCGGTGCTGCTGGCGCTGCAGCTGATCGCGGGGCGCGAGGAGATCTGGTTGCCGCAGCGCTGGCGCGCGATCGAACTGGCCGGCGATCGCCGGCAGAAGTTCCTCACCGGCCTGATGCGGACGATCCGGCGCCTGGAGCGCTTCTCGCGCCCGCGGCTGCGCTTTCTGTTCCACACCCGCCTGAGCAACATCGTCTTCGGCCTGCTCGTCATCGGCGGGACGGCCGGCGCGTTCCTGGCGCCGCCGTTCACCGGGCTGGACACGCTGCCCGCGCTCGGCGTGGTGCTGCTCTCGCTCGGCGTCCTCCTGGAGGACGCCCTGTTCGTCGTCGTGGCCGTCGCGGTCGGCGTGGCCGGGGTCGCGCTCGAGATCGCACTCGGCAGTGCGGCGGTCAGCGGCATCGGGAACCTTCTCGGATGACCCGCGCACGGCGACGCCTCCTGCTGCTCGCCGTTTTGGCGATCGCCGCGGTCGGGGCGATCGCGGGCTGCGGCGGCGGCTCAACCCGCCGGGACCCGTCGCCCGCCGAGGTGGTCCGCACCTGGTCGGACGCGCTGCGCCACGGGGACGTCGCCCGCGCCGCGCGCTCCTTCGCGGTGCCGAGCCTCGTCGCGAACGGGGGCCCACCGCAGCGGCTGACGACCGGCGCCGAGGTGCTCGCGTTCAACTCCGGACTGCCCTGCGGGGCGAAGCTCGTCGCCACTGAGCGCGGGCCGCGCGGCTTCACCATCGCGACGTTCGTGCTCACCGAGCGACCTGGTCCGGGCACCTGCGGGGCAGGGGTGGGTGGCACGGCGCGCACCGCGTTCCGCGTGCGCGGCGGGAAGATCACCGACTGGCTGCGGGTGCAGGACATCCCGGCCGCGCCGGCGACACAGGTCTAGGCCGACCGCCTACCAGCCGCCGCGGTCCGGCGAAGGCGGGGGCGGCGGTGCCGGCCGCCGCAGCGCCCGCGCCACCGCGAACGCCCCGACCAGACCGATCACGCCGAGCGCGACGGCGAGCCCCGCCGCGTAGTCGCGCGGCAGCAGCGACGGGTTACCCGGCAGTTCGCCCGGCCGCCCGAGCACGGGGATCGAGATGAGCACGACGACACCCGCGACGATCGCCGTGGCGATGATCGCCGGGCGGGCGCGGCGCGGCAGCACCCACCAGGCGACCAGCGACGCGCCGACGACGAGCGGCGCGAACAGCCCGTCGTGGAGCACGAGCCCGCCGATCAGGAACGTCGCCCAGTTCGACAGCGATCCCGCGCGCGGGTCGTTCAGCAGGCCGATCAGCCCGAACGCGGCGATCCCGAGCCCGGCGGCCGCGCAGATCCAGAAGCGTGCACCGCCGACCTCGTCGGTGCCCAGGCGCGCGGGCGGCGGCGCGGTGTCGCGTCCGCGATCGTTCGCGTCGATCACACGACCTCCAGGCGGCCGACCCACTTGGTCTGCTGCACGCCCGGGCGGTTCGGGGCGATCAGCCGGCACGGGAAGCCGTGGTCGATGTGGAGGTCCTCGCCGTGGATCTGCAGCGCGAGCAGCGTGTCGGCGTTCGTCGCGTGCGGCACGTTCAGCCGCGAGGACCGGTAGGACCCGCGCGGCTGCAGCGAGTGGACGACGACCTCGGCGCCGTCGGCTGCTCCGGCCATCGCCAGCAGGTCGCGCACGCGCACGCCCGTCCAGGTCGCGCCCGCGCTCCAGCCCTCGACGCAGGCGATCGGGAGCGCCGCGCGGTGCTGCGGAAGCGCCCGCAACTGCGCGAGCGACAGCCGCAGCGGCGTCGCGACGTTGCCGTCGACGACGAGGGCATATCCGGGGTCGCGCGCGATCGTCGTCACGCGCGCGCCGGCCGCCGTCTTGTTGACGGGAAGCCCCTGCGGGCCGACCGCGGGGTCGCGCGGCGCCAGCAGCGCCAGGCGCCGCAGCGGCCGCACCGTCTGGCCGACGGAGAGCAGCGTCACGGCGCCGACGGCCGCGCCGACGGTCCCGAGGAACGCGCGGCGGCTCAGGCCGTCGCCGGCGGGCTCAGGGCGCGAACGCCCCTCGCGCCCGAGCGCGCGCCGCGTCGTGACCCACTTCGCCCCGACGTGCGCGACGAGCCCGCCGATCACCATCCACGCGGTCCAGTAGTGCGCGACCGGGAACGAGAAGCTCCAGACGTACCAGTGCGCCGTGTTCGCGAGGCCCGTGAACAGCTGGAACAGGCCGCCGGCGATGAGCGGGATCAGCGCCAGGCGCTCGACCAGGTGCGCGGCGCTGCGCACCGGCGGGAAGCGGAACAGCAGCGGGTAGACCGTCCACAGCTTGGCGAGCAGCAGCGGGATCGCGGCGATGCCCGCGGCGACGTGCAGTCCCTGCGTGACGCGGTACAGCGCGGCGGGACTCGCGGGCGTCGACAGGAACCCGACGTCGAGCGGATGCTGTGCGAAGTGGCTGTAGAGGCCGGTGAGGAAACAGGTCAGGAAGGCCAGGCCGAGCGCGGCGCCGAGGACGGCGGCGACGCGCTCGTCATGCAGCCGGCCGGGGAACGCACCGGCATCGACCCGCCGCGCTGCAACGCGGCGGGCCTCGTGGCTCGCCACATGCTCCGCGACCGCGGCGGCGGGGTCCTCGCCGGCGGCGAGGCGCTCGCCTATGCCGCCGCGCCGAGTGCGACGAACCATCGCCCGCCCGCCTCCCACATCGCGCGGCTGCACAGGCCGGCGGCCCGCGCCGGCTCGCCGATCCCGTCGGCGCTCACCCGGGCCCACGGGAACCAGGCGCTGTGGGCGCCCGCGATCTCCAGGCGGATGCGCTCACGGCACGTCGGGCTGCCGGGGGCGCCGACCTCCACGACGACCCGCCCGTCGGGGACGAGCAGCTCCGCCGTCCGGGCCAGCAGCAGCCCGGGGTCGCCGCCGATGCCGATGTTGCCGTCGAGCAGCAGCGCGCTGCCCCAGGATCCCGCCCGCGGAACGCCCGAGAAGACGCAGCCCTCGACGACCGGCGCACCGCGGCGGCGCGCCTCGGCGACCGCCGCCGGCGAGATGTCGACGCCGAGCGCCTCGATGCCCCGGCGGGCGCACGCGAGCACGTGGCGCCCGGGGCCGCAGCCGATGTCGAGCACCGGCCCGGCCAGGCGCTCGATCACCGACTCGTCGGCGGCGTCCGTCGTTCCGAGCCAGCGGCGCAGGTCGACGCGCTCGTCCCGGCCGTCGGTGAAGCGTACGCGCAGTTCGGAGCGCTCGCCGCCGGCGAGCCCGCGGGCGTACAGGTCGGCGGGGGCGCCCGCTGCCGTCGTCATGCCGCCGCCCGCGCAGCGTGGTGTCCGAGGGCTGCCAGAGCCGCCGCGAACCGCGTGTCCGGTGCCCGCTCCGCGACCATCACGGCGTCGGCGATGGTGTCGACGTCGCGCATGACGGGCAGGGCGGCGACCTCCAGCCGCAGGTCGGCGAGGCGGCTCAGCTGTGCGTCAGCGGTGCCGGGGACACTCATGGGGACCTCGTCGAACACGCGCTGGTCCGGGCACCGTAGGCCGATGCCCCAGTAGCCGCCGTCGGGCGCGCGGCCCAGCGTCGCGTCCGCGCGATCGAGCGCCGACAGGCCCGCTTCGAGCTGGCGGGGCTGCACCTGGGGCGTGTCCATCCCGACCAGGAATGCGCGGCCACCGGCATCCTCGAACGCCGCCGCGAGACGCTCGCCGAGCCCGTCGCCGCGCTGTGCGACGACGTCGAATCCGTCCGGCAGCCAGGCTCCGGGCTCCCCGTCCAGCGCCAGCAGCCGCCGGTCGGCCCGGGCGGCGAGGACCGCGGCCAGGGTGTCGCACAGCGCGGCCTGCGCGAGCGCCGCGGCCTGCTCGGGCGTGCACGGCGGGCACAGCCGCGTCTTGCTGTGACCGGCGCGCGGCGCCTTCGCGATGACGATCAGCGTGCCGCTCATGCGAGCACGCGGCGCATGTCGCGAACAGCCCGGGCCGTTCCGCGCGCGGTGCCGGTCACCTTCGAGCGGCCCGTGCGCGGGTGATAGGGGATGGGCGTCTCGGCGAGCGACCAGCCGGCGGCGGCGGCTCGCAGCACCATCTCGAGCGGATAGCCGAAACGCCGGTCGGCGACGTCGAGCGCGAGCAGCGCGGCGCGCGGCGCGGCGCGCATCGGCCCGAGGTCGCTGAGCGCCGCTCCGGTGCGCCGCCGCAGCTCGCGCGCGAGGACGCGGTTGGCGACGCGGGCGTGGACCGGCCAGGCCCCGCGGCTGACCGGGGCGCGGGCGCCGAGCGCCAGCGTCGGGTGCGCGGAATCGAGCAGCGCCGTCACGAGCGGAAGGTCGCGCGGATCGAACGAGGCGTCGGCGTCCATGAAGCAGACGACGTCCGCTCCGGCTGCGAGCAGCCCGGCGTGACAGGCGGAGCCGAACCCGCGCACCGGTGCATGGACGACCATGGCCCCGAGACGCTCGGCGAGCGCGCCGGAGCCGTCGCTCGAGCCGTTGTCGACGACGATCGGGCGGTAGCCCTCGGGCATGTTTCCCAGCACCCACGGGAGCGCGTCGCGCTCGTCCAGGACCGGGAGGATCACGTCGATCATCTGCCGGCGAACCTAGGCGCGGAAGGTCCCCGGCGCGATTACGAATTGGGAAACCCCGCCCTTCGCCCTTCATCCGCGGGCGTGCGCCTCGTAGCGTGCGGAGCCGTGGCCACCGACACGATCACCGCGACGCGTGGCGGCGCCGTCGCCGCGGAGTGGCCGGCGCTGCTGCTGTGGGCGGCGGTGGTCGGTGCGGCATGGGCCATCGGTGTGCACCTCGACGGGATCGACCCGCGGATGCACATCGGCGCGGCTCCGCTCGTCGGCAGCTACGACGTGCGGGTGGGTCCGGGGATCCTGCCCGCCGCGATGCTCGGGCTGGCGGGCGCGGTGTGGGGGCCCGCGCTCGCCGCCCGGCTGCGCTTCGGCACGCTGCTCGTCGCGGCGTGGGCGGCGAGCGCCGCCTGGGCGCTCGCGCTCGCCTCGGCCGGCGGGGCGGGTGCCATCGTGCGGCCGCTGACGACCCGCTACGAGTACCTCGCCGCCGTCGACCGCGTCGGATCGCCGGGCACGTTCCTGCGGCGGTTCCTGATCGAGCTTCCGACCTATCCGACGCACGTGCGCGGACACCCGCCGGGCACGGTGCTCGTGCTCTGGGCGCTCGACCGGGTCGGCCTCGGCGGCGCCGATCCCGCCGCAGCGCTCGTCATCGGCGTCGGCGCGCTGACCGCTCCCGCCGCGCTGATCGCGCTGCGCGAACTCGCCGGGGCGACGCAGGCGCGGGCTGCCGCGCCGTTCGCCGTGCTCGTCCCCGGCGCCGTCTGGATGGCGACGTCGGCCGACGCGCTGTTCGCCGGCGTGCTCGCGGCCGGCGCGGCGCTGTTCGCGCTCGCATGTACCCGTGACGGACGGGCTGCCGACGGCTTCGCCGCCGCGGCCGGGTTGACGTTCGGGGCGGGGCTGATGCTCACGTACGGGGCGCTGCCGTTCGGTGCGATCGTGCTCGCCATCGCGCTGGCGCGCAGGCGCGTGCGGCCGCTGGTCATCGCCGGGGCCGGGGTGGCGGCGGTGCTCGGTATGTTCTGGGCGCTCGGGTTCTTCTGGCCGGACGGCCTTGGCGCGACGCGCGACATCGCGCTCGCCGGCGTCGTCACGCGGCGCCCGTATGCGGCCTTCCTGCTGATCTCGCTCGCCGCGTTCGCGCTGGCCGCGGGGCCGGCGTCGGCGGCGGGACTCGCACGGCTGCGCGACCGCGGGACCTGGATGCTCGTCGGCGGCGCGCTGGTCGCCATCGCCCTCGCCGACCTGTCTGGCCTGTCACGCGGGGAGACCGAGCGGATCTGGCTCCCGTTCCTGCCCTGGGTCGCGATCGCGGCGGCGGGACTCGGTCGCGGCTGGCTCGGCGCGCAGGTGCTCCTGGCGCTCGCACTGCAGGCCGGGGTGCGGTCGCCGTGGTGATCGCCGGGCGGCACCTGGCCGCCGGAGCGCTGGCCATCGCGTTCAGCGGTTGCGGGAGCACGACCGCGGCCCCGCCGCCCTCGCCCGGCGGCTCCGGCCGCACCCGCCCGCCCGCGGGCGACATCGTGGCGGCGCTGGCGCCGCTCGCGGGCGGCGGGCTGCGTTACGGCACCCTGCGTGGCGGCGTCGTCCGCGACCTCGGCTCGCCCCGCGTGCTTGCACGCGTCCCGGTGCGCAGCGGCGGGCAGCGCGGCCTGCTCGGGCTGGCGGTCGATCCGGGCGGCCGGACGTTCGCCGCGTCCGTCGCCCGCGACGGGCGCCTCGTCGTCGATCAGATCCTCCCGACGCGCAGCCGGCGCGTGTGGACCGGACCCGTCGCGGCCGACTTGGGCAACGGCGGGCATCTCGCGGTGCTCCCGGGCGGCCGCCTCGTGATCGGCGTCGGCGACCTGCAGCGCCCGTCGCGCACGCGCGATCCACGGGCGCCGAACGGCAAGCTGCTCGAACTCGACGCGCACGGGCCGCCGTCGCAGGCGCCGCGGATCCTGAGCGGGGGCTGGAACAACCCGTTCGCCTTCGCGGTCACCACGGCCGGCGCGATCTGGGTCGCCGACAACGCGCCGGGACGCCGCCGCGAACGGCTCGGTCCGGGGATCGGCGGCGGTCCGAGGACCCCGCTGCGCCGCCGTCTGGCGCCGTCGGGACTCGCCGTCCTCGCACGCGACGAGGTGGCCGTCTGCGGCGTCGCATCCGGGACCCTCGAGCGCTACCGCCGGGGTGCGAGGGGCCGCTGGTCGCATGCGGGGACGTTCGCAACGCCCTGCCGCTACGGCGTCGCGCGGCTCGCCGGGGGCGACCTCGTCGTCTCGACCGACAGCGGCCTGCGCCGGGTGCTCCGATGAGGGTCCTCGTCACCGGCGGCGCCGGCTTCGTCGGGTCGCACGTCGTCGATGCGCTGCTCGCAGCCGGCCACGAGGCCGTCGTGCTCGACCGCGCGGCGACGCACCTGCCGGCCGGCGCCGAGCACCTCGCGGGCGACGTGCGCGACCCGGAGGCCGTGCGGGCGGCCCTGCACGGCGTGGACGCCGTCAGCCACCAGGCCGCCCGCGTCGGCCTCGGCACGGACCTGCTCGACATCACGGACTACGTCGCCGACAACGACGTCGGCACCGCGGTCCTGCTCCGCGAACTGGCGCGCGAGCGCTTCGCGGGCCGGCTCGTGCTGGCGAGCAGCATGGTCGTCTACGGCGAGGGCCGCTATCGCTGCGACGAGCACGGCCCGGCCGCGCCGGGACCGCGGGCCGTGGCGGACCTCGCGGCCGGGCGGTTCGAGCCGGGCTGCCCGCTGTGCGGCGCGCCGCTGCGCCCGGCGGCGGTTCCCGAGGACGCCGCCCTGGATCCCCGCAACGTCTACGCGGCGACGAAGCTCCACCAGGAGCACCTGAGCCGCGCGTTCGCCCGCGAGACCGGGGTGCCCGTGACCGCGCTGCGCTACCACAACGTCTACGGCCCCCGGCTGCCGCGCGACACGCCGTACGCGGGGGTCGCCGCGCTGTTCCTCAGCGCGCTGCTGGGCGGGCGGGCGCCGTCGGTCTTCGAGGATGGCGGGCAGCTGCGCGACTTCGTCCACGTCCGCGACGTGGCACGGGCCAACGTCCTGGCCCTGACGACGCCCGCACCCGTCGACGGTGCGCTCAACGTCTGCAGCGGCACGCCGCGGAGCGTCGGCGCGATGGCGGGCGCCCTGGCCGACGCGGTCGGCCCGTCCGCGCCGCGCCCGGTCACGACGGGCGAGTTCCGCCTCGGCGATGTCCGCCACGTGTTCGCGTCGGCCGAGCGCGCACGTGCGCAGCTGGGCTTCGCGGCGGCCGAGGACTTCGCCGCAGGGATGCGCGAGCTTCATGAACAGTCGGTGAACACGGTCCGCGGAGCCTCGTAACCCGTGTCGGCGCGTGGGACACTCGCAGCGATGCGCCACGAGGATCATGTCCGCGGATCGATCCTCGTCGTCGACGACGAGCCGACGATCGCCGACGTCGTCGCGCGCTACCTGACCGCGGCCGGCTACGAGACGCGGACCGCCGCCGACGGAACCGCCGCGCTCGCCGAACTGGCCGAGCGGCGCCCGGACCTGGTCGTGCTGGACCTGATGCTCCCGGGCATCGACGGACTCGAGGTGATGCGGCGAATCCGCGACGAGCCCGCGGGCCGGGACCGGGTCGCGGTGATCCTGCTGACCGCCAAGGGCGAGGAGTCCGACCGCATCATCGGGCTGCGCCTGGGCGCCGACGACTACGTCGTCAAGCCGTTCTCGCCTGCCGAGCTCGTGGCCCGCGTCGATGCGGTCCTGCGCCGGATCGACCTGACGCCCGAGTCCGAGGAGCCGCTCGAGTTCGACGGGCTGACGATCGATCCGGCCGGCCGCCGCGCGATCGCGCACGGGAAGGAGCTGGCGCTGACCCAGCGCGAGTTCGACCTGCTGCTGTTCCTCGCGCGCCACCCCGGCCGCGCCTTCACGCGCAACGAGCTGATGGACCGCGTCTGGCAGTACTCGTTCTACACCGACACCGCGACCGTGACCGTGCACGTGCGCCGCCTGCGCGCCAAGGTCGAACTCGACGCCGCCAACCCGCGGCACATCGAGACGGTGTGGGGCGTCGGCTACCGGTTCGCGGCATGAGCGGGCGCATCGGTCGCCTGATCGCGTCGTCGCTGCTGGGCGTGCTGGCGCTGACCGCGCTCGCCGCGGGAATGGCGGGGCTCGTCTATGGCGCCGAGGCGGCACGGCAGACGGCGATCGTCCTGGCGCCGCTCGGCCTCGTGACGATGCTGGTGGCCGGCGGCCTCACCGCGGGGCGGGCACGGATCGGCGGTCTGCGCCGCCAGTTCGCGGTGGCCGCCGTGGTCGCGGTCGGAACGCTGCTCGCGGCGACGGGGCTGTTCGCCGAGCGGATGTTCGTCAGCAACCACGACGCCCTGTTCACCGCCATCCTCGCCGTCTACGCGGGCGTGATCGGCTGGTGGGCGGGAGCGATGCTCGCGACGCGGGCGCTCGCCGATGTCGACGTGGTGCGCGACGGCCTGCGGTCCGTCGGCGATGGCGCGCGCGACGTGTCCTTCGGGACGTCCGGCCGCGACGAGATCGCAGAGCTCGCGTCGGCGGCGGCCGCGATGGCCGCCAAGCTCGACGGCGAAGAAACTGCTCGCCGCGAGCTCGTAGCGGCGGTCTCGCACGATCTCCGCACACCGCTCACGAACCTGCGGCTGGTCGCCGACGCGGTCGGGGACGGCCTGCTGCCGGATGCGGACCGCGACGCGTATCTGGGTCAGCTCAGTGTCCACGTGCGCCAGCTCGGCGCCCTGATCGACGACCTGTTCGAGCTCTCGCGGCTCGAGGCGGGCGACATCCACTGGAGCGTCGAGCACGTCGACCTCGGAGGGCTGGTGCAGGAGACGGTCGACGCCATGCGTACGCAGGCGGCACTCAACTCGATCGACGTGCGCACCGAGTTCGCGAGCGGGGTCGGCCGCGCCGAGGCGAACCCCGAGCAGCTGCAGCGGGTGCTCTTCAACTTGATCCAGAACGCCGTCCGGCACACGCCGGCGGACGGCAGCGTGGTCGTCCGCGCCACGCGCTGCGGCACGGAGGTCGAGATCGAGGTGGCCGACACGGGCGTCGGCATCCCCGCCGCGAGCCGCGAGCGCGTGTTCGATGCCTTCGTCCGCGGCGACGGCGCCCGGACGACCGACGGAGCGGGCCTCGGACTCGCGATCGCGCGGGCGATCGTCGAGGCCCACGGCGGCCGGATCTGGCTCGCCGACGCAGATGTCGGAACGCGCGTGCGGTTCACGGTCCCGGCCGCCGCGTAGCGGTCGTGGCGCCCGGCGCGCGCGTCGGCGCCGGCGCCTGGAGGGTCCCGTGGTTCCCTCGCCCGCAGGGATATGACGAAACGCGAACGGATGCCTCACGTCTGCCGTGCGGCGGCCCGCGCGACGGCGGCGCAGCCGAGCAGCGAGCCGCCGGCCAGCACGACGCTGCCGGCCCTTCGATGCCCGCGGGCGGCGAGGAGCAGTCCGATGACGCGGACGGGTGTCGTCGCGCGCGCGGCGCGGGCGACCCGGCGGTCGGGCGCTTCGGCCCGGCCGAAGTACACGACCACCGAAGCTGCGAAGCCGGCGCCGATCCGGGCGGCCTCCAGGCCGGTGGCGGCCGCCGCGAGCTGGTCACGGCGCCGCGCGCCGAGGAGCGCGGCGACGGCGACCGCGCCATCGACGAGGCCTTCGAGATCGCGGCCGGCACGGGTCGGGGCGGTCGCCCGGGCGGCGACGCCGTCGAGCACGTCGGTCGCGGCCGCGACGGCGATCGGGACAGGTCGCAGTCCGTCGGCCAGCACGGGAACGAGCCACGCCCGCGCCAGCGTCAGCACGTCAGCGGCCCCGATGTTCCGCGGCTCGCCGTCCGGCGTTTCGAACATCCCGAGGTGCCAGTCGAGCATCACGGCCACCGCTCCCCACCAGCACAGGCCGGCGGCGACCCGGCGGCGGAACGGCTCGCGGCCGGTCAGCGCCGGCAGAAGCCACGCCGCGGCTCCGGCGATCTCCACGGCGCGAGCGCGGCGGGCGAGGGCGGGTCGCTCGCGGCGCACGTCATCGGCCCGCAGCTGCGCCGCGCGAAGGAAGCGGCCGGCCGCCGCCGGCGTGTAGCGCGCACCGCGCAGCAGCAGCAGCTCGCGGCGTAGCCAGGCTTCGCCATCGGTGTGCCGGGGGGTCGGGAGGTGGGCCATGATGATCGCGCCTGCGCGGTCGGACGAGAACGACTCAACACCGCGCCCGTCCCCGCCGATGAGGACATCATGGTGCGTTTCGCAGTGCGCTGGTGGGCCCCGTTCGTCATTGCGACGGCCGCCACGCTCGGGGTGCTGTCGCTCGGCTCCGCCCGGGATCTCGAGTGGTCGCACCCGACGTTCGCGTTCGGCGTCGTCGTCGTGCTCGCGAGCGCCTGTGCGCTGGGTGCCGCGGTGGTGCTCGCCGCCGGCCTCGCCCGCGGGCTTGCAGAGGTCGCCCTGCTGGGCAGCGTGCTGTGGACGGTCTCCGTCCTGTCGCTCGTCCACGGGGTCCTCCTCCCGGGCAACCTGTACGGCGCGAACCCCGGCACGATGGTCGCCGTCATGGTCGCGGTCCCCGCGGCGCTGATCGCCGGCCTGCCGCTGCTGCTCGACGGGACCGCGTCCGGTCTTCGACTGGCCCGTCACTGGCGTCTGTGGGCCGTGACGTGGCTCGGGCTGCCGCTGATCGCGGCGGCAACGCTGCTCGCGGCACCCGACCTCGTTCCGGCGCCGGCGGGGGGCAGCGCCGTCGCGGTGGCCGTCGTCGCGATCAGCATTGCGGGCACCGGCATCCTGTCGCTGCGCCAGCTTCGCCTGTATGCGATCGGCCGCCGTGCCGGCTCGCTGCTCGCCTCGCTCGGCTTCATCGCCCCCGGACTCGCGACGATCGCGTTCCTCGGCGCGGGGCCGATGTCGCCGGCCTGGTGGCTTGCGCATCTCACGGACATCACGGGCGTGCTCTGTGCCGTGGTCGGCCTGCTCGCCGCCCACTGGCGCGACCGCTCGCTGGCGCTCGTCCTGTCCCCGGTCCTCACCCGCGAGCCACTGGCCGCGCTGGAGCTGGGGCTGACGCCGGTGGTCCACGACTTCGTCGCCGCCCTGGAGGCGAAGGACGCCGTCACCCGCGAGCACGTCGTGCGGGTCGCCGAGCTGGCGATGCGAGCGGGTGAGCGCGTCGGGTTGGCTGCGCCGGACCTGCGGGCGGTCGGCCTCGGCGGCCTGTTGCACGACGTCGGGAAGCTGCTGACGCCGGCCGAGATCCTCAGCAAGCCGGGTCGGCTGACCGACGAGGAACGCGCCGTCGTCGAGCGTCACACCGTCGATGGAGCGGCGATGCTGGCTCCGTACCCGCACTTGGCGGACGCCGCGGTCATCGTCCGGTCCCATCACGAGCGCCCTGACGGCAGTGGCTACCCCGATCGGCTCGCGGGATCACAGATCCCGCTTCCCGTCGCGATCGTGAGCGTCGTGGATGCCTGGGACGCCATGGTCAGCGACCGCCCCTACCGCGCCGGCATGCCCGGGGAACGCGCCGAGGCGATCCTGCGTGCAGGCGCCGGGACGCAGTGGCGTGCAGCGGCGATCGACGTCGTGCTCGCCGAGCTCCAGGCTCGAGGCCCCGTGTCGACGCCCGCGCTCGCGCTGGTCGGCCGCCGCGCACCTCACGGAGCGCTGCAACCAGCCGACGATCTCGTCGACTGCTGCCTCCCGAGCGACGCCGAGTTCGCCCGCGCGGTCTAGCCCGGCGGTCCTGCCGCGGCTACCGGCGCAGGCGACCGATGCGGGGCACGAACCGCCCGACGCTCGCTGCATAGTCGCGGTACGGCGCCCCGTAGCGATCCAGCAGCAGCGGCTCCTCGACGCGTGCCGTCAGCACCAGCGAGGCGAGCAGCACGACCCACCCGCACAGCGCGACGCCGTTCGGCGCGAGCAGTCCGGCGCCCAGCCCGGCGGCCAGCATCGCGACGTAGTTCGGGTTGCGCACAAGGCTGAACGGGCCGGCGGTGATGAGGTCTCCATCAGCGATCGGGGGGATGTCCGGGCGCCATGCCGGCCCCATCGTCGACTGCGACCACAGCACCAGGGCCGTCGCGCCGAGGACCATGAGCACTCCCAAAGCGAGCTGGGCGGCCTGCGGGTCAACGATCGGGGCGATGACCCCGAGGCCCTGAAGGACCGAGCCCGCGAGCAGCGCTGAGAAGCCCGTCACGAACAGCAGGTCGGCGATGATCCATGAGCGCGGCCGGGGTTTCCGCCAATCGGCGCGCCTCGACGGGCTGCGGGTTCCTGCGAGGATCGCGGACCGCAGCGGGAACACGACGAGCAGGAAGGTCGTCAGCAGCGCGGTGGCGGGCCACGGCATCGGCCCCGACACTAGCCAGCGCAGCCGTCCGGCGCCGGCATCACCGCACCGTGCGCCGCAGCGCCAGGATCCGCCGCGCCGACGCCAGCAGCCCCGACCGTGACAGGCGTCCCGAGCGGACGTTCGCGACGAGGGCCGCCTGCGAGCTGCCGCGTGGTCCGCTCGGCGAGCGGAGCGGCCGGCGCAGCAGCGGGCAGCGCGAGCGCCGCGAAGGCCGGCACCAGGGCGAGCGATGGCATGTGGTCAGGCCGAGCGCCGCACCGCGGCCTGGGCCGCGGCGACCCGCGCGACCGGGACGCGGAACGGCGAGCAGCTGACGTAGTCCAGGCCGATCTCGTCGAAGAACGCGATCGAGTCCGGGTCGCCGCCGTGCTCGCCGCAGACGCCGAGCGTGAGGTCCCCCCGGGTCCGCCGGCCGAGTGTCGCGCCCATCCGCACGAGCTCGCCGACGCCGGGCGTGTCGATCGTCTCGAACGGCGAGCGGTCGAAGACGTCGTCCGCGAGGTAGGTCTCGAGGATCTTGCCCTCGATGTCGTCGCGGCTGAAGCCGAGCGTCGTCTGTGTCAGGTCGTTCGTGCCGAAGCTGAAGAAGTCGGCCATGCGCGCGATCCGGTCGGCGATCACGCAGGCGCGCGGCAGCTCGATCATCGTGCCGACGCTGAAGTCCGCACGGGCGTAGCCCTGCTGCTCGGCGGTCCGCTCGACCAGTTCGCGCAGCGTCGCGAGTTCGCGCTCGTAGGCGACCAGCGGGATCATCACCTCCAGGTGCGGCGCCTCGCCGCTGCGGTCGCGCACGGCGGCCGCAGCGCGGAAGATGGCACGGCACTGCATCGCGTAGATCTCGGGGTGCAGCAGGCCAAGGCGCGCCCCGCGCGTGCCGAGCATGGGGTTGGCCTCGGCGAGGTCCTTCACCCGGACGAGCAGGTGCTCGACCTCGCCACGGCGGGGGTCCCCGGCGGGCATCGCGACCAGCTCCAGCTCCAGCTCCACGCGGGCGGGGAGGAACTCGTGCAGCGGCGGATCGAGCAGGCGGATCGTCACCGGCAGCCCGCGCATCTCCTCGAACAGGCCCTCGAAGTCGCCCTGCTGGAGCGGGAGCAGATCGTCGAGTGCCGCGTTGCGGGCGGCGGGCTCGTCGGCCAGGATCATCGCCTGCATCTTCGGCACGCGGTCCGCGGCCATGAACATGTGCTCGGTCCGGCACAGGCCGATGCCCTGGGCGCCGAAGGCCCGGGCGGTCCGCGCGTCGGCCGGCGTGTCGGCGTTGGCGCGCACCTCGAGCCGGCGCAGCTCGTCGGCCCAGCCGAGGATGGTCTGGAACGAGGGGTTCGGCGGCGGGTCGATCAGCGGCACCTCGTCCGTCGTGACGGCGCCCGTCGAGCCGTCCAGCGCCAGGTGGTCGCCCGCCCGCGCGAGCAGCTCGCCGGTCGCCTTCAGGCGGATCTCGCCGGCCTTGTCGTCGATGTCGAGCGAGCTCGCGCCCGCCACGCACGGCCGGCCCATGCCCCGCGCGACGAGCGCCGCATGCGACGCCTTCCCGCCCTGCGCGGTGAGAATGCCGACAGCCGCGTGGAAGCCGGCGACGTCGTCGGCCTCGGTGAACGGCCGGCACAGGACGACGCGACGCCCCTCCGCCGCGGCGGCGACCGCGGCGTGGGCGCTGAAGACGACCTCGCCGCTGGCCGCGCCCGGCGACGCCGGGACGCCGCTCGCCACGACGGTGAACCGCGCGGCCGGGTCGAACAGGGGGTGCAGCAGCTCGTCGAGCTTGCCCGCCTCGACGGTCAGCAGCGCCCGCTCGCGCGTGAGCAGGCCCTCATCGACCGCATCGACGGCGAAGCGCACTGCGGCCTGCGCCGGGCGCTTGGCGGTGCGGGTCTGCAGCAGGTAGAGGCGTCCCTCCTCGATCGTGAACTCGGTGTCCTGCATGTCCCCGTAGTGGCGCTCCAGCGTGCGCAGGATCTCGAGCAGCTCCGCGTGCGCCTGCGGCATCAGCGTCCCCAGCTCCGCCAGCGGGCTCGCGTTGCGCGCGCCGCTGACGACGTCCTCGCCCTGCGCGTTGACGAGGAAGTCTCCGGACGGCTCCGGCTCGCCCGTCACCTCGTCGCGGCTGAACGCGACGCCCGAGCTGGACGTCTCGCCGAGGTTGCCGAAGACCATCCGCTGGACGTTGACGGCCGTGCCCATGTCGTCCGACAGGCCGTGGATGCGGCGGTATTGGACCGCCCGCGCGCCGTTCCAGGACTCGAACACCGCGCGGATCGCGCCGTCCAGCTGCTCGCGCGGGTCCTGCGGGAAGTCCTCGCCGGTGTGCTCGCGGAAGATCGCCTGGAAGCGGGCCGTCAGCTCGCGAAGCGCGTCCGCATCGAGGTCCGTGTCGAGCTCGGCGCCGTGCTCGGCCTTCAGCGTCGCGATCGCGTCCTCCAGTACCTCGCCGCTGACCCCGCGCACGACGTTGGCGTACATCTGGACCAGGCGCCGGTAGGAGTCCCAGGCGAAGCGCTCGTTGCCCGTCCGGGCGGCGAGCCCGACGACGCTCGCGTCGTTCAGGCCCAGGTTGAGCACCGTGTCCATCATCCCGGGCATCGACTCGGGCGACCCCGACCGGACGGACACGAGCAGCGGATGATCGGCGGCGCCCAGCCCCCGCCCGGCGTCGGCCTCCAGCCGCGCGATCGCCGAGCCGACCTGCTCCGCCAGGCCGTCGGGGAACCCGCTGGGATCCTGGTCGAGGTACGCGATGCACGCGCGCGTGGTGATCGTGAAGCCGCTCGGCACCCGGGCCGGCCCGAGCACGTGCGTCATCTCGGCGAGGTTCGCGCCCTTCCCGCCGAGCAGCATGCGCTCGTCCCGCGAGCCGTCGGCGAAGTCCTGGAGCCAGCGCTGGTCGGAACTCATGGGGGAGTCATACCAACCCGCAGGTGACTGGTAGATCGGGGTTTCCCGCACGCCCGCGAGGGGGCACCGCGCGCCGGTGTCCCACCTAGTACCCCGTATGCGGGGTCAGGGCGGGACGGTGGAGCAGGCGATGGCCCGGATTTCCGGTCGGCAGCACGGGGTCGTCGCGCGCCGGCAGTTGCTCGCCGACGGCGTCGGCCGGCGGGCGATCGAACGGCGCCTGCGGTCCGGCGCGCTGCTGCCGGAGTTCCCGGGGGTGTACCGGGTCGGGCATCGGGCGCCGAACCGCGAGGCCTGGTTCATGGCGGGCGTGTTGGCGTGCGGCGACGGCGCCCTGCTCCACGGCCAGGCCGCCGGCCACCTGCTGGCCCTGCTCCGCGGTCCGGTTCCGCAGCTCGAGGTCATCGCCCCGGCCGCACGCCGCATCGCCGGCATCGCGACGCACCGGGCGCGCAGGGGCGAGGGCTTCGACCGTGCCGTCTGGCTTGGCATCCCGGTCACCAGCGTGCCGCGGACCCTCGTCGACCTGGCCGCCGTCCTGACCGCCGACGACCTCGCGCGTGCCTGCCACGAGGCCGGGATCCGGCACCGCACGACGCCCGCCGACGTCGAGGCCGTGCTGGCCCGACGGCCGTCGAGTCCGGGGGCGGCGCGCCTGCGGCAGGTCCTGCACGGCGACGTCCACGTGACCCTCAGCCACCTCGAGCGTCGGTTCCTCGGGCTGCTGCGCGAACACGGCCTTCCGCTGCCGCTGACGAATCGACCGGCCGGCGGCCGCCGCGTCGACTGCCGGTGGTCGGAGCGCCGCCTGACCATCGAACTCGACGGCTACCGCTACCACCACTCACGCCACGCGTGGGAACTCGATCGCCGCCGCGAGCGCGAGGCGCGCGCCCGCGGCGACGAGTTCCGCCGGTACACCTACGGCGACGTGCTGGAGCGCCGGGGCCTGATGCTGCGCGAACTCCGCGCGCTGCTCGCCGGAGGTGTCCCGCTCTGACCCCGCCCGTGGGGCACAGGATGGGACGGCTTCCGAGCCGGCAGCGTAGGGTCCGCGCCCATGGCCAAGGATCTGCGTCTGGGACTCAACACCGGCTACTGGGGCGCGGGCCCGCCGCACGGGGCCGCGGAGGCGATCGCCGTCGCCGACGACCTCGGCTTCGACTCGATCTGGACCGCCGAGGCCTACGGCTCCGACGCCCTCACCCCGCTGGCGTGGTGGGGCGCCGCGACGCGCAACGTGCGCCTGGGCACGGCGATCATGCAGCTCAGCGCGCGGCGCCCGACGGCGACCGCGATGGCCGCGCTGACGATGGACCACCTCTCCGGCGGGCGCTTCATCCTCGGTCTTGGCGTCTCCGGCCCGCAGGTCGTCGAGGGCTGGTACGGCGAGCCGTTCGCAAAGCCGCTGGCCCGCACGCGCGAATACGTGCGCATCTGCCGCGAGGCCTTCGCTCGCAACGTCGTCACCAGCGACGGCCCGTTCTACCCCCTGCCGCTGACCGAGGGCGAGGGCGTCACCGGCTTCGGCAAGGCGCTGAAGCCGACGCTGCACCCGGTGCGCGAGGACATCCCGATCTACCTCGCCGCGGAGGGGCCGAAGAACATCGCCCTGACCGCGGAGATCGCCGACGGCTGGATGGCGCTCTTCTACTCGCCCCAGCACGAGGACCTGTACCGCCCGCGGCTTCAGGAAGGCTTCGACCGCGACGGCGCGCGGCGCTCGTGGGACGACTTCGACGTCGTCGCCACCGCCCCGCTGATCGTCCACGACGACGTCGAGGCGGCGGCGGACATGCTGCGCCCGATGTACGCCCTGTACTTCGGCGGGATGGGGGCGAAGGGGGCGAACTTCCACCAGGACGTGCCGGTCCGGATGGGGTACGAGGCCGAGATGCAGGTCGTCCAGGCGCTGTACCTCGACGGGAAGAAGACCGAGGCGGCAGCGGCCGTCCCGACGGCGCTGATCGAGCAGCTGGCGCTGATCGGGCCCGAAGCGAAGATCCGCCACGACCTCGAGGCCTGGCGCGACTCCGCGGTCACGACGCTGCTGATCGGCGGCGACGCGAACATGGTCCGCACGGCCGCCGAGATCGTGCTCGGCTGAGCACCGCCCAGGGGGACAAACCCCGCAAGCCGCGCCCTACGACGCGACCGGCGCGCCGGCAGGCGCCGGGTCGGCGAACTCGCCGGGCTGCTTCGTCATGCCCGCGGTCACCGCGGCGATCTGGTTCGGCGAGCCGATCAGCGCGCGCTGCAGGTCGGTCTCCAGCAGCAGGCCGTCCTCGACGGGAGCGTTCCACGATGTGTCGTAGAGCTTCTTCGCGGCGCGCACGGCGTCCGGCGAGCGGCCGGCGATCTCGTGCGCCAGTTCCAGCGCGGCGGCGAGCGGGTCGGCGGCCGTGCGCGTGACCAGACCGAGCGCCGCGGCCTCCTCGCCCGAGACGACGCGCCCCGTGTAGGTCAGCTCCTTGGCGACGTCCGCCGGCAGGATCCGTGGCAGCGACGAGGTGATCCCCATGTCGGGCACCAGGCCCCACTTGACCTCCAGCACGCTGAGCTTCGCGTCGGGCGCCGCGATGCGGATGTCGGCGCCGAGCGCCAGCTGCAGCCCGCCGCCGAAGCAGTTGCCGTGGATCGCGGCGATCACGGGCATCGGCAGGTCGATCCAGTCTGTCGCGACGCGCTGCGCGGCGTTGCCCTTCTGCCCGGGCTCGCGCTCGAGGATGTCGTCGAGCGACACCGGGCCCGTCATCAGCGAGGCGATATCCAGCCCCGAGCAGAAGCTCGGCCCCTCGCCGTGCACGACGACCGCGCGCACGCCCGGCGCGGCGGCGACCTGGGCGGCCGCGGCGATGATGCCCTCGAACATCGGCCCGTCGAGGGCGTTGTGCTTCTCCGGGCGGGTGAGGGTGACGACGGCGACGTGGCCGTCGTGCTCGATGCTGACGCGCTGCTCGCTCATGGAGCGAACGATAAACGCCGCGGCCCGGTCAGCTGCGCGGGCGGAGTTCGGCGGGCCCGCCGAACGCGGTCAGCGCCGCCGGCAGCTCCACCGACCCGTCCTCGCGCTGCCCGTTCTCCAGCAGCGCGATGATCGTCCGGCCGACGGCGCACGCGGTGCCGTTCAGCGTCGCGAGCGTCTCCGGCTTGCCGCCCGCGGGCCGCACCCGCACGTCCAGGCGTCGTGCCTGGTAGTCGGTCGTGTTCGAGCACGAGGTCAGCTCGCGGTAGCGCTCCTGGCTGGGCAGCCACGCCTCGCAGTCGAACTTGCGTGCCGCGGAGGACCCCAGGTCGGACACGGCGATGTCGACGACGCGGTAGGGGAGGCCCAGCGCGGCCAGGATCTCCTCCTCGATCGCGAGGATCCGCTGGTGCTCCTCGGCGGCCCGGTCCGGCTCGACGAAGCAGAACATCTCGACCTTGTCGAACTGGTGCACGCGGAAGATGCCGCGGGTGTCGCGGCCGGCGGCGCCTGCCTCGCGGCGGAAGCACGGGGAGAACCCGGCATAGCGCAGCGGCAGGTCGGCGGCGTCGAGGATCTCGCCCGCGTGCAGCGAGGCGAGCGCGACCTCGCTCGTGCCGACGAGGTACAGGTCGTCCTCGGGCAGGTGGTAGATCTGCTGCTCGGTGTCGGGCAGGAAGCCGGTCCCGAACAGCGCCTCCTCGCGGACCAGGACCGGCGGGATCACCGGCTCGAAGCCGTGCCCGCCGAGCACCTCGAGCACCCAGCGCACGAGCGCCAGCTCGAGCAG
>JBKJRO010000033.1:0-39773 GCA_046594555.1 Solirubrobacteraceae bacterium
GCGACGCGAGTGGGTCGTCGCCGGGCCCGTCCTAGACTCATGGGGTGAGCCGCGAGACCGCCTTGACGCGGAGCACTTCATGAAGGTCGCGGTCGTCGGCTATCCGAACGTCGGCAAATCCTCACTCGTCAACCGCCTGACGGGCACGCGCGAGGCCGTCGTGCACGAGCGCGCGGGCATCACGCGTGACCGCAAGGAGATCGCCACCGAGTGGAACGGGCGCCGCTTCACGCTCATCGACACGGGCGGCATGGACTTCCAGGACGAGGACCCGATCAGCGGGTCGATCCGTGAACAGGCTCAGGCCGGCCTGAACGACGCGCAGCTCGCGCTCTTCGTCGTGGACGGCCGCGCCGGCGCGCGCCCCGGCGACGAGGAGATGGCCGACCTGCTGCGCCGCGCGGGCATCCCGGTCGTGATCGCCGCGAACAAGTGCGATGTCGTCGCCGAGATCCCGTTCGTGGCCGACTTCCACCGCCTCGGGCTCGGCGACCCGGTCCCGGTGTCCGCCGCGCAGGGCCTGGGCACCGGCGACCTGCTCGACGCCATCGTCGCCGCGCTGCCTGAGGGCGACGACGACGAGGACCCCGACGCGGAGACGATCCGCCTGGCGATCATCGGGCGCCCGAACGTCGGCAAGTCCACGCTGATCAACCGCATCCTCGGCGAGGAACGGGTGATCGTCAGCGACGTGGCGGGCACCACGCGTGACGCCATCGACCTCCCGCTGGAGATCGACGGCCGGCGCGTCGTGCTCGTGGACACGGCCGGCATCCGCCGCCAGGCGAAGGTGTCCGACAGCGTCGAGTACTACACGGTGCTCCGCTCGCAGCGCGCCGTCGAGCGCGCCGACGTGGCGCTCATCGTCTGCGACGCCCGTGACGGCGTCACCGCGCAGGACCTGCGCATCGCCGAGCTGGCGATGAAGGCGGGCTGCGCGACGCTGCTGGCACTGAACAAGTGGGATCTGGCGCCGCTCGACGAGGGCGCGCTGGACCACGAGCGCGCCAAGGTCCAGAGCAAGCTGCGCCAGCGGCCGAAGGTGCTGACGATCAGCGCGCTCGGCGGCCGCAACGTCCAGCGCGTGCTGCAGGAGACGATCCTGCTCGGCGACCGCATGTGTCAGCGGATCCCGACGCCGCAGCTCAACGCGTTCGTCGCCGAGGTGGTGCAGATCCGAGAGCCGCCGGCCAAGCAGGGCCACCGCCTGAAGCTCCTGTACCTGACCCAGTTCGAGACGCGCCCGCCGCGGTTCGCGCTCCAGGTCAACAGCCGTCAGCGCGTCACGCGCGACTACCTGTACTTCGTCGAGAACCGCCTGCGGGCGCGCTTCGGACTCGACGGCGTCCCGGTCGTGATCGACGTCAAGGAACGGGCCAAGCAGCGCCGCTCGGAACGTTGACCGGCGCATCGCTACCCTTGGCGGCCTCATGAGCCAGGACAACAGCTACCTGTTCACCTCCGAGTCCGTCACGGAGGGACACCCGGACAAGATCGCCGACCAGATCTCCGACGGGGTCCTCGACGCGGTCCTTGCGCACGACCCGCTCGGGCGCGTCGCCTGCGAGACGCTGGTGAACACCGGCCTCGTCGTCGTTTCGGGCGAGATCTCGACCGACACGTACGTCGACATCCAGGAGGTCGCGCGCCGCACGATCCGCGACATCGGTTACGTCGACGCGGATCTGGGCTTCTCGGCCGACTCGTGCGCCGTGATCAACGCGATCGACAAGCAGTCGCCCGACATCGCCCAGGGCGTCAACCAGGCCTACGAGGCGCGCACCGACCCCAACGACGACGACGAGCTCGACATCGCCGGCGCGGGCGACCAGGGCATGATGTTCGGGTACGCCTCGAACGAGACCGAGGAGATGATGCCGCTCCCGATCTCCCTGGCGCACAAGCTCGCCAAGCGCCTTGCCGACGTGCGCAAGGCCGGCGACCTGACCTACCTGCGCCCTGACGGCAAGACGCAGGTGTCCGTCCGCTACGTCGACGGCCGCCCGGTCGCGATCGAGCAGCTGCTGATCTCCAGCCAGCACGCCGAGGGCGCCGAGTCCGCGATCAAGGACGACCTGTGGGAGCACGTCGTGCTGCCCGTCCTGCCGCGCGACCTCTACAACGCCGACGAGCTGCGCAAGGTCTTCCTCGTCAACCCGACCGGCCGCTTCGTCATCGGCGGTCCCGTCGGCGACGCCGGCCTGACCGGCCGCAAGATCATCGTCGACACCTACGGCGGCATGGCCCGCCACGGCGGCGGCGCGTTCTCCGGCAAGGATCCGTCGAAGGTCGACCGCTCGGCCGCATACGCCGCGCGCTACGTCGCCAAGAACCTCGTGGCCGCCGGTCTCGCCGACCGCGCCGAGGTGCAGGTCGCCTACGCCATCGGCGTCGCCCATCCCGTGTCGGTCATGGTCGAGACGTTCGGCACCGAGAAGATCGGCCGCGGCCGGATCCAGGAGCTCGTCGGCGAGCACTTCGACCTGCGGCCCGGGGCGTTCCGCAAGGCGCTCGACCTGCATCGGCCGATCTATCAGAAGACCGCCGCGTACGGTCACTTCGGCCGGGACGACCACGACTTCACGTGGGAGCGGACCGATCGGGCCGAGGCGCTGGCGGATGCCGCTGGTGTGTCGGCCGCGTCTGTCTGACCGTCGGCTGTTGATGCTGCGCGGATCTCGCGGCGCCTGGGGCGCCGTGTGGCCTCGGTCTGTGCGAGTGCACTATCCCGAGGCCACCCGCCGCCTCAGGCATCCACGATCTCTCGCTTGGGAGTGGTGCTTGCTCCGGTGGTGCCGCCGGCGGGATGGCTTTGCCGGGCGCCGTCCTCTGTGGTCCGTGGGGAGGGCGCTCGGGTGGCGCTCCGTGGGCCTGCTTCGACGTAGAGTGGTGGTGTGAGACTTCGCTTCGTCCTGCCCCTGCTGCTCGTCGCCCTCGTAGGGGCCGTTCCGGCGTCGGCTTCGGCGAAGGCGGTGAAGGTGTCGGTGTCGCCGGCGAAGCCGGTGTCGACGACGGCGAAGATCGTGCTGTCGTTCGTGGCGGACCGGAAGCTCTCGAAGCGGTCGCGCTACGTCGGCACCCTGTCGGTCGATCAGCCGGCCCCGTTGCGGCGCTGCGCCGCCGGGACGCTCGAGGCGCGGTCGAAGGCCGGGATCAGGAAGGGGGCGAAGGTCAAGCTCACCTACCTCCCGACGGATCGCTGGAGCACCGGGCGCTGGTGTCCCGGGAAGATCAGGCTGCTCCTCGAGACCGTGACCACCGACAAGGTCGGCACCGAGACGACGAAAGCCGTCGCCAACACCGTGACCACGACGATCGCCCAGGACCCGGCGGTCCCCGTCGCCGCGATCCTGTACACGCCGGCCCGCCTGATCCTGCTCGATCCGAGCACGATGACGATCAGCGCGCCCGGCCACGCGGACCGCACGACGGTGTTGACCGGCACGCTCGCGGCGCGCAAGCCGGGCCGCCTGGACCTCAACAAGGACTATGACTTCACGGTCGTCTCAGGCGCGATCACCGCCGCCGCCCCGCCCGCTGATCCGCTGTGCTCGGCCGATCCGGATCCGTGGCCGACGACGTTCGTGCCCCAGCCCGACGTCTCGACGGCGCTGCTGCGCGTCAACGGGACCGCGTCGTACGACTACGTCCTGCCGATCGACGCCGCCCGGCTGTCCGGGTGCCGCGGCCATGGCGCCGGGGCGACGACGACGGTGGCGCTCACCGGCAAGCTCGACTCGCACAAGCTCAGCCGCCTGCCGATGACGGCCACCGTGCCGTTCACGCTCCTCGACGGCACCGCCGCGACGATCACGTTCAACATCTTCGTCAAGGTCGAGATCCTTGACGAGAACCAGGTTCCGTAGGCCCTGATCAGAGGCCGGCCGGCGGCGTGCCGGCGGGCTGCTGCGCGGCGCCGGCACGCTGGGCCTCGGCGACCGCGGCGACGACGCCCTGCGGGTCGTTGACGCCCGCGAAGACGAAGTTCGAGTCTTCCGTCCCCGCCGTGTCGAAGTCGACCGAGCCGACGCGGAACAGCCGGTCCAGCACGGACTGGCGCGTCGTCACGTTCTGGACGCGGTCGATGCGCGTCTGCTGGACGCTGCGGGAGATGATGCCGCGCTGCAGGTACAGCCGCTGGTTCGTGATCGAGTAGCGCACGAAGAACCGCTGCACCACGCCGACGAGGAACGTCAGCACGACGACGCCGACGAAGATCGCGATGCCGAGCCCGTGCGAGGTCGCGAACCAGAAGATCGCGCCGACGAGTGCGCCGAGGATCGCGCCCTTCGCGTAGAGACTCATGATCGAGCGCGCGCTCGGGTGACCCTCGTAGATGACCGACTCGCCTGGGTGCAGATCCATGCCGCGAGCGTATCGGGGCTCGCTGACGCATCGCCGCTCGCCGACGGCGGTCCGGCCCGGTCCGCGGCCGCGTCTATGGTCGTCGCGATGCCCGCGGTCGCCCGAGTCGAGCCGTTGACCACGGCTCGCGTGCTGCGCGGGCCGTTCGACTACGCGCGGCCCGCGGGGGTCGACGTCGGCTCGGTGATGGTCGTCCCCTTCGGCGGGCGGGACGTCGTCGGCGTCGTCACCGCGGTCGCGGAGGCATCCGAGCACGAGCTTCAGGAGCCTCGCCGGGTGCTCGAGCAGGCGCTGCCCGCGGACCTCGTCGCGCTGGCCTCGTGGACGGCTGCGGAGTTCTGCTCGACGCCCGCCCGCGCGCTGTCGCTGATGCTGCCGCCGCGAGGCGTCCGGGCGCGCACGTCGCTGTTCGCCGCGCCGGCCCGGGAGCCCGGGGAGGCCGAGCGCCTGAGCGACGCACAGCGCGCGCTGCTGGACTCGCTGCCGCGCTTCACGGGCTCCGACACGGCGGCCCTGCGGCGCCTGGAGGCGCGCGGACTCGTCGCGATCACGCCCCGCGTCGTCCGCCGCGCCGTCGAGCACACCGCGGTCGGTGCGCCCGCGGGAGCGACCGCGCCGCCGCTGACCGCCGAGCAGGAGGCCGCGCTGGTCGCGATCCGGGCGGCGCCGCCCGGGAGTGCGCTGCTGCTGCACGGCGTGACCGGGTCGGGGAAGACCGAGGTCTACCTCCAGGCGGCCGCGCGGACGCTCGCGGGCGGTCGCGACGTGCTGGTGCTCGTGCCCGAGATCGCGCTCACGCCGCAGATCGTCGCCCGCTTCCAGGCGCGCTTCGGCGACACGGTGGCAGTGCTGCACTCCTCGCTCAGCCCCGGCGAGCGCTTCGACGAGTGGATGCGGCTGCGGCGCGGCGAGGCGCGGATCTGCGTCGGCCCGCGCTCGGCGGTGTTCGCGCCGCTCGGCGACATCGGCCTGGTCGTCGTGGACGAGGAGCACGACGCCTCGTACAAGCACGAGGGCGACCCGCGCTACGACGCGCGCCACCTGGCCGCGCGCCGCGCCGCCGACCACGGCGCCGTGCTGGTCGCCGGCAGCGCGACGCCGCGGGCGGAGTCCTGGCAAGCGCTCCCGCGGATCACGCTCGCCGAGCGGGTCGACGGGGCCGCGCTCCCGCGCGTCGACATCCTCGACCTGCGTGCCGTCCGCGGCTCGCTGCATCCGGCGGCGCACGAGGCGCTCGTCGACGCGCGCAAGGCGATCGTCCTGCTCAACCGCCGTGGCTGGTCGAACTTCCTCACCTGCCGCACCTGCGGGCGCGCGTGGGAGTGCCCGCAATGCGACGTGACGCTCGTGCTCCACCGCTCGGGCGGCGTGCTGGCCTGCCACCACTGCGGGCACCGCGAGCCCGTTCCGCAGCGCTGCCCGGACTGCCGCTCGGTCTCCGTCGCGCGCCACGGGACGGGCACGGAGCGGCTGGAGACCGAGCTGCCGGGCCGGGTCTTCCGGCTGGACGGCGAGACGCGAGATCCGGCCGCGGTCCTGTCCGCCTTCGAAGCGTCGGATTCCGGGATCCTGCTCGGGACGCAGATGGTCGCCAAGGGGCACGACTTTCCCGATGTCGACCTCGGCGTGGTCGTCGACGCCGACCAGACGCTCCGCTTCCCGGACTTCCGGGCCGAGGAGCGCACCTTCGCGCTGGTCTCGCAGCTCGCTGGGCGGGCGGGTCGGGGCTCGCGCGACGGGCGGGTGCTCGTGCAGACGCTCGTCCCCGACGCCCGCGCGATCGTCCTCGCCGCGCGCCACGACACGGCGGGCTTTCTGGAGGGCGAGCTGGAGCGCCGCCGCGTCCTGTCCTACCCGCCGTTCTCGACCCTCATCCGCGTGGTCTGCGCCGCTGAGGCCCCCGGGGCGGCTCAGGCGGCGGCGACGGTGGTGCAGGCGCAGCTCCCCGGGGCGCTGGGGCCGGCGCCGCTGTTCCGGCTGCGGGGAAAGGAGCGCAGCCAGGTCGTCGTCAAGGCGCAGGACCGCGCGGCGGCGGTCGCGGCGGTCGGCGCGGTGGTCGATGCCCTCGCCGCCGATCGTGCCCACCGCGGCGTGGCGCTGTCGGTGGACGTCGATCCGCAGTAGGGGCGCGGGTTCTAGACTCGCCGTCGATGGGCGACGAGGAGATCCACGAGTTCGAGGTCGCGGAGAGCGAGGCTGAGCGCGAGGCGCTCGAGGATCTCGACCCCGAGGTCCTCGCGCGCCGCGAGGCCGCGCTGCGCCTGGTGTGCAAGTTCGGCGACCCGGTGCTGAAGTCGAAGGCGGCGCCGGTGACGGTGTTCGACGCGGCGCTGGCCGGCGAGGTCGCCGAGATGGGGCGGATCATGCACGACTCGCTCGGCATCGGGCTGGCGGCGAACCAGATCGGACGCCTGCGCCGCGTGCTCGTCTACCGCGTCGAGGACGAGAGCCCCGTGCAGGCGCTCGTCAACCCGATCCTGGAGTGGTCCTCGAAGGACGAGGAGTGGCTGCAGGAGGGGTGCCTGAGCCTGCCGCGCGTCCACGTCGACGTCGAGCGCCCGGTCCACGTCCGCGTGCGCGCCCAGGACGCGACCGGCGCCGAGATCCTGGTCGAGGCGTCCGGGCTCGAGGCGCGCGTCATCCAGCACGAGATGGATCACCTCGACGGCACGCTGATCCTGGACCGCACGCCGCGCGACCAGCGCAAGGACGCGATGCGCACGCTGCGCGAGCTGGACGACGAGGCGGCGGCGTAGCCCCGCGCGCGCCGAGCACCGTGCGGATCGTCTATCTGGGCACCTCCGACTTCGCCGCCGGCATCCTGCGGCGGCTGGCGGGCGGGCAGCATCGCCCGGTGCTCGTCGTCACGCGCCCGGACCGTCCGGCCGGGCGGGGCAGGACGCTGACGCCGCCGCCGGTCGCCGACGCCGCCCGCGAGCTGGGGATCGACCTCGACCAGCCCGACTCCGTCAACGACCCCGGCGCCTGCGCCAGGATCGCTGCGGCGCGGCCGGACGCGCTCGTCGTCTGCGCCTTCGGGGCGCTGATCAAGGACCCGCTGCTGTCGGATCACGAGATCCTCAACGTCCACCCCTCGCTGCTGCCGCGCTGGCGCGGCGCCGCGCCGATCGAGCGTGCGATCATGGCCGGCGACGAGCGGACCGGGGTCTCGATCATGCTGCTCACCGCCGGGCTGGACAGCGGCCCGGTCTGCCTGCAGGAGGCCGTCGCGATCGAGCCGGGCGACACCTACGCGACGCTCGCGGCTCGCCTGGAGGACCTTGGCGGGACGCTGCTGGTACGGGCGCTCGACGAGCGCCCCGCGTTCACCGAGCAGCCCGAGGCCGGCGTGACCTACGCCGAGAAGATCACCGCGGCCGACCGCACGATCGATCCAGTGGGCGATCCCGCCGGCGCCGAGCGCGCCGTCCGCGCGCTGCATCCGCACATCGGTGCGCGCCTGCAGCTCGGCGACGGTTCGTTCCTGGGCGTGCAGCGTGCGCGGCTCGACGACGGCGCCTTCATCCTCGAGCTCGTACTCCCGCCGGGCGGGCGCCCGATGGCGTACGACGACTACCTGCGCGGGCGCCGATGAGCGTCAGCGCCGGGCGCCGTGCGGCGTTCGAGGTCGTCCGCCGCACGCTCGCAGAGGGCGCGTACACCGATCGCGCGCTGCACGGGCAGACGCGCGGGCTCGACGCGCGCGACCGGGCGTTCGCCAAGCGCCTGGCGTTCGGCACCGTCCAGCGCCGCGGCACCTTCGACTGGATCGTCGCCCAGCACACCACGCGCAAGCGCCTGGATCCGGAGGTCCGGGCGGCGCTGCACCTGGGGCTCGAGCAGCTGCTGTTCCTCGACGGTGTCGCCGACCACGCCGCGATCGGCGAGTCCGTCGAGCTGGCCAAGCCGAACAGCGGCTACAAGATGGTCAACGCGATCCTGCGCAACGTGCAGCGCCAGGGCGCCGAGCTGCCGAGCGACGACGAGCCGGAGGGTGCCGCCGTGCGCCATTCGCACCCGGAGTGGCTCGTCCGGCGCTGGTGGGACTGGCTCGGCGCCGACGCCACGCGGGCGCTGCTGGCCGCCGACAACGAGCCGTCCGAACTGGCGCTGCGCGTCAACACGCTCGTGCAGCAGGCGAGCCTGCTCGACGACATCGCCGGTGAGCGCGTGGGGGAGACGACGATCGTCGTCGACGGCGCGTTCGACGCCTTCGCCCACCCGGGCTGGGAGGCCGGCGCGTTCACGCCCCAGTCGCGCGCCTCGCAGCGTGTCGGCACGTTCGTCGGCGCCCAGCCGGGGGAGCGCGTGCTCGACCTGTGCGCGGCGCCGGGCGGCAAGACGACGCATCTCGCGGCGCAGATGGAGGGCCGCGGCGAGCTGATCGCCGTCGAGCGCCACGCCGGGCGGGCGACCGCGCTGGAGCGCACCTGCGAGCGCATGCGCGCGCACAACGTCACCGTCGTCACCGGCGACGCGCTGGCGTTCCGCGACCCCGGCGGCTTCGACCGGATCCTGCTCGACCCGCCATGCAGCGGGCTGGGCACGCTGCAGTCCCACCCGGATCTGCGCTGGCGCGTCCGCGAGCACGAGCTGTCCTCGCTGGCGGCCGTCCAGGACGGCCTGCTGCTGGCGGCCAGGGCGAACCTGCGGCCCGGCGGGACCATCGTGTTCTCCGTCTGCACCTTGAATCCCGGCGAGGAGCGCGTCACGAGCAGCGACGCCTGGCGCACGTTCCCGTCCACCGACGGCACCGACGGCTTCTATTGTTCGCGCGATGGAGGCTGACCTCGGGCTGACGTGTCCCGGCTGTCATGAGCCGTGGCTGCGCGCGTCGAACGTCCCGGGCCGCTATCGCTGCGTCTACTGCCTGCACCGCTTCGAACTGCGCTCGGTCTGCCCGGGCTGCGGCGAGCACCAGACGATCGTGCGGATGTCGAGCACCGCGACGACGCAGTGCGGGCACTGCGGCAGCTCGATGCTCGTCGAAGTCTGAGCCGAGTCAGTCCTTCTCGGACTCCAGCTCCGCCACGGCGGCGTCCATCGCCGCCCGATCCTCCGCCGTCGGCTCGGGGAACCGCGGGTCGAGATCCTCGAGGTGGTGGGCGATGACGTCGGCGACGGCGGTCCGCATGACCCACTTGTGGTCGGCCGGGATGACGTACCACGGAGCCTGCTTCGTGCTCGTCGCGCGCAGCGCCGCCTCGTACGCCTCGTGGTAGGCGTCCCAGTGGTGGCGCTCGGCGACGTCACCGGCCGAGAACTTCCAGTGCTTGTCCTGCTCGGCGGCCCGGTCCAGGAACCGCTTGCGCTGCTCGTCGCGCGAGACGTTGAGGAACAGCTTCACGATCCGCGTCCCGCAGGCGCCCAGGTGGCGCTCCCAGGCCGCGATCGCCTCCAGGCGGGCGGCCCAGAAGTCCTCGTCGGCTGTCGCCGGATCGACGGCCTGGCCGGCCAGGTACCCCGGATGGACGCGCAGGACGAGGACCTCCTCGTACTGGGAGCGGTTGAAGATGCCGATCTCGCCGCGGGCGGGGAGCGCCGCCGAGCAGCGCCACAGCCAGTCGTGGTCGAGTTCGGTCTGCGACGGCTGCTTGAACGAGGTGACGCGCACGCCCTGCGGGTTGACGCCGCTCATCACGTGCTCGATCGTGCCGTCCTTGCCCGCCGCGTCCATCGCCTGGAAGACGACGAGCAGCGACTGGCGCGACTCGGCGTAGAGCCGCTCCTGCAGAGCGGCGAGCCGTTCGAGGTCGGTCGCACGGCGGTCGGCCGAGTCGTCCTTGTCGAGTCCCGCCGTGTCACCGGGGTCGTGGTCGGCCAGCCGGAAGTCCCGTGCGGGCACCCGGAAACGTGCTTCGAGGTCCATGTGCGGACCCTACGGGCTGACGACCGCCGACGGGACGGGCATCATGGTGCGTGAGATGCCGCAGCTCGACGTCGCCCCGTCCATCCTCGCCGCCGACTTCGGTCGCCTGCGCGAACAGGTCGAGGAGGTCCGCGCAGCCGGCGCGCGGATCGTGCACATCGATGTGATGGACGGCCACTTCGTGCCGCCGCTGTCGATGGGGCCGCCCGCGTGCGCCGCGCTGCGGGACCTGGGGCTCCACCTCGAGGTGCATCTGATGGTCGAGCGGCCGGAGCGCAACCAGATCGCCGACTTCGCCGCGGCGGGCGCGCACACGATCATCGTCCACGCCGAGGCGACGCCGCACGTCCACTACGCGCTGCAGGCGATCCGCGCGGCAGGCTGCCTGGCCGGCCTGGCGGTCAACCCGGCCACGCCGCTGTCCGCGTTCGACGGCGCGGACCTCGACATCGCGCTGCTGATGACCGTCAACCCCGGCTGGGGCGGCCAGCGGTTCATCGACGGCTCGCTCGCGCGGATCGCGCAGTTGCGCGAGCTCGTCGGGGAGGACCTCGTGATCGAGGTGGACGGGGGCGTCGATGCGCTCACGGCGGGCCCGTGCGCCGCCGCGGGCGCGACGCGCTTCGTCGCCGGCACCGCCGTGTTCAAGGCCCCTGACCCGGCGCAGGCGTTCCGCGACATCACCGCTGCCGCGCAGGCAGGGGTGTCGGCGGCGCGCTGAAGCTGGCAGGATGCCTCGCATGCACCACTCCCCGTTGTCGCGCTCACTGCTGGCGATCGCGCTGCTCGCGCTCCTCGTGCCCGCCGTCGCGCTCGGCGCGGCGAAGGCGGGTTCGTACAGCGGCACCTCCAGCGTCAAGATCCCGATCGTCGTCGGGTACAAGGAGACGACGCGCACCGACAAGGGCAAGGTCGCGTTCAAGGTCCGCGGCGCCAAGGTGACGGCCTTCAAGGTCACCGGCCAGCAGGCGTTCTGCGGGGGGCAGTCGCCCGAGATCGACGTCAGGATCGCGTCGATCACGCTGAGCGCCGCCGGTTCCGGCACCGGGAACACGACGGACCCGAACGTCGGTCCGATCAAGGTGACGATCAAGGTCACGTCCGGCGGGAAGGCGACGGGGACCATCAAGTACGCCGGTCTGTGCCAGTCGTCGGCGCCGTTCACGGCCAAGGTCAGGTAGCAGCGCCCGGGCGGCGCTGGCCGCAGACGGAATCCGGGGGCTGGCCCCACGGTGGGGCGCCCAGCGGCTGCATAAGCTGTCGGCCATGACGACGAGCATCAGCAGCACGCCCGAGGCGCCGAGCGGGACGATCGCCGCCGCCACCGGGCTGACCCGCATCTTCGGTGAGGGGGAGGCGGCCGTCACGGCGCTCGACGACGTCACCGTCAGCTTCCCAACAGGTCGCCTGACGGCGATCATGGGTCCCTCGGGATCGGGCAAGTCGACGCTCATGCACCTGCTCGCCGGGCTCGACGCGCCGACCTCGGGCACGGTCGTGCTCGACGGCGTCGAGCTGACGGGCCTGGACGACGGCAAGCTCACCGAGCTGCGCCGCGACCGCGTCGGCTTCATCTTCCAGTCGTTCAACCTGCTGCCGGTCCTGACCGCGCGCGAGAACATCGAGCTGCCGATGCGGATCGCCGGGCGGGCCCCTGACGGCGAGTGGCTCGAGCGCGTCATCGACATCGTCAAGATCCGCGATCGCCTGACGCACCGCCCGAGCGAGCTCTCCGGCGGGCAGCAGCAGCGCGTGGCGGTCGCCCGTGCGCTCGCCTCGCGCCCGGCCGTCGTGTTCGGCGACGAGCCGACCGGCAACCTGGACTCCAAGGCCGGGCGCGACGTGCTCGACCTGCTGCGCCGGTCGGTGGACGAGGTCGGGCAGACGATCATCATGGTCACGCACGACGCGAATGCCGCGGCGATCGCCGACCGCCTGATCCTGCTCGCGGACGGCAAGGTCGTCCATGACGGCCCGGCCGGCACATCGGGCGAGATCCTCGACCTGATGAAGGACGCCGGCTGATGCGGAGGGTCGTGCTCCGCGGGCTGTTCGCCCGCAAGCTGCGCCTTGCACTGACGCTGCTCGCCGTCGCGCTGGGCGTCTCGCTGATCGTGGCGACCTACGTCTTCACGGACTCGATCAACGGCGGGTTCGACACCATCTTCGCCCAGACGAACAAGGGCACCGACGCGGCGATCACGGGCCGCAAGCAGATCTCGCTCGAGGACAACCAGACGCAGCCGACGGTCTCCGACGCGATCCTCGCGCGGGTCCGCCGCAACGCCGACGTGCAGGTCGCCGTGGGCGGCGTCTTCGACGTCGGGCTGGTCCTGGGGAAGAACGGCAAGAAGGTCGGCGCGGGCGGCGCGCCGAACTTCATCGCCTCGACCTCGCCGGTCAGGCGCTTCGAGAGCTTCACCGTCAGCAAGGGCCGCTTCCCGGACGCCCCGGACGAGGCGGCGGTGGACCTCGGGACCGCCAAGAAGCAGCACTGGAAGCTCGGCGACCGGGTGACCGTGCAGGGCGAGGCGCCGCGCAAGGACTACAAGCTCGTCGGGTTCACGCAGATCGCGGGCGTCGACTCGTTCGGCGGTGCCACGGTCGTGCAGCTCGTCCCCGCAGAGGCGCGGCGGATGCTCGGGAAGACGGGCGCCTGGGACACGGTCGCCGTCGCCGGGAAGGCCGGCGTCACGCCCAAGCAGCTCGTCGCGAGCCTCAAGCGCGAGCTGCCCGCGACCGTCACCGTGCGCACGGGCCAGGAGGAGGCCAGGAAGCAGTCCAAGGAGATCTCGGACAACCTCGGCTTCCTGAAGATCGCGCTGCTCGGGTTCGCCGGCATCTCCGTCTTCGTCGGGGCATTCATCATCTTCAACTCGTTCTCGATCACCGTCGCGCAGCGCATCCGCGAGCTGGCACTGCTGCGCGCGCTCGGTGCCAGCCGCGCGCAGGTGCTCGGCAGCGTCGTCGCGGAGGGACTGGCGCTGGGCCTGCTGGGCGCGTTCGCCGGCGTCGCGCTCGGCCTCGTGCTGGCGCCGCTGCTCAAGGCCTTGTTCGTCGCCGTCGGGGTCGACCTGCCATCCAGCGGGCTGGTGATCAAGCCCCGCACGATCATCGTGCCGTTGCTCGTCGGCAGCCTCACCGCGCTGCTCTCGAGCATCATCCCCGCGGTCCGCGCGACGCGCGTCCCACCGATGGCGGCGCTCGTCGCCACGGCGGCGCCGACCGTCGGCCGCGTCTCGCGCCGCCTGACCATCTCCGGCGGCCTGCTCGCCGTCGCCGGCATCGTCCTGATCCTGCTGGGGCTGCTGGGGTCCGGGTCGACCGGCGCGCAGCTGACGAAGGTCGGCATCGGCGTGGCCGCGATGTTCGTGGCGGTCGCGCTGTTCAGCCCGTGGCTGGTGCGCCCGATGGCGTCCGTCCTGGGCTGGCCGGTCGAGAAGGTCGCCGGGTTCGCCGGGCGCCTGGCGCGCGAGAACGCGGTGCGCCAGCCGGCGCGCACCGCCGGCACAGCCGCTGCGCTGATGATCGGCGTGGCCTTGGTGACGTTCGCGGCGATCTTCGCCGCAGGCGCCAAGGCGACGATCGAGGATGCGGTCAAGAGCAACTTCAAGGGAGCGTTCGTCGTCCAGTCCACCGACGGCTTCTCGCCGTTCACCGCCTCCGCGATGCGCGCCATCGCCAAGATCGACGGCGTCGGGGACACCAGCCCGATCCGCTTCACAGGCGCGAAGGTCGGGACTCGGGCCGGGACGACAACCGTCGCCGGGCTCGATCCGGCGGCATTCCCGGGCCTCTACAGCGTCACCGTCAAGAAGGGGCCGGCTGATGCCGTTGCCCGCCTGGCGGACCCCGGCGTCGTCGCGGTCACCAAGGGCTACGCGGACAAGCACCACACCAAGCTCGGCGACGTGCTCACGCTGCGGACGGAGGCGACGCTGAGTCTGCCGCTGAAGGTCGTCGCCGTGCTCGAGGACAAGGGCCGCGTGATCGGCGACCTGACGGTGAGCAACGCGGTCGTCGGGTCATCATTCGGCGAGCGGAAGGACAGCTTCGGGCTCGTCGGCCTGGCCCCGGGCGCTGACGCAAAGGCCGTCCAGGCACGGATCAAGGTCCTGACGAAGCAGAAGTACCCGCAGATCGAGGTCAAGACGGCTCAGAAGTTCGTCGATGACCAGGCGGGCCAGGTCGACCAGCTGCTCGGGCTGATCTATGCGCTGTTGTCGCTGGCGATCATCGTCTCGCTGTTCGGCATCGTGAACACCCTGGTGTTGTCGATCAGCGAGCGCACCCGCGAGCTCGGCCTGCTGCGGGCGATCGGCGCCTCACGGCGCCAGGTCCGCCGGATGATCCGCTGGGAGGCCGTCATCACCTCGATGATCGGCGGACTGCTGGGCTGCGGCCTCGGCGTCGTCCTGGCCGTGCTGTTCACGCGCCCGCTGGAGGACTTCAAGCTGACGATCCCGTTCGGCTCGATCGTCTTCCTGGTGATCCTGTCCGGGTTCGCGGGCGTCCTTGCGGCCTCGTTCCCCGCGCGGCGGGCGTCGAAGCTCAACGTGCTGGACGCGCTGGCCTACGAGTAGCTCAGCGGGCGTGCTTGCCGTTCACGACCTCGCAGCCGTGGACGGTGTCGCGGCGGTCCTTGACGACGGTGTCATAGCCGGGACCGCAGTCGATCGCGTCGGCGCCGCCGCCGACTGCGCGGACGTCGTCGTCGCCCGGCCCGCCGAAGATGACGTCATGGCCGAAGCCGCCGTTGAGCTTGTCGGCACCGGGCCCGCCGAACAGCAGGTCCGAGCCGCGGCCGCCCTCGAGCTCGTCGTTTCCGGCACCGCCGTAGATCCTGTCGTCGCCGAAGCGGCCGAAGAGGAGGTCGTCGCCGGCCCCGCCGAACAGCGTGTCGGCGTCGCGGCCGCCGTCGAGGACGTCGTCGCCGCCCTGCCCGGCCATCCGGTCGCGGCCGCCGTGGCCGACGAGCGTGTCGGGCGCGCTGTCGCCGATCAGGTGATCGTTGCCGGCCCCGCCGGTGGGCCGGTTGCGCCGCAGCCTGGCCTGGGCGCTGGAACCCTGCTGGGCGGCGTCGGCGCCGCCGAGGAGGAAGCCGGCGTTGGTCAGGCCGTCCAGCGGGCTCTTCCCGGTGCGGTCCGTCGGGTCGCCCTGGATGATCGTCTCGCAGCCGGTGTCGAGTTCGGCCTCGCCCTGCGAGGACACGTAGACCGTGTCCTCGCCGGGGCCGCAGTCGACGGTGTCGCGGCCGGAGCCGGTATAGATCGTGTCGTCGCCCTCGCCGCCGGAGATCGAGTCCTCGCCGGCCTCGCCGCCCGCCAGGACGTCGTTGCCCGGGCCGCCCTCGACGCGGTCGTTGCCCGCGCCGCCGTCGATCGCGTCGTCGCCGCTGCCGCCGTAGAGGACGTCGGGGCCGTTCCCGCCGCGCATGATGTCGGCGCCGTCACCGCCGCGGACGTTGGAGTCGCCGCCGCGGTTGGCGTCGATGTAGTCGTCGCCGGCGCCGCCGTCGATGAGCTTCTCGTCGCCGAAGCGGGCCTCGACGATGAAGTCGTTGCCGTCGCCGCCGAACAGCGAGTCGTCGCCGTCGCCGCCGTCGATCCGGTCGTCACCGGGTCCGCCGTCGACCGCGTCGTTGCCGGTACCGCCGTTGAGGACGTCGTTGCCCGGGCCGCCGTCGACCCGGTCGTTGGCGCTGCCGCCCAGGACGGTGTCGTCGCCGAAGCCGCCGAACAGCCTGTCGGAGCCGTACCCGCCGTCGAGCATGTCGTTGCCGTCGCGGCCGAACAGGGTGTCCGACGAGCCCTCGCCGCGCAGGCTGTCGCTCTGCGACGATCCGTTGAGGTGATCGGCGAGCGGTCCGCCGTGGACGCTGCGCGCGAGCGCGACGGGCGCGCTGACGGCGGCGAGGCAGGCGATGAGGGCGATGGCACGGATGACAGGCGGCACGCCCCGTTCATCGTCGGATCAGGGGCCGGGAACGACCCGTCAGGGTCGGAATTGGACGGATTTCCGACCGATTACGCCACGTTGTCGCGCCGGTACAGCCCCCACAGCAGCCCGGCGAGGACCACCGAGGCCGCCGCGTAGCCGGTCTCGGCGCGCAGCAGCACGTCGCTGACGATCGGCGCGAGCATCCAGGCGAGGAAGCCGGCGGCGGCGATGGCCCAGGCGATCGCGGCCTGACGGGCGTGGCCGCGGGCCAGCGCGGCCTGGTTCAGCGTCCCGGCCGCGAGATGGAAGCCCATGCCGATCGCCACGATCGCCAGGCCCGCCCGCTCGTATGTGACCTTGTCGGAGAAGACGAGCTTCATCACCGTCGGGCCGATGAGCAGCAGGCCGATCGCGACGGCGCCGGCGAACGCCGCGATGAGCATGACCGTGATGCGGATCGTGCGGTGGGCGTCGTCGCGCCCATCGGTCGCCTCCAGCCCGGCGAGATGCGGCAGCAGCGTGGTCTGGATCGCCTGGAACAGCTGCAGCGGGGCGCGGGTGATCAGCAGGACGTTGAAGACCGCACCGGCGACCGCGGCGCTGGCCTTGGCGTCCGCGACCAGCACGCCGGCGTTGACGAGCGTCTGCTCGGCAAGCTGGATCGCCGAGACGGCGAGGGCGAAGCCTGTGCCGGCGGCCAGCGCGAGGTCGTCACGCGGCAGCGGCTCCGCTCCGGCCGACGCGCGCCGGTGCCGGGCGATGCCCCATGGCAGCACGAGCAGCGACGCGAGCGGGGCCGCCAGGATGCCGAGCGCGACCGCCGTCTGACCGGACCCGATGCCGACCGCGACGCCCAGCGGGAAGCAGATCCGCGAGGTGGACTCGAACAGCACGAGCCCGCCGTACAGGGCGAACCACTCGTGGCCGGCGAAGTACCCGCGGGCGAAGTAGCTCGCCGCGTACGCGAGCGCCGCGCCCGTGAAGATCCAGTAGAGCGACTCGGAGTCGAACAGGTCGACGATCTGCGGCTTCAGCGTCAGCGAGACGACGAGGAACGTCGCCGCGAATCCCGCCTGGATCAGCAGCGGCGTGCGCAGCGGGTGGCTGTGCGTCAGCCCGCGCGCGCGCCGGTCGGCGATCGTCCGCGAGAGCAGCTGCTCGACGGGGCGGTAGATGACCGAGTTGACGACGAACAGGATCGACCACAGCAGCGCGATCGATCCGTACAGGCTCGCGTTCAGCAGGTGGCTCGACAGCGCGAAGTACAGCAGCGTCAGGACGCCGGTCGCGGCGATGCCGACCGAGAGGATGCGTGCGCCGCGGCCGTAGCCGGCGGCGGCCTCGAGCTCCTCGTCGTAGACGTCGGTCACGAAGGGACGTCAGTCACGAACGCGCACGAGCGCCATGGTCCACGGGAACGGCTGGCGGAGTTCGACGACCTCGCCGTAGTTCGACAGCAGCTTGCGGAATGCGCCGCTGGACCAGTGGTTCACGTGGCCGGGCGTGTTGCCCAGCGTCTTCCAGTAAGCGCCGCGGGCGACGTTCGTCATCCGCCAGACCGGCTCGCGGGGAACCGACACCATGATCCAGCGCGCGGCACAGCGCTGCATCTCGCACAGCGTCTCCTCGGCGTCGGGCACGTGCTCGAGCACCTCGATCGCGGTCGCCATGTCGAACTCGTTCTCGGCGAAGGGGAGCGCCTCGGCCTTCATGACCTGGTACTCGAGGTTCGGCGCGGTGCGCGTCTTCCACTGCTCGTGCAGCAGCGGGTCGTCGAGGTCGATGCCGACGATCCGCCCGCCGTCGAGCTTGCCCGCCCACTCATGGGTCAGGACGCCCTCGCCGCAGCCGACGTCGAGGATCGAGCTGGGGTTGGCGTGCTCGAACAGCTCGTCGAGTTGGGCGTGGAAGCCGGTCATCAGGCGGCGGACGACCGGGTTGTCCGAGCCGTACTTGTCGAAGGTGTTGCCGGTGACCGTCCCCTCGGCGTCGACGGTGACGTTGGTGCTCATACCTTGATCGCCTCGTGCTCCTGGGTGGACTGGCGCTGCTCCTCGGGCGTCGGTGCGGCGCGGGCGCCGGTTGTCGCGGGGCGGCCGGTGTCGCGCGCGCCGGGCTCGTAGTGCGACGGCGGGATGCCGAGCTGCAGCTCGATGCGGCGGACACGCTCGAAGGTGCGCTGGGTCATGATCCGCTGGCCGTGAAGCAGGTCGCCGATGACGCCCAGCGCGCCCATCACGACGGCCGCGTTGAACAGGACGGCGCCGAAGATCAGGGACTGCACGTGGCCGGCCCCGTCACCGCTGACCCAGGCGACGAAGAACCGCAGCCAGGGGATCAGCGCGAGGCCGAACAGCGCGAGTGCGAGCGTGACGAAGACGCGCATCGGCTCGTACTGGGCGTAGATGCGGAAGATCGACAGCGAGTTGCGGCGCACGTAGGCCCACATCGACGGGAACAGCCGCGACTCGCGCGTCTTGGGGTTCGTCGCGATCGGGACGTGGTCGACGGCGACGAGCAGCTTGCCGGCCTGGATGATCGTCTCGAGCGTGTACGTGAACTTCGAGACGACCGCCATCTGGATCGCGGCCTCGCGGTTGTAGGCGCGGAAGCCGGAGGTCGTGTCGGGGACGTTCGTGTCGGACGCCTGGCGCACGACCCAGGACCCGAGCCGCTGCAGGCGCTTCTTCAGCGGCGAGAAGTGCTCGATCGTGTCGACCTGGCGGTCGCCGATGACCATGTCGGCGTTGCCGGCGAGGATCGGCACGCAGAGCTTGGGGATGTCGAAGCCGCTGTACTGGTTGTCGGCGTCGGTGTTGACGATGACGTCGGCGTCGAGCTTCAGGCAGGCGTCGAGCCCGGCCTGGAAGCCCGCGGCGAGGCCCTTGTTGTTCGTCAGCCGCACGATGTGATCGACGCCGCCGGCGCGGGCGACCTCGATCGTGCGGTCGGTGGAGCCGTCGTCGATGACGAGCCACTCGACGGTGTCGAACCCCTCGACCTCACGCGGGAGGTCGGCGAGGGTCGCCGGGAGCGTCTCCTCCTCGTTGAGGCACGGGATCTGGATGATGAGCTTCATGGGACGCAGACCAGAGTACGCCGCCGACGGGGGAGGAGTTACGGGGAGGGGGACGCCCACAGGTGGCGTACACTCGCCCGCCGAGTATGGCGCAGGTGCGGAAGGTATGTGAGGCACCGGCGGCTCCCCAGATGCCGTGACCACGAAGCCCGCCTCCACCAGCGCCTCAGCACTCGATCGGGTGCGGTCGGCCAACTGGCCCGTGATCCTGTTCGCCGGGCTGTGCGTCGCGCTGCTCGCGGGTGCGCTGCGGTACCCGACGTACCCCAACTACGACTCGGTCTACTCGCTGCTCTGGGGCCGCGAGGTCCTGCACGGCCACCTGCCGAGCTTCGACGCCTACCGCGCGCCGACCGAGCATCCGCTGGGCGTCCTGTTCGGGGCGCTGCTCGCGCTGCTGGGCCGCGGCGGCGACCGCGTGATGGTCTTCGCGACGCTGGCGAGCTTCGCGGTGCTCGTCGCCGGGCTGTACCGCCTCGGTCGCGTCGCGTTCACGCCGCTGATCGGCGTCATCGCCGCCATCGTCCTGTGCACCCGGTTCGACTTCCCGTTCCTGGCAGCGCGCGCGTACATCGACATCCCGTACCTGGCGCTCGTCATCTGGGCCGCCGCGCTGGAGGCGGGTCGCCCGCGCCGCGGCACGCCCGTCCTGGGCCTTCTCGCGCTCGCCGGCCTGCTGCGGCCCGAGGCCTGGGTCCTGTCCGGGGTCTACTGGCTGTACCTGTTCCCGGGAACGGGCTGGGACCAGCGGATCCGCACGGCGCTGATCGTCGGCTCCGCGCCGCTGCTGTGGCTCGCGACGGACGCCGTCGTCACGGGCGACCCGCTGTTCTCCCAGCACCACACGAGCGGCCTGGCCGAGGAACTCGGCCGCCAGAAGGGGCTGAACCAGGTCCCGAGTGCGACGGCGAGCTTCCTCAAGGCGCTCGTGAAGCTCCCGGTCGCCGTCGCGAGCCTGATCGGCCTGACGCTCGCCGCCTGGCTTGCGCCCACGCGCCTGCGGGTGCCGCTCGGCCTGCTGCTGATCGGCCTGGGCACGTTCGTCCTGGTCGGGGCGGCCGGCCTCTCGGTCATCAACCGCTACCTGCTCGTGCCGTCACTGATGGTGATGCTGTTCGGCGCCGTCGCCGTCGGGGGCTGGACGATGCTCGTGGACGGTCGCGCGCGCAAGGCGTGGATGGTCCTGGCGCTCGCCGGCGTCCTGTTCGCCGGCGTCTGGACGGTCCTGCGGGTCGACGTGCACCGCCTGACCAGCGAACTGCGCTTTCGCGGCGACTCGCGTGCGGCGCTCGCGACGCTGCTGGACCGGCCCGAGGTCCGCGCCGCGCTGAAGTGCGGCCCGGTGACGACGCCGAACCACAAGCTGGTGCCGGACGTGCGCTGGATCCTGAAGCTGCCCGAGCGCCGCGTCATCGCGCGCAGCGACGTCGCCCACGCCAAGGGCGTCACGACCGGCGTCGCGATCGTCGCGGCCAACCGCAAGGTGCTGCTGCGCCAGAGCTTCAACCCCGACGACATCACGCCGCAGGACACGGCCTACAGCCTCCCGCCGGCCGGGTTCACCCGCATCGACGTCCCGTCGCCGTACTACGCGGCGTACCTGCGCTGCCCCTAGCCGCGGCCGGGTCCCGCGTATCCTGAACAGCGCGTGCCAGACGACCGCGATCTCGACCATCTCGCCCGGGCGATCGAACTCGGTCGCAACGGCCTCGGGCGCGTCAGCCCGAATCCCACCGTCGGCGCGGTCATCGTCCGCGACGGCCGGGTCCTCGGTGAGGGCTGGCACGACGAGTTCGGCGGCCCGCACGCCGAGGTCAACGCGATCGCGGCCTGCGACGGCGGCGATCTGCGCGGCGCGACGATCTACGTCTCGCTCGAGCCGTGCTGCCATCAGGGCCGCCAGCCGCCCTGCACCGACGCGATCCTGGCCGCCGGCATCCGCCGGGTCGTCGTCGCCGGCGACGACCCGAGCGAGAAGGCCAACGGGCGCGGTCTGGGCATCCTGCGCGACGAGGGGATCGAGGTCGAGGTCGAGAACGGCGACCTCGGCGCACGCGCCCGGCGCGAGAACCAGGCCTTTCGCAAGCACGCCCGCACCGGCCGCCCGTGGGTCCTCTTCAAGACGGCGATGAGCCTCGACGGCAAGGTCGCCACGCGCGACGGCGACTCGCAGTGGATCTCGTGCGAGGCCAGCCGCGACCTGGGGCATCGCTGGCGCTCGGAGGTCGATGCCGTCGTCGTCGGCATCGGCACGGCGCTGGCCGACGATCCGCGCCTGACCGCCCGAATCCCCGAGGTGCATCATCAGCCGCGGCGGGTGGTCTTCGACTCGACGGCGCGCCTGCCGCTGGAGTCCCAGCTGGTCCGGGACGCCAGCGACGTCCCGCTCACGGTCGTCGTCTCGCGCGCGGCATCGCGTGCGGCGACGGAGTCGCTCGAGATGGCCGGGGCGCAGGTGATCGTCGCGACCGGCGAGCACGAGCCCGCGCGCGTCGTCTCCGCGCTCGAGCAGCTCGGCGACCTGGACATCCCCGTCACGTCGGTCCTGCTCGAGGGCGGCCCGCACCTGGCCGGCGCGTTCCTCGACGCGGGCGAGATCGACCTCGCACGCCTGTTCGTGGCGCCGTTGTTCCTCGGCGCGCACAGCGCCCGCGACCCGCTCGAGGGCGAGGGTGTGGCCCTGCTCGCCGATGCGCTGCGGGCTGAGACGCTGACCGCGGTGCCGTCCGGCGAGGACATCCTGCTCGAAGCCCGGCTGCGGGAGTGGTGATGTTCACCGGGCTCATCGCGGACCTGGGCCGGATCGATGCCGTCGAGGCCGGCGCCGACGGCGTGCGCCTGACCGTGCGCACGCACCTGGCGCCCGAGCTGGGCGAGGGCGACTCGATCGCCGTCAACGGCGTCTGCCTGACCGCCACCGCGATCGCGGACGGGACGTTCGCGGCCGACGTCATGAACGAGACGCTGCGGCGCTCGTCGCTGGGCGCGGTCGAGGCGGGATCGCAGGTCAACCTGGAGCTCGCGCTGCGCGCGGATGCCCGCCTGGGCGGCCACATCGTCCAGGGGCACGTCGATGGAGTCGGAGCGGTCCGCGTCATCCGCGAGGACGGTTTCGCGCGCGTCGTGACCGTCGCGGCGGGCCCGGACCTGCTGCGCTACATCGTGCACAAGGGGTCGATCACCGTGAACGGCGTGTCGCTGACCGTCGCACGCGTTGACGAGCAGGGCTTCGACGTCTCGCTGATCCCGGAGACGCTCGAGCGCACGACCCTCGGGGAGGCCGGGCCGGGAACGCCCGTCAACCTGGAGGTCGACATCGTGGCCAAGTACGTCGAGAAGCTCACAGGAGCCCACATCGCATGACGACACAGACGAATCCCGCGAAGTTCGCGACGATCGAGGAGGCACTCGAGGACATCGCCGCCGGGAAGATGGTGGTCGTCGTCGACGACGAGGACCGCGAGAACGAGGGCGACGTCGTGATGGCGGCCGAGCACATCACGCCGGACGCGATCAACTTCATGGCCACCCATGCCCGCGGCTGGATCTGCCTGGCGCTGACGCCCGAGCGCTGCGAGGAGCTCGACCTGGAGCTGATGACGGCGAAGAACGACACCCCGTTCGAGACGCCGTTCACGGTGACGATCGAGGCCCGCGAGGGGGTCACGACCGGCATCAGCGTCGCCGACCGCGCCCACACGATCCGGACCGCGGCCGACCCGGCCAACGGCGCCGACGCGATCGTCAAGGGCGGGCACGTCAACCCGCTGAAGGCCAAGCCCGGCGGGGTCCTGGAGCGCACGGGGCACACCGAGGCCTCGGTCGACCTGGCGCGGCTCGCCGGCCTGACGCCCGCCGGCGTGATCTGCGAGATCATGAACGAGGACGGCACGATGGCCCGTGTCGGCGACCTCGGCGCGTACTGCCACAAGCACGGGCTGCGCATGGTCACGATCGCCGACCTGATCGCCTACCGCCGCCGTCACGACAAGCTCGTCGAGCGGGTCGTGCAGACGCGGCTCCCGACGGCATTCGGCGACTTCGACGTCTTCGGGTACCGCTCGCTCGTGGACGACAAGCACCACGTGGCGCTCGTCAAGGGCGACGTCGACGGGCAGGATGACGTGCTCGTCCGCGTGCACTCCGAGTGCCTGACCGGCGACGTGTTTCACTCGCTGCGCTGCGACTGCGGCGAGCAGCTCGAGGCCGCGCTGGCGATGATCGAGCGCGAGGGCCGCGGGGTGCTGCTCTACCTCTCCCAGGAAGGTCGCGGCATCGGCCTGCTGAACAAGCTCAAGGCGTACAAGCTGCAGGAGGAAGGCTTCGACACCGTCGAGGCCAACCTGAAGCTCGGGCTGCCGGCCGACCTGCGCGACTACGGCATCGGCGCGCAGATCCTCGTCGACCTGGGTCTGGGGTCGATCCGGATCCTGACGAACAACCCGAAGAAGATCCGCGGCCTTGAGGGCTACGGCCTGTCGGTCTCCGCCCAGGTCCCGATCGAGCACGCGCCCAACGTCCACAACGAGGCCTACCTGCGAGCCAAGCGCGAGAAGATGGGGCACACGCTCCACCACCAGGGGCTCAATCTCGACGAGCAGATGCTGCACGCCGAGCGCGAGCAGGACCGGGCCCGGGAGGAGCGCGACTGATGGCGGACTACGCGATCGTGGTCGGGCGCTTCTACGAGGACCTTGCGGACCGGCTGATCGCCGGGGCCCAGGCCGCGCTGGCCGACGCGGGCAAACGGCCGGCTGACATCTACGACGTCCCCGGGGCGTTCGAACTGCCGATGGCGGCGCAGATGTGCGCCGAGTCGGGGCGGTACGCCGGCGTCATCTGCCTCGGCGCGGTGATCCGCGGTGAGACCGACCACTACGACTTCGTCTGCGGCGAGGCGGCGCGCGGCATCCAGGACGTGCAGCTCAAGACCCGCGTGCCCTGCGCGTTCGGCGTGCTGACGGTCGACAACCTCGACCAGGCACTGGCGCGCACCGGGGGCGGCAAGCGCGATTCCGGCCGGCACGCGGCCGAGGCGGTGCTCGCGCTGGTGGCAGTGCGCGAGCGGCTGGGCTGAGCGCCGAGCCCGCTACACTGCCGCGTCCTATGGCAAAGGTGTGTCACAGCTGCGGCAAGGGTCCCTCGTTCGGGAACTCCCGCAGCCATTCCATGATCGCGACCAGGCGGCGGTTCAACCCGAACCTCCAGAAGGTCCGCGCGATCGTCGACGGCGCACCGCGGCGCATCCAGGTCTGCACGCGCTGCCTCAAGGCCGGCAAGATCACCAAGGCGTAGATCGCCGGCCCCGGGGTCGTCCCCGGGCGTTCTGGTTCCGGCCGGCTGGGGAGTCGTGCTGCACGCGTTCGCGGGCTTCCGCGGCCGTTGCGATGCAATCCGCGCGTGGTCTGCGCGGATGCTCCGCTCCCGCGGCCCCAAGAGCGGGAGTTTGGTCCGCATAGCGGACCAAACTCCCAGGTGAACGTCGGATCGCCCTCGGCAGACCGCCGGCGACCGCACCGTTCCCTCGAAGCCCACGACCGCGGCGCCCCGCGGCGCACCACCTCGCGGCGCACCACCTCGCGGCGCACCCAACACGTCCCGCCGGCCCGCCCGAACCCGCCGCCCGCCGCACCCACTAGCCTCTGGCCCCGGTGTCGACGTCCTCGCTTGACCGATTCCGCACCGCGCTCCGTGGTGCGCTGGCGCACCTCGAGTCGAGGCGCCAGGAGATCAACGACCTGAACGTCTTCCCGGTCGCCGACGGCGACACGGGGGACAACATGGCGCTGACGCTGCAGGCGTGCGTCGACGAGATCGACCGCGTCGCCGAGTCCGCGGGCGCCCGGTCGCTCGACGAGATCGGGCGCTCGGAGATCGTCGACTCGGTCGCCCGGTCGGCGCTGCTCGGCGCCCGCGGCAACAGTGGCGTGATCCTGTCGCAGATGATCCGCGGGATCGCCGAGGAGCTGATCTCGCGCCCCGGCGAGCTGGTCGACCCGATGCTCGTCGGCGCGGCCATGGCCAAGGGCGCCCAGCGCGCGTACGCCTCGGTCCGGATGCCCGCCGAGGGCACGATGCTGACCGTCATGCGCGACATGGCCGCGGCCGTCGCGGTCGAGATCGCCCACGGGGACCTGCGGCTGGCCCCCGACACGAGCGCGCGCGATCAGGACCTGCGCATCGCCGACGTGCTCGAGAAGGCCATCAGGGCGGGGGAGGAGTCCGTCGAGCGCGGCCCGGACCTGCTGCCGCAGCTCAAGGAGGCGGGGGTCGTCGACGCCGGCGGGTACGGGGTCGTGGTCCTCCTGGCGGGCTGCGTGGCCGCGCTGCGGGGAGAGGATCCGCCGGAGGTCGCCCACCAGCGCGCCCCGGCCCGCCTGACCCAGCCCGAGCACGAGTCCTCGACCCATCGCTACTGCACGAACTTCGCGGTCACCGCGTCGGGCACCGACCACCTCGCCGCGCCCGCGCGCTACGTCGCCGCGCTCGAGGTCATCGGCGACTCCGTGCTCGTCGTCGGCGACCACGTGACGCTGCGCGTGCACGTCCACACCGACGAACCGCAGTCCGCCACGGACGTCTTCGGCGGCGTCGGTGACGTCTCGCGCCTGGACGTGGCCGACATGCACGCGCAGGTCGCCGATCGCGCCAGCCGGCTCGCCGCGGCCGCGGGCGGAACACCGCGCTGCGGGCTGCTCGCCGTGATCTCCGGCGACGGCATCGCGACGATGTACCGCGACCTCGGGGCCGAGGTCCTCGATGGCGGCGCGACGCTCAACCCGTCGACCTACGACATCCTCGCCGGCGTCCACGCGGTCAATGCGGAGGAGGTCGTGGTGCTGCCGAACAGCCGCAACGTCGTGATGGCCGCGCAGGCCGCCGCCGACCTGGCCCGCAAGCCGGTGCGCGTCGTCGCCTCGGCGGCCCAGCAGGCGGGCCTGATCGCGGCGCTGTCGTTCGACCCGCTGCGCACGGCCGCCGAGAACGCCGACGCGATGAGCGCGTCGATGACCGGGCTGCGCATCGGTCAGGTCGCGCCCGCGGCGCGAGCGGACGCGAAGGGGCGCTTCGGCGTCGGCGAGGCCGTCGGCTATGTCGGCGACAAGCTCGTCGCCTGGGGCGAGCCGACGGCGACGCTGCGCGCCGTGCTCGAACAGCTCGCCGCTGACGCCGACCTCGTGACGATCATCAGCGGCGACGGCGCGCCGCTCGACGACGCCGCGATCGAGGGCCTCGCCCCCGCGGGCGTCGAACTCGAGCTGGCCAGCGGCGGGCAGCCCAGCCGCTGGTGGCTGCTGTCCGCCGAGTAGACGACCATCCGCGGGTGCCGCCGCGCGCCTTCGCCGCCACCGACGAGCCCGATGCGGCGGCGCTGCTCGCGGCGCCGGTCCGCTGGCCCCGGCCCGAGGTCCTCGGGGCCGATCTGCGCCTGCCGGGCGCGAAGGCCCAGGCCGCCGGCGAGGCGCTCGGGCTGCACACCGTCGGCGACCTGCTCGCCCACCTGCCGCGCGACACCCGCGAGTCCCGGACGATCGCGGAGCTGACCGCGGGAGAGCAGGCGACGGTCGCGGTCGAGGTGCGATCGATCCGCTCGCGCCCCGTGCGCCGCCGCGGCATGCGGCCGCTGGTCGAGGCGGTCGTCGCGGACGGGAGCGGCGTGATGCAGGCGACGTTCTTCAACCAGCCGTGGCTCGTGTCGCGCTACCCCGCCGGGACGCGGCTGGTGCTCCACGGCACGCACGAGGCGCGCAACCGGTTCCGCGTCAGCTCCCACGCGGCGACGGAGGACGGGGTCGGCGGCAGCGGCGACGTGGCCCACTACCCCGCGTCTGAGGGCCTGAGCTCGACGCAGATCCTGGCGCTCGTCGGGGAGCATCTGGCGGCCGCGCACGCGGTCGGCGACCCGCTTCCGGGGCGGCTGCGGGCGCGCCACCGCCTGCCCGACAAGGCCGCGGCACTGCTCGGCGGCCACACCGGCGAGCTCGAGCCCGCCCGCCGGCGCCTGGCCTTCGACGAGCTGCTGCTGGCGCAGCTCGACCTGCTGCGCCGCCGCGCCAGCCGCCGCGAGACCGTCACGGCCCTCGCGCTCGATCTGCCGTTCGAGGCGCCACCCGGCGGCTCGGCGCTGCCGGGGCCCGGCCTGACGCGGCGCTGGCTCGACGAGCTGCTGCCGTTCACCCCGACCGGCGACCAGCGGCGCGCGATCGAGTCGATCGTCGCGGATCTCGCGCAGCCGCGGCCGATGCAGCGCCTGCTGATGGGCGAGGTCGGATCGGGCAAGACCGTCGTCGCCCTCGCGGCGATGCTCCGCGCCGTGGAGCACAGCTGCCAGGCGGCGCTCATGGCGCCCACCGAGGTCCTGGCCGAGCAGCACTTCGCCACGCTGCAGGCGCTGATGCCGGGCGAGGCCGTGCCCGCTGCGCTGCTCACCGGCTCCACGAGCGCGGCACGCCGGGCCGACATCCTCGGCAAGCTGCGCAACGGGCAGCTCGCCATCGTCGTCGGGACCCACGCGCTGATCGAGGACGACGTCGTCTTCGACCGGCTCGCCGTCGCCGTCGTGGACGAGCAGCACCGCTTCGGCGTGCGCCAGCGCGTCGCGCTCGACGCCAAGGCCGGCAGCGCCGGCGACGCGCGGGCCCCGCACGTGCTGCACATGACGGCCACGCCGATCCCGCGGACCCTCGCCCTGCTGGGCTACGGCGACCTCGACGTGACCGAGCTGCGCGAGCTGCCGAGTGGACGGCGGCCGATCGAGACGCACGTCGTGGCCGGGGAGCGCGAGCGCTCACGCGCCTACGAGCGGATCCGCGAGGACCTGCGCGACGGGCGCCAGGCGTACATCGTCTGCCCGCTGGTCGAGGAATCCGAGGCGCTGCAGGCCCGCGCCGCCACCGCGGAGCACGCGCGCCTGGCGGCGCAGGAGTTCGCGGGCTTCACCGTCGAGCTGCTCCACGGGCAGCTGCGCCCCGCCGAGAAGGCGCGGGCGATGGCGGCGTTCAACTCCGGCGAGGCCGACGTGCTCGTCGCCACGACCGTGATCGAGGTCGGCGTCGACGTCCCCAACGCGACGATCATGCTGGTCGAGAACGCGGAGCGCTTCGGCATCTCGCAGCTGCACCAGCTGCGGGGCCGCGTCGGCCGCGGCGAGCACCCGTCGCTCTGCCTGCTGTTCGGGCCCAAGGACTCGGCGCGGCTGGCGGCACTCGCCGCGCACAGCGACGGCTTCGAGCTGGCCGAGATCGACCTGGAACTGCGCGGCGAGGGCGAGCTCACCGGCGTGCGGCAGTCCGGCCAGGCGGGCTTCCGCTACGCCCAGCTGCCCCAGGACGCCGAGTTGCTGGAGCGGGCGCGCGGCAGCGCCAGGGACATCGTCGACGCCGATCCCGGCCTCGCCCTGCCCGAGCACGTCCTGCTCGCGGACGCGCTGCGCGCCGCCCACGGCGAGCTCGAGCGCGTCGCGCTGCCCGCGTGAGGGTCGTGGCCGGCAGCCTCGGAGGGCGCCGGCTCGCCGTCCCGCCGGGCCGCGAGGTGCGCCCGACGTCCGATCGCGTGCGCGAGGCCCTGTTCGCGACGCTGGGCCCGCTCGACGGCGCCCGGGTGCTCGACCTGTTCGCCGGGTCGGGCGCGCTCGCCATCGGGGCGCTGTCGCGCGGGGCCGCCGCCGCCGTCCTGGTGGAGCGTGACGCCCGCGCGGCGGCCACGATCCGGGCCAACCTGGAGGCGCTCGACCTGGCCGAGCCGCGGGCCACGCTCGTCGTCCGGCCGGCGGCCGCGGCGCTCGCCACGGCGCTTGCGCGCGGCGATGCGTACGATCTGGTCTTCCTCGATCCACCGTACCGGCAGGCGCCGGACCTCGGCGCGGACCTGGCCACCTCCCTGGAGCCCCTGCTGGCGCCCGGGGCGCGGGTGGTGACAGAGTCCGATCGCCGGGCCCCGCTCGACCTGCCGCTGCCGGTGGTCCACGAACGACGCTACGGCGACACCCTCATCCGCATCCACACGCCATGACCCCGTCCAATCGCATCGCCGTCTGCCCCGGGTCCTACGACCCGATCACGCGCGGCCACGTCGACGTCATCACCCGCGCCGCCTCGATGTTCGACGAGGTCATCGTCGCCGTCGTCAATCATCCGGTCCGCAAGGGGAAGACGCTGTTCGCGACCGAGGAGCGCCTGGCGTTCATCGAGGACGCGGTCAGCGACCTGCCGAACGTCCGCGCCGCGGCGTTCGAGACGCTCGTGGTGGACTTCGCCCAGCAGGTCGGCGCCCGCGCGATCGTCAAGGGACTGCGCGCGATCTCGGACTTCGAGTACGAGTCCGAGATGAACCAGCTCAACCGGCTTCAGGCCCCCGACGTCGAGTCGATCTACCTGATGGCCAGTCCGCAGTACAGTTTTCTGAGTTCCAGCGGCATCAAGGAGCTCGCGATCTTCGACGGCAAGATCGAGGAGCTGGTCACGCCGCTCGTCGCCCGCCGTTTGAAGGAAGAACTCGCCCGCTAGCGAAAGCAACCCTGCCATGGACGTCCTCGTTCTGATCGACAAGCTGGACGACCTCGTCCACAACGCCAAGCCGGTCCCGTTGACCGACCAGGTCCGCGTGGACAAAGAGGAGATCTACGACATCCTCGACCAGATGCGCGCAACGATCCCGGAAGAGATCAAGCAGGCGCGCTGGATCGTCAAGGAGCGTCAGGAGATGCTCGCCGAAGCCAAGCGCGAGGCCGAGCGGATCATCAAGGAGGCTCGCGAGAAGCAGGACCACCTGATCTCGCAGGAGGAGGTCACCCGGCAGGCCGAGCGCGGTGCCGAGGACATCCTCGAGGATGCGCGCTCACGCGAGCGGGAGATCCGGCTCGGCGCGGAGGACTACGCCGACGAGATCCTCGGCACGCTCGAGGTCAACCTCTCGAAGTTCATCGCCGCCGTCGGCCGCGGGCGCGACCGCCTCGCCGGCCGCCACGACGACGAGACCCAGGCCGACTCGGGCGACTGAGCGACCGGCGGCCTACCCGCCGATCGACGGCGGGGTCTGCTCGGTGATCGGGGCGCCGGCCTGCCTGGCGAGCGCGACGATCGACGCGGCGGACGCGCCGAGGCCCGCGATCTTCAGCGGGTTCAGGGACCCGCTGGCGAGCGACGGGAGCAGCGCCTGCGCCTGATCGGCCAGGCCGCCGAGCTTGTCGGCGAGCGGCCGCAGCTTGTCGTCGGACAGCGCGGCCTTGCGGGCCAGGCGCAGCTCGTTCACGGCGAACGCGCCGGCCGCGGTCGCCTTGGCCTGGGCCTTCGTGCGACCGGGCGCGCCCTTCTGGAACTTGCCGGCCCCGTACGGCGTGATGATCCAGCGCTTGACCGACCCCAGCGCGAGGCCGGTGTGCAACAGGAACTTCGTCTTCGCGAACTTCACGTCGGGGACCGTGCGGGTCGAGACCTGGCCGTTCGAGCTGGTCGTCGTGACCGTCTTGTCACCGCAGCCTGACGCGACGAGCGCGGCCGCGAGGGCGAGGCAGAGCGTGGTCAGGGCGAGCAGGCGGCGCATGCCCGCAAGCGTAATGCTCAAGGCGGCGCCGGGACCCGCCGACACTGGCCCCATGGCCCCGAAGGCCCCCAAGCTTCCTGCCCTCGATCCGGATCGCGTGACGATCTGGCCGATCGACGGCGACCAGTTCGGCGCCGACCTGCTGTACCTCGGTCGCGGCGCCTACCAGCGGGCCGCCGAGATCGAGCGTGCCCTGTCCGGCGCCGGCATCGGTGCGAGCTTCCGCCAGGACGTCGACGGGGCCTGGGGCGTGCGGCTCGGACCGCTCGAGCGGCGGGTGCTGCTGACGCTGCTCGACCAGGTCGTCGGCGGTGACCGGACGCGCCGCGCCGCGCCTACGCGGCAGCGGCGGCCTGCACGAGTGCGCTGATCTCGTCGAGGTGGCCGCGGACCGCGCGCTCGATGCCGTCGAGCACGTCGCCGGCCGCGTCGATGCCGGTGCGGGCCGCGGTCAGGTTGCTGCGGACCTTGCGCACGTCCTTGAGTTCCTGCAGCGCGCGCTCGGCAAGCTGCCCGATCGCAGCGGCGTCAACCTCGTCCTCGCCGCCCTCGCGGCTCAGCAGCACGCGGGCCCGCGCCAGCGCGTAGGCGACCTCGAGCGTCAGAGCCGAGCCCTCGTCCGCGTTCCAGACCACCACCATCTTGTCGCCGTGGTACTCGGTCAGCGGGCGCAGCCGTGCCGGAACCTCCTCGTCGGAGGGCACGACGAGCACGGCGAAGTCGGCGTTGCGCGCCTCCAGGACGCCCGACAGTTCGCGGATCGCCTCGGGCTGCGACAGCCGGCGGTCCTTGGCCTCGAAGGCGATGCGGCCCACGGCGGGACCGTCCTGGGCGCCGATGTCGCAGACGACGTCGCCCTTCTTGGCGCGGCCGGCATCGCTGCGGTCGCCGACGGCGTCGGCGCAGTCGCCGCGTCCGTGCGCGATCTGGGCCAGCGCATCCGCCACCTGCTCCTCGTAGGTGCGGCCCTTGCCGGTGCCCTTCTCGGCCTCCTCGGCGACGGCCTCGTCCTTCTCCTGCTCGGCCTTCAGCGCGGCGACCTCGGTCTTGAGCCCGACGATCGTCGCGTGCATCTCGCGCAGATGCGCGTGCTGCTGATCGGACGCCGTCTTGATCGCCCCGACGGCGGACTGCTGGAACTGGGCCAGCGGATTCGACGCGTCGGCGGAGGTGAACTGCGTGCGCAGCTGCTCGCGGTGCGTCTTGAGCAGGTCGTCGACGAGCGCGCGCACGCGGTGCTGGACGGCTGCGCTGGACTCGTCGGCGAAGTACCGGCCCATGAGCTTGGTCAGCTGGCCCTCATCGGCGCCGAACGCCTGCTGGACGACGAGCTCGAGGCGGTCCGCGGTCTGCCGCGCCTGCTCGGTGAAGGCCGTCTCGACCGTCCGCGCCGTCCGCTCGAACTCGGCCTTGACGAAGTCCGTGTTGGCCGCGGTCTGCTCGCGATCGAGCACGCGGGCGCCGATCTCGATCGCCTGCAGGACGACGGCGGACAGGTCCTCTCCGGCCTCGGCGCGCTCGCCGGCCAGGCGGACGGCCGTCTCGTCGTCGACGGCGAGGCCGTCGATCAGCAGGAGCGGTCCGGCGAGGCGGACGCGCGTGGGATTGAGCGGTGTGGCGGCTTCCATCAGACCGGCGACGCTACGCCCGGGTCCCGACGGAACGACAGGCGCCTTGCACGGCGGGGGCGGAGTAGCCTGCTCCCGTGCTCGATCGCCTCGCCGGACCGCTGAAGGAACCGCTGTTCGTCGCCAGGACGCTGATCGGCAACGGGATGATCGGCCCGGAGCGGCCGGACCTGCTGCTGCGCGGCCTGGATCAGCTGCGCCGCTGGGGGCCGACGCCGGCCGGAGGGTACGAGGGCGCCGCGATCCGCCACCGCGACCGGATCGGCCTGGTCGACGAGCGCGGCACGCTGACCTTCGGGGAGCTCAACGAGCGGTCCACACGCCTCGCGCACGGGCTGCGCGCCGCGGGCGTCGGACCGGGCGACAACGTTGCGATCCTCTGCCGCAACCACCGCTGGTTCGTGGACGCGTCGGTCGCGCTGGGCAAGCTCGGCGCGCACGCGCTGTACCTGAACACGATGTTCGCGGCACCGCAGATCAAGGACGTCTGCGAGCGTGAGCAGCCGGTCGCGATCATCCACGACGAGGAGTTCCGCGAGTTCGTCGCCGCCGCGGCGGACGGGCGCCACCGCTGGGTCGCCTGGTACGACGGGCCGGACCCCGACGGTGCCGCGACGCTCGACGACCTGGCCGCCGGGCAGGCGGCGACGTCGCTGCCCGTCCCCGCCGAACCCGGCCGCGTCGTGATCCTCACCAGCGGCACGACGGGTGCGCCCAAGGGCGCCCAGCGCAAGCAGGCCGACTCGCTCTCGCCCGTCGCGGCGCTGTTCGACACGATCCCGCTGCGGGCGCGCGAGCGGACGATGATCGCCGCGCCGCTGTTCCACTCGTGGGGGATGGCGCACTTCCTGTTCGCGCTGTCGCTGGGTTCGACGATCATCCTGCGCCGCCGCTTCGGCCCCGAGGACACGCTGCGCGCGATCGCCGAGCACCGCGCCACCGCGCTGGCCGTCGTCCCGGTGATGCTCCAGCGGATCCTGGAACTGCCCGACGCCGCGCTCGAGCGCTACGACACTCGGTCGATCAAGGTCATCGCGGTCAGCGGCAGCGCGCTGCCGGGCGACCTGTCGACCCGGGTGATGGACCGCTTCGGCGACGTGCTCTACAACCTCTACGGCTCGACCGAGGTCGCCTGGGCGACGATCGCGACGCCCGCCGACATGCGCTCCGCTCCCGGCACCGCCGGCCGCCCGCCGCACGGCACGATCGTCCGCCTCTACGACGACGTCGGACTGCCCGTCACCGAGGTCGGCGTGACGGGGCGGATCTTCGTCGGCAACGAGATGGCCTTCGACGGCTACACCGGCGGCGGGGGCAAGCAGGTCATCGACGGCCTGATGTCCACCGGCGACGTCGGCCACCTGGACGCCGAGGGGCGTCTCTTCATCGACGGCCGCGACGACGAGATGATCGTCTCGGGCGGCGAGAACGTGTTCCCGCGCGAGGTCGAGGACCTGCTCGCCGATCACCCGTCGGTCATCGAGGTCGCGGTGCTCGGCGTGCCCGACGAGGAATGGGGCGAGCGCCTGCGCGCGTTCGTCGTCATCGAGGGAGAGGGCGTCGCGGAGGACGTGCTGAAGGAGTACGTCCGTGAGAACCTGGCCCGCTTCAAGGTGCCGCGCGAGATCGTGTTCCTCGACGAACTGCCGCGCAATCCGACCGGGAAGATCCTCAAGCGGGTGCTGGCCGAGCAGGCGTAGCGGCCTACCCGTGCCGGCGCCCGGCCGCGTCGCGCCACACGACCCGGTCCGACGGCCCGACGCGCGCGACGATCGCGTTGCGGCGGATCGTCAGGCGCCGCGACGTGCCGTTCGCGCGGATCAGGGTGGCCCGGCGCGCCCCGTCCGCCACGAGCAGCACGCGCGTGCCGACCTGACCGTCGCGGTAGGTGCCGCCGGCCGATCCGCGCAGGAGGAAGAAGTCGGTCCACGGAGGCTCGGGCGCCTCGCCACCGACCGGCGGCGGCCCGAACGCGGGGTCGAAGCGCTTGAAGGCGCTCACCAGCCGCAGGTGCCCGGCATCGAGCGCCGCCCAGATGCGGACCTGCGGGGTGTCGGCGATCAGCCGCGAGGCGCGCAGCGCGGCCAGCGCGGCCGCGTCGGGGCTCAGCACCGCCCCGATCGGGCGGATCTCGTCCTGCGGATGGCGCATCGGCGCGCGGAAGATCGCCAGCCGCGCCGTGATCTGCGGGGTCGCGTCCGGCGCCGGCGTCGCCGCGGGCACCGGACCTCCCGCGAGCAGCAGGGTGCCCGTTGCGGCGATCCCTGCGAGGGCGAGCGGCAGCCGTGCCATCCACCGACCCTACGCCGCGCGGTCGATCGCGGTCAACCGGCAACCAGGTTCTACTCTGCGGGGCCGTGCCCGCGCGGACCGACGACATCGACCTGAACCGGCTCGGCCTGCACTCCGGTGAGGCGAAGCGCTTCGACCTGGAGGTCGAGCTCGACGACTTCACCTACGGGGAGCAGCGCTACACCGTCGAGCCGCACGTCGCCCCGGTCGTCGTGGACGTCTCGCGCATGGTCGGCAACGGCTTCGCGCTGCGCCTGCGCTTCACCGCCGGGCTGCGCGGGCCGTGCATGCGCTGCCTGGCGCCCGCCGCGCCCAGCATCGACGTCGATGCGCGCGAGGTGGACCAGCCGGGCGAGGTCGACGAGCTCGACAGCCCCTACATCAAGGACGACGTGCTGGACGCCCGCCGCTGGGCGCGGGATGCCCTGGCGCTGGCGCTGCCGGCGCAGATCCTCTGCCGCCCGGACTGCCGCGGGCTGTGCCCGGAGTGCGGGGCCGACCTGAACGCCGACCCCGAGCACGCCCACGAGGCCGCGCCCGATCCGCGCTGGGCGAAGCTGGGTGAGCTTCGGTTCGATGAATGAGTCGTCGTCGTGCGGGCACGGGCGCTCGCCGGGCGGGCGCTGCGACCGGCCTCCCGCCGGTCGCGCGGACTTCCCGCCCCGCGCCGCCCGCGCCCGCATCGCTCGATCGGCCGACCCTCGTCGCCGGGGCTATTCCGGCAATGGCCGTGGCCCCGGGACGTTCCTGAACTGGTAGGCGAGCGGCTCGCGGCCGGACTGGATGACGACGGCGCTGCCGGTCTCGTCGCCCGCGAACAGCCCGACGACCGCGTCGGCGACAGCCTGCGCGGGGATGATCGTGAAGCCGGACTCGACCAGGGCGTCGCGGATCGGGGCGATGATCCCCGACTCGGCGAAGCCGGGGCAGACGACGTTGAAGCGGATCGCGTCGCCCGCCAGCGCCTCGGCCATCGCGCGGCCGAACCCGACGACGGCGTGCTTGTTGGCGCAGTAGACCGGGTCCATGGCGACCGGCAGCAGCCCGGCGAGCGACGCGGTGGCGACGATCGAGCCGCCTCCGCGGGCCCGGAGTGCCGGCAGCGCGGCGTGGGTGCCGAACACGACCCCGTCGAGGTTGGCGCCGTTCGCCCGGCGGTACAGCTCGAGGTCGAAGTCCTCGCCGATGCCGCAGCCCGTCGAGACGCCGGCGTTGAGGAACACCAGGTCCAGGCCGCCGCACGTGTCGACGGCGAACGCGACCGCGGCGCGGTTGGCCTCCAGGTCTGCGACGTCGCAGGCGACGAAGTGCCCGCCGACCTCCGCGGCGAGCGCGGCGCCGGCCTCCGCGTCGATGTCCGAGGAGACGACGACGGCGCCGCGGGCGGCGAGGGCGCGGGCGGTGGCACTGCCGAGGCCGCCTGCGGCGCCGGTCACGAGGGCGACCCTGTCGCGAAGATCCATGAATTCGACTCCTGCCGTGTCGGGGTCCGAGCGGTGCGGGACAGTACCGCCGCAACTCCGGCCCCGCCGTGCTGTTGCAGTCGGTGAACCCCGAGGAGGCTCACACGTGATGCAGGTACTTCCCCCGACAACCCGCCGCGCGACGCGCGGCACGATGGCGCTGCTCGCGACGCTGGCGATCCTGCCGGCCGCGGCGGCCCAGGCAGCGGCTCCGACCGCCAGCACCGGCGGTGCCACGAAGGTCAGCCCGCAGTCGGCGACCCTGAACGGCACCGTCAACCCCAAGTCCAAGGACACGATCTACTTCTTCCAGTACGGGCCGACGGTGGCCTACGGCTCGCAGACCCCGGACATCGGTGCCGGAGCCGGCGCCGTCAACGTCGGCGCGGCGTCCGACGTGATCGGCCTGGCGTCGGCGACGAAATACCACTACCGGCTCGTCGCCCGCAACGCCGACGGCACGACCAGCGGCAGCGACCGCTCGTTCAAGACCGCCAACCAGCCGCTCGGCTTCTCGCTCGAGGCGTCGCCGAATCCGGCGCTGTTCGGGGGTGCCGTGACGCTGCAGGGCGTGCTGTCGGGTACCGGCAACGCGGGGCGCCAGGTCGCGCTGCAGCAGCGCGTGTTCCCGTACACGGCGGACTTCGCGACCGTCGGGAACCCGCAGGTCACCGGCAGCAGCGGCGCGTTCTCGTTCCCGCTGCTCGGCGTCACGACCAACGCGCAGTTCCGCACGATCACGACGGCCGGCACGAACGTGACGAGCGCCGTGGTCACGCTCGGCGTGGCCGTGAAGGTCACGACCAAGGTCAGCGCGCACAGGGTCCGTCGCGGGCGTCTCGTCCGCTTCAGCGGCACGATCACGCCGGCGAAGGTCGGCGCGCTGTTCTCGATCCAGAAGCTGAACCGCGAGGGCGCCTGGGTGACGATTGCCGGCGGCGTCGCGCGTGGTGGCGGCACGACGTTCACCCGCTACACCAAGCGCATCCGCGCACGCCGCAGCGGCAGTTACCGCGTGTTCGTCGGCATCGCCGACGGCGTGCAGGTCTCGAACGTCGGCGTCGTGAAGCTGATCACGGTCCGGTGAGGAACCAGGCACGTGGCGCCCCGTCCGGTCACCGGGCGGGACGCCGTGCGCCGCTCAGAGGTACGCGCCGGACGGCAGGTAGGGCGTCAGCGGACCGAGCCGCCCGCGCGTCAGCAGCGGTCCGTGCGGCGTCAGGTCCAGCCGTGCGTCGATGCAGACGCGCAGCGCCCACTGCTGCGCCCCGGTGATGCAGTCCGCGCTCGCGGTCTCGCCGGCCGGCGCGGTCGTCAGGGCGGCCCACAGTGCAAGGGCCGCGGCGTCGTCGTCGCGCGCTGCGAGTGCGGACACCTGCGCGCCGCGGGCGATCACGGCCGCGCGGTCCTCGATCAGGAGCAGGCGGCTCCCGGCGGCGAGCATGGGCGGGATGTCCCGGCCCAGCCCGGCGCCGCGGACCTCGCGCCAGATCGCGTCCGCGACCGGGATCCCGGCGGGGCCCGCGTCGACGGCGCGCGCTGCGCCGTCCGGGGCGCGGCGCAGGTCCGGCACGCCGCCCGCGTCGACGGCCGGATGCAGGTCGAAGCCCGCACCCGCATAGCGCCGGATCGCGCCCGGATGGGCCGTGCTCATGATGATCCAGCCGTGCGCGCCGGCCACCTCGCCGTGGCGCAGCGCGGCGTCGAGCAGCGCACGGCCGACGCCCTGGCCCTGCAGGCCGGCGGCGACGGCGAACAGCGACAGGCCCCAGACGCCCTCGCGGACCAGGGCCATCGCGATGCCGGCGACCTCGCCGTCGCGCTCGGCGACCCACGAGCCGCCCGGGTCGGTCGTCATCAGGTGCGCTGCGCGGGCGCCGAACCGCTCGAAGGCGGGGTGGTCCTCGTCGGGCGCGATCGGGTCGAACAGGACGCTGCGGCACAGCGCGAACACGCCGGGCGTGTCGGCCTCGGCCATCGGGCGCACGTGCACGTCGTCCGGCGGCATCAGGTCCAGGACCCTCGGATCACGAACCGCAGTCAAGCAGGACCCGCTACCCTGCTCCGTCCTATGGCCGTCCCGAAGCAACGACAGTCCCACAGCCGCACGAGCAAGCGCCGCGCGACGCACAAGATCAGTGCGCCGACATACAACGCCTGCCCGCAGTGCCATGCGCCGCGTCTGCCGCACCGCGTCTGCCCCACGTGCGGGACGTACGCCGGTCGTTCGATCGTGGCCCCTGATCATCAGGGCCACGACCACGACCACGACCACTAGCCGCGCCCGTGGCCGTCACGGTCGCGGTTGACGCACACGGGGCCGATCTGGGCCCGTCCGAGGTGGCCGCCGCCGCGGCGATCGCCGCCGCGCAGGGGACCCGCGTGCTGCTGTTCGGCCCCGCCGCCGAACTGGGCACGCCACCCGCGGGCGTCGAGATCGTCGACGCTCCCGTCTCGATCGCCAAGGCGGCCGATCCCGCTCGCGCCGCACGATCGACCCCCGAGGCGTCGATCGTCCAGGCCGCGAAGGCCGTCGCCGCCGGCGACGCCGACGTCCTCGTCAGCGGGGGCTCGACCGGTGCCGCACTCGCCGCCGGGCTGTTCGAGATCAAGCGCTCGCCGGGCATCTACCGCCCGGCGCTGGCGATGCCGGTGCCCGTGCCCGGCAACCCGGTGACGCTGCTCGACGTCGGGGCCAACACGGAGGTCCGGCCCGAGCACCTCGTGCAGTTCGCCTTCATGGGCGCGGCGCTGGCCTCGACGGTGCTCGGCGTCGGCCGCCCGCGCGTGGCCCTGCTGGCCAACGGCGAGGAGCCGACGAAGGGCACGGAGGCCGTGGTCGAGGCCCACCGGCAGTTGCTCGAGCGCTGCGCGGGCAGCGACCTGCTCGAGTTCGTCGGCAACGTCGAGGGCACGGACGTGACCGCCGGCGTCGCCGACGTCATCGTCACCGACGGCTTCACGGGCAACGTCGCGATCAAGCTGATGGAGGGCGTCTCGCAGGCGATTCTCGGCGCCGTGCGCGATGCCGCGCGATCGTCGGCTCGCTCCAGGGCCGGCGGCCTGCTGCTGCGGCCGGCCCTCGGCGGGCTGCGCGCGGACCTGGACCCCGAGGCCCACGGCGGCGCCTACCTGCTCGGCCTGCGCCGCCTCGGCGTCGTCCCGCACGGGCGCTTCGGCCGCGCGGGCATCGCCCAGGCGATCCAGCTCGCCGCGCGCGGGGTGGAGGGCGACATCGTCGGGCGCACCCACGCCGCGCTGGCGGCCGCCGGCGCCCTGCGTTCCCGGCCGCCCGTGTCCGGTCCCGCGGCTACGGTGACCGAAGCATGACCCGCGACGCCGTCGTCACCCTGATTCGCGAGCACCTCGCCGACGAGCTTGACGTCGACCCCGCATCGATCTCCGAGGAGACGCGCTTCAAGGAGGACCTCGAGGCCGACTCGCTGGACCTCTACACGCTCATCCAGGAGCTCGAGGACAGCTACGGGGTGCGGATGTCCGATGAGCAGGCGGCCGCCGTCCTGGCGGTCGGCCAGGCCGTCGACTTCGTGCTCGCCCACGCCACCCCGTGAAGCTCCTCGCCGACCTTCTCGACG
>JBKJRO010000026.1:0-21254 GCA_046594555.1 Solirubrobacteraceae bacterium
GTCGGGCAGCGTCACGATCGCCTCGCGCGCGCGGAGGTCGCAGAGCTCGCTGACCGCGACGACGCGGTCCTCCTCCACGTGGAACTCGTGGCCGACGAGCTCCTCGGCCTCCAGGACGTTCGGCGAGATCACGCTCGGCTCGGCGCGGACGGCCAGGCGCATCGGCTCGCCCTCGGCGTCGACGATCGTCGTCACGTTCATCGCCCGCAGCTCGCGGATCAGCTCGGCGTAGATCGAGGGCGCGACGCCGCGCGGCAGCGAGCCGGCGAAGACGGCGATGTCGGCGCCGCGCGCCAGGTACAGGAGCTTGTCGCGGAACAGCTCGACCTCGGCCTCGGCGACCTCGGGCCCGCGCTCGTTGATCTCCGTCTGGGTCCCGGTCGTCGGGTCGTGCACGGCCATGTTCGTCCGCGACTCCTCGCGGATGCGCACGAAGTCGTTGAGGATCGACTCCTGCGTCAGCGCCTCGACGATGCGGGTGCCTGTCGGCCCGCCGGCGAACCCCGTGGCGATCACGGGCTGCCCGAGCGTCTTGAGCGTGCGCGCCACGTTGACGCCCTTGCCGCCCGGCATCGTGCGCTGCTCCACCGAGCGGTGGCGGCGGGCGAGCTGGAAGCTGGGGACCGACAGGGACTTGTCGATCGCCGCGTTGAGTGTGACGGTGATGATCATGCGATCTCGTTCCTGGCCCGGCGGCGGCGCAGGCGGCGCCGGTTCGCCCGGCTCAGGCTACTGACCACGCCGCCGACGATGGCCACGAGGCCGAGGGCCGCCAACGTGGGCACGATCCAGCCGTTGCGCTGCCAGAACGACGCGCGGGCGATCGCGGTCCGCGTGACGAGCGGCACCGTCGCCACCGCGCGGCCGCCGCGGCGCACGACGAGCGTGCCGACGGTCTCCCCGCGGTCGAGCGGTCCCTCCAGCGAGGCGGGGACGCCCCGCGTGACGGTCGTGACGCGCTGGCCGCGGCGGGCGACCACGCGGACGGCCCGGGCCGGGACGAGCTCGACGGTCGTGTCCTGGTCGGCGACCGGCACGCTGGCGGCGACCCGGCTCGGCGCGGCGGCCGTGACGCTCCGGTACCGGGTGAAGCCGTAGTTCAGGAGGACCAGCGTGTCGACGTTGCGGGCGCCCTCGGTCGGGTCGCCCATGACGACGCTGACGAGCTCGACGCCGTGCCGGCTGCCCGAGCCGACGAGGATGTAGCCCGCCTGCTGCGTGTGCCCGGTCTTGACCCCCGACATCCAGCCCACGTCGCGCACGAGCGTGTTGCGGTTGGCGACCCGGCGGACGCGATCACCGCTCCGCAGCACCGCCGCGGGCCGGTTCATCACCGCCCGCGCGAACGCGTTGCGCCGGACCGCCAGCGCGAGCGTCGCAAGGTCCCGCGGCGTCGAGTAGTTCCCCGGCTCGTCGAGGCCGATCGGGTTCGCGAAGTGCGTGTGCGTCAGCCCGAGCCGCCGTGCCCGCTGGTTCATCAGCACGACGAACCGGGCGTTCGACCCTGCGACGCCGCGCGCGAGCGTCGCCGCGGCGTCGTTGGCGCTCGCGAGCATCGTGGCGCGCAGCAGATCCGCGACCGTCAGGCGTTCACCCGCGCGCAGTCCGACGACGGACTCGGCCGGCTGGGCGACGTAGCGCGCCGCCGGCAGGCGCTCGGCCAGCGGCGCGCGCTCGAGCGTCAGCAGCACCGTCATGAGCTTGGTGGTCGACGCCATCCGGCGCCGCCGGTCGGCCGCCCTGGCGTAGACGACGTCGCCGGAACTCGGTTCGATGACGATCGCCGCCGGTGCCGCCGGCGCGGGGCGCGCGGCCAGCGAGACCGTCCGGCCGGGCGCCGGCGCGGCGACCGCGAGCAGGGCCAGGAGCGACGCCGCGAGCGCCCTCGCGGCGACAGCGCGTCGCTGCTCGGCCGGCCGCAGCGCCCGTCCGTCATCGCCGGCCCTCACGGCCGGAGGGTGATCCGCTGGCCGGGCTGCAGCATCTGCGCGTCGAGCCTGGGGTTCAGCTGGTTGAGCCGGCTCAGCGGCACGCCCGTCTCCAGCGAGATCGAGGACAGCGTGTCGCCCGACTTCACGGTGTAGGTCCGCGAGCCGGTGGCGCCCTTCGTCGTGGTGGTCGGGCTCGTCGAGCGCTTGTTCGTCCGCGAGCCGTCACCCGTGGGTCCGCCGTTCGCGGTCCCGCCGCGGTTGGAGGTCACGACGCCGTACCCGGCCGCCGCGACGGCGGCGATGGCCAGCGGCGCGAGCCAGCGTGATGGCGGGCGGCGGGGCATGCGGGGCCAGGATACGGGCGCGGCCGGTCACGCCGAGCCGCTCGCCCGATGCCCGTCAGCCCAGCGACCAGGCGACCGCCCGCAGGCGCTCCGCCTCGGCCCGTGCCGCGGCGGCCGGGTCGCCGCCCTGCGTCTCGTGGGCCCGCACGATCCCGCGGGACGCCGTCACCAGACCGGCCGCGGGCCCCGGGGCGAAGGCGGGCGCGAGGTCCTCGACCCGCCCGCCCTGGGCACCGATCCCCGGCAGCAGGAAGACCGCGCGGGGCATCAGCTCGCGCAGCCGTGCCACGTGCTCCGGCCGGGTCGCGCCGACGACGGCGCCGACGTCGCTCAGGCCCTCGGCGTCGCCCGCGAGATCGTTCACCATCCGCGCGACACGCGCCCAGACGGGCTCGCCGCCCGCGAGCTCGAGGTCCTCGACGTCGGCCGCGCCGAGGTTTGAGGTGCGGACGAGGACGAACACCCCCGCGCAGGCCGCAACGGCGCCCTCCAGCAGGACCGCCAGCGTGTCGCGCCCCATGTACGGGTTCGCGGTGAACGCATCCGCGCCGAGGCCCGAAACGACGCCGTACGGCGTCGGCGTCGATCCCACGAGCGCCTGGGCGTAGGCCGCCGCGCTGACGTCGATGTCGCCGCGCTTGCCGTCCGCCAGCACCAGCAGGCCGCGCTCATGCGCGTGCGCGACCGTCTGCGCCAGTGCCGTCCAGCCCGGCGCGCCCAGGCGCTCGAAGCACGCCAGTTGCGGCTTGACCGCGACGCAGGCCGGCGCCGCGGCGTCGATCACCGCGCGGCAGTGCGCCGCGACGGCGGCGGGGGCCTGCTCCGCCGGGCCGGCACCAGTGGGCGGCCCCGCGTCCGCGGCCGCAGGCCAGAGCCGTGCCGGATCCGGGTCGAGCCCGAGCACGATCTGCGAGGAGCGGGCCTCCACCGCCGCCTGCAGCCGCGCGGCGAACGTCGGGCCTGCGCTTCCCGGGTCCTCGGTCATGCCCCGAGCGTATGCCGCGCGCCCGACGGCCGTCCCCCGGGCGTGGCACGATCAGAGAATGTCGCTCGAGCGCATCGCCTGGTCGGTGACCGTGGGCATCTGCCTGCTCGGGTGCGTGATGCTGCTGCTGAGCGGCTACCAGGGGTACGGCGCGCTGTCCGGGGTCGTCGGCCTGGCCGCCGCCGTCAACCTGCGCTGACCCTCAGCCCGGCGGGTCGTCCGGGTCATCCGGCTCGGCGTGGATCAGCACGTGGACCGCGCCGCCGAGCGCCTCGGCGATGCGGCGCTTGAGGATGCCCGTCGCGACGTGCGCGTCCTCCAGCGACGTGCCGGCGACGAACTGCACGTGCACATCGATGTGCCGGACGGCACCGGCCCGGCGAGCGCGCAGCGCGTGGAACCCGGCCACCGGCGGCCCGTGGTCGCGGATCGCCCGGCGCACGAGGTCCAGTTCGGATTCCGGCAGCGCCTCGTCGATCAGCGACCTGGAGCCGCGACGGACGATGCGCAGGCCCTGCACGAGGATCACGGCGCCGACGAGCAGCGCGACGACCGGGTCGAGCCATGACCAGCCCGTGATCCCGACGAGCGCGAGGCCGGCGAGCACGCCGGCCGAGGTCAGCGTGTCAGCCGTCAGGTGCGAGGCGTCGGCCGCGAGCGCCGGGGACCCCGTCGCCTCGGCCGTCATGCGCAGCCGGCGCGTGACGACGACGTTGACGGTGATCGAGATGGCCAGCACGATGAGCGCCACCGGCACGTGATCGACCTTCGCGCCCGAGGACAGGTGGCGCGCCGCCTGGTAGGTGATGACGACCGACCCGACGAGGATCAGCACGCCCTCGATGACCGCCGCGAGGTCCTCGAGCTTGTCGTGCCCGTAGGGGTGGTCCTCGTCGGCCGGCTCCTCAGCCTTGCGGACGCTGAAGAACGCCACGAACGACGCGACGAGGTCGATCAGCGAGTGCAGCGCCTCGGTGAGCAGGGCGACCGACCCGGTGACGGCCGCCGCGGCGAGCTTCAGCGCGATCAGCGCTGTGTTCGACGCGATCGACAGCGCCGCGACCCGCGAGCGCTCCCGCCCGCGTCGCGGGCTCAGCGGCTTGCCAGCCACGCCTGCAACTCCCTCAGCGCGCGGCCGCGGTGACTGATCGCGTCCTTCTCGGCCGCGCTGAGCTCGGCCATCGTGCGCCCGGACGCATCGTCGTCCGGGACGAAGGCCGGGTCGTAGCCGAATCCACCGTCGCCGCGGACCGCGCGCGTCAGCGTCCCGGTGCAGCGGCCCTCCACGACGTGCTCGCCGCCCGCGGGATCGACCCACGCCAGCGCGCAGACGTATGCCAGCGCGCTGCCGTCGGGCGCCTCGCTCAGCAGCAGCTGCAGGTTCTCCTCGTCGGTCGCGTGCTCGCCGGCGTAGCGGGCCGACCGCACCCCCGGCGCCCCGCCGAGCGCCGCGGCCTCGATCCCCGAATCGTCGGCGATCGCCACGCGGCCCGTCGCGGCGGCCGCCGCGCGCGCCTTGCCCAGCGCGTTCTCCGCAAACGTCGCGCCCGTCTCGGGCGGGAGCTCGACCTCCTCCGGGAGCGGATCGACGCCGTGCGGCGCCAGCAGCGCCGCGAACTCGCGCACCTTGTGCGGGTTGCGCGTCGCCAGCAGCAGCCTCACGCGGGCCCTTCCGAACCGGCCGCGATCGCCGCCTCCTGGGCTTCGCGCAGCCGCTCGATCCCGCTCGCCGCGAGCGCGAGCAGGTCGTCCAGGTGCGCGCGCTGGAGCGGCGTGCGCTCCGCGGTCGCCTGCACCTCGATGAGCCCCCCCTCGCCGGTCATGACGACGTTGGCGTCAACCTCGGCGGCCGAATCCTCCGGGTAGTCGAGGTCCAGCAGAGCGACGCCGTCGACCATGCCGCACGACACGGCGGCCACCGAGGCCGCGACGGGGCTCCGCTCGACGCGCCCCTCGCGGACCAGCCGGGCGGCGCCGAGCGCGAAGGCGACGTAGGCGCCGGTGATCGACGCGCAGCGCGTGCCGCCGTCGGCCTCGAGCACGTCGCAGTCGATGTTCACCGTGCGCTCGCCGAGCGCCGCGAGGTCGACGACGCCGCGCAGCGAACGACCGATCAGCCGCTGGATCTCGACGGTCCGGCCGTCGAGCCGCCCGCGCGTGATGTCGCGCGCCTTGCGCTCGCCCGTCGACGCCGGGAGCATCCCGTACTCGGCCGTCAGCCAGCCCAGGCCGCTGCCCTTGCGCCAGCGCGGCACGCCGTCCTCGATCGAGGCGGTGCAGATCACCCGCGTCCCGCCGCACGCGATCAGCGCGGAGCCGGTCGCCGTGCGGACGAAGCCCGGCTCGATGGTCACGGGGCGCAGCGCGTCGGCTGCGCGGCCGGCGGGTCGGCGGTCGCTCATGTCAGGGCCTCCTCGGGGACGGTGATGTGCTCGACGACGCCGAGCGGCAGTTGCAGGAACCGGGTCCCGAGCTCGCGGAACCGGTCGGGGTCGCCCGTGCAGAGGAACCGGTAGTCGCCCTCCCCGGCGCGCGGCGTGCCCAGCCCCCGCGATGCGAGCGCGCGCTCGACCTGCCGGGCGAGCGCCTCGCCGGAGGTGATGATCGCGACGTCGGGCCCCAGCATCCGCTGAAGCATCGGGCGCACGAGCGGGTAGTGCGTGCAGCCCAGGATCACGGTGTCCACCGCAGCCTCGCGGAGCGGCGCGACGTAGCCGCGCACGACCTCGACGACGGCGTCGTCGAACGGGAAGCCCGCCTGGATGATCGGCGCGAGGTCGGGGCAGGCGACGGCGACGAGTTCGACGTGCGGGTCGACGGCCGCGAGCGCGCGCTCGTATGCCCCGCTGGCGACCGTCGCGGGCGTCGCCAGGAGCCCGACCCGGCCGCTGCGGGTCGCCGCGACGGCGGACGCCGCCTCCGGCCGCACCACGCCGAGGACATCGACGCCGAGCGTCGTCTGGCGCATCCGCTCCTGCAGGGCCGGCAGGGCGGCGGCCGTCGCCGAGTTGCACGCGACGACGAGCAGCTTCGCCCCCCGGGCGAGCAGCGTCTCCGCGATCTCCAGCGCGAAGCCCTCGAGTTCCTGCGGTGGACGCTCCCCGTACGGGAAGCGCGCGGTGTCGCCGAGATACACGAAGTCCTCGTGCGGGAGGCGGACCAGCAGTTCGTGCAGGACGGTGAGCCCGCCGACGCCGGAATCGAAGACGGCGATCGGGCGCTCCCGCGGGTCGCTCGAGGACACCGCACGAGGATACGGGCGCGACCCGTTGCGCTACTTCCCGGCAGCGACGCCGCTGATCGCCTGCTTGAGCTGGTGGACGACGGCCTCCGCGATGCCGCCGCCCTTCAGGCCGTGGCCGACGGCGACGACGCCGGCCAGGACGGCGGCGACGAGCAGGATGAGAGCGACGTACTCGACGGTGCCCTGGCCGGACGTCGGCGCGAGCGGTCGGATCAGGCGGATGAGCGCGGTGTGTGCGCGGGTGAGGGCTGCGAGCGTCATGACGGTTGTGCCTCCTGGGGCATGGTTCTCCGGGTCGGCTGCCATGCTCGACCGGTCGGCGTGACGGATCCACCGCCGCTCCGTGGAGAATCAGCACCGGATGCGCGTCCTCATCGTCACGAACATGTGGCCCACCCCGCGGCGGCAGGCGTTCGGCGTGTTCGTCCGGGACCAGGTCGAGGCGCTCCGGGCCCTCGGCGCACCGGACCTGGACCTCGACGTCGAGGTGCTGCCGCCCGGGTCGTACGTCCGCGGCGCCGCAGCGCTCGCGTCGCGGCGCCGCGGGCAGCGGTTCGACATCGTGCACGCGCACTTCGGCCTGACCCAGTGGCCCGCGCTCGCCGTCCGCACCCGGATGCGGGCGGTGACCCTCCACGGGACCGACGTCCGTCACCCGCTGTCGGGCCGCCTCACCCGTGCGGCGCTCCGGTTCGCCGACCTCGTCGCCACAGCCAGCGAGGACCTGGCCCTGGACCTCCCCGCGCCGCGCGACGGCCAGCGGCGCGCCGTCCTGCCCTGCGGCGTCGCGACGACCCGCTTCACACCCCGGTCGCGCACCGAGGCGCGTGAGCGCCTGGGGCTCGACCCCGGCGGCCGCTATCTGCTGTTCCCCGCCGACCCCGGGCGCGCGGGCAAGCGGGCCGACCGCGCGCGGCTGCTCGCCGCGACGACCGGCGCGACGCTACTGACGGCCGGCGCGATCGACCCCGAGGCGATGCCCTGGCACGTCAACGCCGCGAACGCCGTCGTCGTCCCCTCCGACCACGAGGGATTCGGGCTCGCCGTCCTCGAGGCGCTCGCCTGCGACGTCCCGGTGCTCGCGACGCCGACCGGGATCCACCCGCAGGCGCTCGCGGGCGTCGCGGGCACGCTCTGCGCGCCCTTCGACACGGACGTCTGGGCGGCCGCCGCCGAGGCGCACCTCGCCGATGCCGATCCGCGCGTCGCCGGGCGCGCACGCGCCGAGGAGTACGGGGCGGCGCGGATGGCCGAACGGGTCCTTGCGGCCTGGCGGGACCTCGCCGGTGAGCCGTTAGACTCGGCCGACGAGGCGTCCTGAGGGGCGCCGATCGCATCATGGGCCTCAAGGACCGCATCTTCAGCCGCCCCGCCGGCGCCGAGCCCGACGCGGCGCACGAGCCCGACGCCGTGCCGGTGGCCGACACCATGGTGCTGCCGGCGGGCGCGCTCGGCGATGTCCCAACCGCCGGCGAGTCGACCCAGCAGCTGCCCGTCGTGACGGCGGCGCCGGCCGAGCCGGCACCCGCGGCCGAGCCGGCGCCCGCGGTCGATCCCGTCGCCGCCGTCCCGGCCAACCCCACGTGGCGCGAGCGCGGCCGGCTGCGGCGGCGCCTGCGATACCTGCGCGAGGTCCGCGAGCTCGGCTACCGCGACCTCGGCGGCCTGGTCTTCGATCAGCACCGCTTCCAGCGCCCGAACGACGGCCTCGTCCAGGGCAAGGTGCTGGCGATCGACGCCGTCGACCGGGAGTTGCGCGCGATCGAGCAGGCGCTCCGCGCCGGGACTCTCGTGACGGAACTCGCGCTGCCCGGCGTCTCGGCCTGTCAGCGCTGCGGCGCGCTGCACGGCAGCGACGCGCGGTACTGCCCGCAATGCGGCCTGGCATTCGCCGGCCCGCGGACGGTCGCCGGCATGGGCGATGCGACCGCCCCGGTGCCCGCGGCGATGGCCGGCCCCGGTCAGGCTGCGCTGTTCGACCCGACCGGCCCGGCGGCGGCCAGGCGGGTGGGCCCGGGTTCCGCGCCGCCGGAGCCCGAAGCGCCCCCGGCACCGTGAGCGTTCAGCCTCCGCCCGCAGGACAGGTCGTCTTCGTCCCGCTCCCGCCCGGGGCCGTGCCGTGCCCGCGCTGCGGCGAGGTCCTGTCCCCCGCCCAGGACTGGTGCCTGAACTGCGGTGACCCGGCCCGCACCGTGCTCGCCCCGACCCCGCGCTGGCGCTGGCCGCTCGCGCTGCTCGCGGTGCTCGCCGTCCTCGCGCTCGGCGTCCTCGTGGCGGCCTTCATCGGGCTGAGCTCCGACGATCCGCCGCCCGCGGTGACGCGAACGCAGGTCGTCACGACGCAGCCGGCCTCCCTGCCCGCCGCCGCGGGGACCACCGGCGCGACCGGCGACACCGGCGGCACCGCGGCACCGTAGTCCCCGGCGCCGGGGTCAGTCCAGGACCCGCGCGGCCGCGGCCGCGGCGAGCGGATGCACCGGCAGGTCGGGCGCGTCGCCCGGTGGCGCCGCCGCGACCTCGAGCGTCGCGATCAGCGAGCGCGTGAGCGCCCCCAGGTCGTAGCCGCCCTCGAGCACGACACCCAGTCCGATCCCGAGGTCATCGGTGAGCCGTCGCACTGTCGCGGTCATCGCCGCGAACCCGTCCTCGGTCACGCGGCAGCCCGCGAGCGGGTCGTCGGCATGCGCGTCGAAGCCGGCGGACACCAGCAGCAGCTGCGCGTCGTGCGCACGGATCCGCGGCGCCGCGACGTGCTCGACAAGCGATGCGTAGGCACCGTCGCCGGTCCCCGACGGCACGGGCAGGTTCACGGTGAAGCCCTCCCCCGGGCCCGACCCGCGGTCGCTGGCCGGGCCCGTCCCGGGGTACAACGGCGACTCGTGAATCGAGATGAAGAGGACGCGCGGATCGGCATGGAAGATGTCGTTCGTCCCGTTGCCGTGGTGCACGTCCCAGTCGAGGATCGCGACCCGCTCCAGCCCGTGGGCGTCGATCGCGTGCCGCGCCGCGACCGCCACCGAGTTGAACAGGCAGAAGCCCATGGCCCGCGCCGCCTCGGCGTGGTGACCGGGCGGGCGGTGCAGCGACGCTCCGGCGGACGCCTCGCCCTGCACCAGTGCGTCGACCAGCGCCGCTGCGCCGCCGGCGGCGTGCGCCGCCGCCGCGAACGACCCCGGCGAGACGATCGTGTCCGCGTCGAGCGCCCCGCCCCCGCCCGCGCAGGCGGCCTCGATCGCCTCCACGTAGCGGTGCGGGTGCACGGCGTGGAGTTGCGAGGGCGTCGCCGGGGGCGACTCCGCGACCTCGTAGCCGAGCCAGGCGCGGGCGGTCAGTTCGCGTTCGATCGCCTCGATCCGCGCGATGCGCTCGGGGTGCGCCCCGGTGTCGTGGCCGCGCGAGGCGTCGTGGCGGTAGATGACCCCGGCCATGGTGCGGCTACGGTATCCCGCGATGAGCGACGGCGGGCCCACGCACGTCCAGGACGCCGACGTCGCGATCGTCGGCGCCGGCGTCGCGGGCCTGTGCGCGGCGCTGACCGCCGCGGCAGCCGGCGCGCGCGTGATCGTCGTCAGCGCAACAGAGCTGGCGCAGACGGCGAGCTACTGGGCGCAGGGCGGCCTCGCGGCGGCGCTGGCCGTCGACGACACCCCCGAGCTCCACCTGGAGGACACGCTGCGCGCGGGCCGCGGGCTGGTCCGGCGGTCCGCGGCGGAGGTCCTGACGCGCGAGGCACCCGAGGCGATCGCCGAGCTGCGGCGCCTGCGCGTGCGGTTCGATGCCGACCGCCACGGCAACCTCGCGCTCGGCCTCGAGGGCGGGCATTCCCGCCGCCGCATCGTCCACGCCGGCGGCAGCGCCACGGGTCGCCGCCTGGCCCGGCAGCTCGCCGCCGACGTCGTCCACCAGGACCGCATCACCGTGCTCGAGAACGCTCGCGCAGCCGGGCTGTGGACGGAGGGCGGGCGGGTGCACGGCGTGCTCTGCGAGGACGGGCGGGCGGTGCGTGCCCGCGGGACCGTGCTCGCCACCGGCGGTGCCGCCGCGCTGTGGCGGCGCACGACCAATCCGCCCGGCTCGCTCGGGATCGGCATCCTCCTGGCGCGCGAGGCGGGCGCCCGCGTCGCGGACCTCGAACTGGTCCAGTTCCATCCGACCGCCGTCACCGGCGTCGTCGGCCGCGAGGGGTTCCTGATCACCGAGGCGATCCGCGGCGAGGGGGCGACGCTCCACGGACCCGACGGCGCGCGGTTCGTGGACGAGCTCGCGCCGCGCGACGAGGTCTCCCGCGCGGTCTGGAACGTCATGCAGCGCGAGGGCGTCGGATCGGTGTCGCTCGACATGCGCATGGTCGACCCGGCCCAGTTCGAGAACGTCGTCGAGGGCCTGCGCAGCGCCGGGCTGGACCCGATGCGGGAACTCGTCCCCGTGTCCCCCGCCGTTCACTACGTCATGGGCGGCGTCGCCTGCGACCTCCAGGGCTGGTCCGGCGTCCCGGGCCTCTACGTCGTCGGCGAATCGTCGTGCACGGGCCTGCACGGGGCGAACCGGCTGGCATCGAACTCACTGACGGAGTGCTGCGTCTTCGGTGCCCGTGCCGCCCGCGCCGCCGTCGACGAGCCGCCGACAGGGATCGCCGGAGCACCGCCTGTCCCGGCGCCGATCGCGCGGCCGGCGGACAGCACGCGCGACGCGCTGTGGCACGACGCGGGGATCATCCGCGAGCCGCAGGGCCTGCGGCGCCTGCTGACCGACCCGCACCCGCTCGCGCGACTCGTGGCCCGCTGCGCGCTGACGCGCGAGGAGACCCGCGGCGCCCACGTGCGCACCGACTTCCCGGACCTGGACCCCGCACTCGACGACCGGCACGTCGTCATCAGCGGCGAGGACGCGCGCTTCGAACACTGGGAGTGACCGGCCGCTCCCCCTCGCCCGCGGATTCCACCGCGACGCGGAGGCCGACGCTTAATACGAAGTTCATCTTCGGCGTGTTCCAGCCTTTACACGGGAGGCAGAGAATCAGCTGCGCGGAGGTTGCGAGGGACCGCACAGCAGGCCACAGGAGGAATCCGACCAGCATGTACCAAGTGAGCAGAGCCATCTATCGCGAGCTCAGTTGCACGATCTCGACGGGGCGTGACGGTCACGCCCAGGTGCTGAACGCGTGCGAGGCCGCCGTCCAGCGCCTCGCGACCGACCGGCACTACTTCGCCAATCCCGCGCGGAGCCTGTTCCGAGACATCCGCCCGAACTTCCCGCTGCAGGCGCAGGAGCGCGTGTGGACGGTCGTGCGCGACTACGTGTCCGCCGCGGAGCGGGTGCTCGACGACCTGTCCTCGCACGGCCGGGACGTCTTCGGCAATCCGCTGTCCTGCCGCGCGACCACGCGACGCGGGACGCCGTGCCAGCGCGCTCCCGTGCACGGCAACGGGTACTGCCCCTCGCATCAGCATCTTGCGCTGACCGAGGAGCTGGCCGACGGGGCCGCAGCCGCGCACGACGAGTTCGTGACGGCGCACGAGCGCCCGCTGCCACTGGCGGCGTGACCGTCGCGAGGACCCGGGCACCGGCGCCGCGGTAGGTTCGCGGCCATGGTGCTCGGCGTCGACGTCGGCGGGACGTTCACGGATGCCGTGCTCGCCGGGCCCGGCGTCCTCGTCACCGCCAAGGCGCCGACGACGCCCGGCGACCAGTCGCAGGGCGTCCTGCAGGTGATCGCCGACGTGCTGCGCCTGGCCGGCGCCCGGCCCGCGGACGTCACCGCCTTCGGCCACGGGATGACCGTCGCGACCAATGCGCTGCTCGAGGGCCGTGGCGCGCGGACCGCGTTTGTCGCGACCGAGGGGTTCACGGACGTTGTCGCCCTCGGCCGCCAGGCGCGCCGGGACCTGTACCGGCTGTGCGCCGCGCACCCGGCGCCGATCTGCCCGCCCGAGCGCCGGTTCCCGGCCCCCGAGCGCGTGACGGTCGACGGGATCCTGCGCCCGCTCGCCGGCGGCGACGCCGCGGCGGTCGCCGACGCGGTGGCCGCCTGCGCTCCGCAGGCCGTCGCCGTCTGCCTGCTCCACGCGTGGCGCGACCCGGTCCATGAACTCGCGCTCGGGCGGGCGCTGCGCGAGCGGCTGGGTCCCGAGGTGCACGTCTCGCTGTCGCACGAGGTCGTCGGGACGTTCCGCGAGTTCGAGCGCGCGGCGACGACCGAGATCGACGCCGCCCTGTCGCCGCTGCTGTCCGCCTACCTCGAGCGCCTGATCGCGGGCACGCGGGCCGCCGGGCTGCCGCTGCCGGAGGTCATGCAGTCCAGCGGCGGCCTGATCGAGGCCGCCGCGGCCGCCCGGCACGCGGCGCTCGCCGTGCTCTCCGGGCCCGCCGGCGGCGCCGCCGCTGCGGCGTTGATCGCCAAGGCCTGCGCGGAGCCGGACCTCGTCTGCTTCGACATGGGCGGCACGTCGTGCGACGTCAGCGTCGTCGAGGGCGGGCAGGTCCGCGAGACGGCCGGTGCCGAGGTCGCCGGGCGGCCCGTCGCGCTGCCGATGGTGGACATCCACACGGTCGGCGCGGGCGGCGGCTCGATCGCGTGGCGCGACGCGGGCGGCGCCCTGCGGGTCGGGCCGCGATCGGCCGGGGCCGTCCCGGGGCCGGCCGCATACGGCCGCGGCGGGCGGGAGCCGACCGTCACCGACGCGCACGTCGTGCTGGGCCGTCTGCGCGCCGACGCACCGCTCGCCGGCATCGTCCTCGACGTCGATGCGGCGCACGCCGCGGTCGCGCTGCTGGCCGGCGAACTCGGGCTCGATCCCCAGGCCTGCGCACGCGGCATCCTCGACGTCGCGAACGCCGAGATGACCCGCGCGCTCCGCGTCATGACCGTCGAGCGCGGCATCGACCCGCGCGGATTCGCGCTGCTGGCGTTCGGCGGTGCGGGGCCGCTCCACGCGGCCGAGATCGCAGCGGCGCTCGGGATGCGCCGCATCCTCGTTCCGCGAGCCTCCGGCGTGCTCAGCGCCCTCGGCCTCGCCGCGGCCGACCGCCGGATGACCCGCCAGCGGTCGGTCCTGCTGCGGGGGGCATCGCTGAGCGATCAGCGGCTCGCCGCCGGCGTCCGCGCGCTCGAGGCCGAGGCACGCGCCGCACTCGGCGCCCCTGATGCCGACGTCCGGACCGTCGCGGAGACGCGCTTCGCCGGGCAGTCCCACGAGCTGGCCGTCCCGCTGGCGCCGGGCGCGGGCGTCGCGGACCTGCGCGCGGCGTTCGAGTCGCTGCACGAGCGCCGCAACGGCTGGAGCGATCCCGGCGCGCCGATCGAACTCGTCACGCTGCGCGCGAGCGCCGTCGTCCCGGGGCCGCCCCTGGCGCTCGCGGGCACCGCCGACCAGCCCGCGATCTCCGGGCCGCGGGTGCTCCATCTGCCGGAGACGACGGTGGTCGTGCCCGAGGGCTGGCACGGCGCGGCCGACGCGACGGGAACCCTGGTCCTGGAACGCACGGCATGAGCCGGCTGGACCCGATCGGCCTGCAGGTCGCCGCCGGGGCGCTGCTGGCCGCCTGCGAGGAGATGGGCGCTGTCCTGATCCGCAGCGCCCACTCCGCGAACATCAAGGAGCGCCGCGACTGCTCGACGGCGCTGTTCGACGCGCGCGGACGGATGGTGATGCAGGCCGAGCACATCCCCGTGCACCTCGGGGCGATGCCCGCGGCCGTCGCGGCCGTCGCCGCGCGCGAGCAGGCGCCCGGCCGCTCGTGGATCCTGAACGACCCATTTGCCGGCGGGACGCATCTGCCCGACATCACCGTGATCTCGCCGGCCTACGCCGACGGCCGGCTGCTGGGATTCGCTGCCAGCCGGGCCCACCACGCGGACGTCGGCGGCCCGACCCCCGGGTCGATGCCGGCGCTGTCGCGGACGCTCGCGGACGAGGGCGTCGTGATCCCGCCCACGGTCCTGGACGCGGCGGTGCTCGATGAGCTGATCGGGCGCATGCGCCGTCCCGACGAGCGCCGGGCCGACCTCCGCGCCCAGCTCGCCGCCAACACCACCGGCGCCGCCCGCCTCGCGGAGCTCGCCTCGCGGCTCGGGAGCGACGCGCTGCTCGGCGCGCTCGACGATGTCCTCGACTACGCCGAGCGCCGCACGCGCGCCTGCCTGGCGGCGATGCCCGACGGGGCCCTCCACGCCCGCGACCTCCTCGAGGGCGCCGACGGCGACCTCGAGCTGCGCCTGACCGCGACGGTCGCCGGCGACGAGCTCGAGCTTGACTTCACCGGCAGCGCGGCACAGCACGACGGGAACCTCAACTGCCCGCTGGCGGTCACCGCATCGGCCTGCCTGTTCGCGCTGCGCGTGCTGACCGACCCGGACATCCCGGCCAACGCGGGTGCGGTGCGCCCGCTGCGCGTCATCGCGCCGGAGGGCTCGATCCTCAATGCCCGCCGGCCCGCGGCCGTCGCCGCCGGCAACGTGGAGACGTCCTCCCGCGTCGCCGACCTCGTCCTCGGCGCGTTCGGGCGTGCACTCGGGCAGGGCACGATGAACAACCTGACGCTCGGGAGCGACCGCTTCGCCTACTACGAGACGCTCGGCGGCGGGCAGGGCGCGTGCCCGGACGCGGCCGGCCCGTCCGGCGTCCACGTCGCGATGTCGAACACCCGCAACACGCCCGTCGAGGCGCTCGAACTGGAGTTCCCGCTGCGCGTCGTCACCTACGCGCTGCGCCCGGGGTCCGGCGGCGACGGCCGCCATCGCGGCGGGGACGGCGTCGTGCGCGAGGTCGAGGCGCTCGAGCCGATGGCCTTCTCGCTCATCACCGAGCGCCGCCGCCACCGGCCGCGCGGCGCAGCGGGCGGCGCCGACGGGGCACTCGGGCGCAACCTGCTCAACGGTCGTGAGCTGCCGCCGAAGGCGATGGGCGACCTGGAGCCCGGTGACCGCCTGCGGATCGAGACGCCCGGCGGCGGCGGCCACGGTGCCCCGGCCGGGGGTGCTGATCTAGTCTGACCCGATGCGCATCGCCTTCCTCGGCCTCGGCATCATGGGCTCGCGGATGGCCGCGAACCTGGCGCGCGCCGGCCACGACCTGCAGGTCTGGAACCGCACGCCGGCGACGGCCGCCGCGTGGGTCGCCGAGCACGGCGGGACGCACGCGGCGACGCCCGCCGCGGCGGCCGCCGGCGCCGGGGCGGTGATCACGATGGTCGTCGACGGACCACAGGTCGAGGCGCTGCTGCTCGGGCCCGACGGCGCCGCCGCCGCCGCCCCTCCGGGCGCGCTGTGCATCGACATGTCCACGACGGCACCGGGTGACGCCCGCCGCCTGGGCGCTGAACTCGCGGCTCGCGGGCTGCGCTTCATCGACGCACCCGTGACGGGATCCTCGCCCCGCGCGGAGGACGGGACGCTGACGATCATGGTCGGCGCCGCCGAGCCCGACCGCGTCGCCGCCCTGCCCCTGCTGGAGGCGATGGGACGGCTGATCGTGCACGCCGGCGATGTCGGGCAGGGCCAGATGCTCAAGGTCATCGGGAACAGCCTCGCGACGGCGAACCTCATCGCAGCGGGGCAGGCGCTGCTCGCGGCGCGTGCGACCGGCGTGGACCTCGATGCCTTCGTCGCGGCGATGCGCGCCGGGTCCGGCGGCAGCGCGATGCTGGACCTCAAGTCCGGCCCCATGCGCGAGCACGACTTCACGACGCTGTTCAAGACGGAGCACATGCTCAAGGACGTCCGGTTCTGCCTCGAGGCCGTCGCGGAGGCCGGTGCCGGCTTCCCGCTCGCCGAGGATGCACGCGACGTCCTGGCCCGCGCCGTCGCGCTCGGCCACGGCGACGACGACTTCGCGTCGCTCATCACCGTGCTCGAGGCCGACGCCTCGCGGCGGCTCTGAGGCGCGTTCCGCGCCGCTCCTGGCGGCGTGCCCGCCCCGAACGGCGCCGAACCTGCACGGTGCGTGGAGGTTTCGCCGCACAACGTGCGCAATTGCCGCTCGGCGCGCCCGACCTGCCGATGACCGGCATACAACCACCGTGCACGTATGCCGCATCACGCTGACACCAGCCCCCTGAACCCCGCCGCTTCCGTGACGTCGCTCGCCGACCGCCGCGCCGCTCGCGACGCCGCACTGCCGCGGCTGCAGGCCGCGCCGGACCGGGCGCGACTGCGCGTCGCCGCGGTCGAGGACACCTGCTGGTGCTGCCACGCACCCGTCCGCGCGATCGTCGGCGTGCTCGCCGATCCGGCGCTGACGCCCGACGGCAGCGGCTTCCTGGCGCTCGAGGCGATCGACGAGCTGCTCGTCGCGGCCATCGACCCGCGTGACCTGAGCCTCCGGAAGATCGGGCCGCTGCGCCACCGCGAGAGCCCGGGCGTCGCCGGCGGCTACATCGCCAACGGCTGCATCGAGTGCGACGCCCTCATCGGGCGCTTCCGCATCGAGGACCTCTTCCACGAGCACCGCATGACGGGCGCGCCGATCGGTCGCCTGGATTCCGGCATCGTGCTCTACACGGACCTCCGGCCGGCGCAGCGCCGCCTGGACCGGTCCACCTCGCTCTAGCCGCCCTCCGGACGTCGCCGAGGCTGCTCGAGCGAGCCCCGACGGTCGCGGATCGGGGTCCCGGAAGTCGCTGCTTAGCAGGACTATTTGGGGGTTCTGCACGATCTTTGACACAATGTCGTCATCCCGTCGCCTCCGTCCGGCACGTCCGGCCCCGGCGCGGGATCGTCTCTGTCACGACCCCGACCAGTCCTCGATTCCCTATGCCAATTGCCCTGAAGGAATGGGCGGTCACCGTCCGCGCGCTCGCCGAAGGCGAGCAGCTCGTCACCCTGCGCAAGGGCGGAATCCGCGAAGACCACAAGCACTTTGAGCTGGAGCACGACCGCTTCTTCCTGTACCCGACCTTCGATCACCAGCGCAACGACGTCATCCGTGACGCCCACGCCCCCGAGCTGGGGCGCGCGCTCGAGGAGGGCGTCTGGCCGGACGGCGACCCGCCGACGCGGGCGCTGACCCAGGACGGTGGCATCCCCCAGCCGGAGCGCGTGCGCGTCCGCGCCTGGGCCGAGGTCGCAGACCACTGGACGATCACCGACCCGCGCGTCGTCTTCGACCTCTCGCCGTACTACGTGTGGACGACCGACTACGCCCAGAAGCGCCTGCAGTGGAAGCCCCGGCATCCGCTGCACGTCGTGCTGCTGCGCGCGTACCGGATCCCGCGTCCGGTCACGGTCCGCGTCCGCGGCGAGTACGGCGGCTGCCGGTCCTGGCTGGAGATCGCCCGCGACCTGCCGTTCGAGGGCACGCCCGTGCTGTCGGACGACGAGTTCGGCCGCGTCCACGAGGAGATCGAGGCGATCTGCTCGGGCCGCGTCCCCGCCTTCGCCTGATCCGCCCCGCGGCACCGCGGCCCGGCCGCCCGGCCGTCCGGCCGCGGGTTCCATGAGCAGCTGGTCCGAGACGGTCTCGCCGAGCTTCGTCGCCCGCCACGCAGAGGACGACGCCGACGGCGCTCGCGCGACCCTCGAGATCCTCGAGGCCATGCGCGAGCGCCTGGCCGGACTGCTCCCGGCGGTCCCGCACGACGTCGACGTCGTCATCCACCCGACGGCAGGCCAGCTCGCGCTCGCCCAGCCACTCGTCCCCGCCCTGCGCGCCATCACCGCGGCGCCGGCCCGGCGCTACGTCGCCGGGTGGTTCACGCGACGCGAGCTGCACCTGCTCACGCCGGCCGCGCTCGAGGCACGCGCCGGCACGGTCCCGGGTTCACGCGAGATGCTCCAGTGCACCGCGGCCGGGCTCTATGCGCAGCTCGCCTGCGGCAGTCTCAACCCGGGGCTCGGGCCGCCGTTCGGCGTGCGCACGACGGCCGCGACGTTCCGGTCGCTGTGGCTGTCCTGGGGCGCAGGCGCCTGGCTGGGCGGGCAGACCGCACACGCGCGGCCCGCGATCGCGCGCCGGCTGCGCGAGGGCGGCGAGCCGCGCTTCCCGCCCGCTGCGCGGGACGCCGTGGTGCTCGGCGGCACGGTGTTCGATCTGCTGGCGCGCGAGGAGGGCGAGGACGCCGCGGTGCGCCTGGCGCTCGCGCCGCCCGGGGCCCCGAGGCGCACGCTGGAACACGCGTTCCGCGGTCGCTCGCTCGTGCACACCTCGGGCGCCTGGCGCGCGCACCTCGCGCGCACCGCCGGGGCCGCCGGTCGACCCTGAGAATCAGCCGTCCGCCGACACGGGCTCCGCCTCAAGCAGGCGCCGCCGGACGCCGATGGCGACCGCATGGATCCTCCCGGAGCGAGCTGGCTGTGCCGTGACGACATCAGCCGCTCGCGCCTTTTGGACATGGACCGCCGGCTCAAGCCGATGCGCACCGCGACGTTCATCGTGCTGGGCACGTCGCTGATCGCCAGCGCGCCCTGGATCGGCTGGTGGCCGCTGCTCCCGATGGCGATCGCCGTCGCCGGGTTCGCCGTCGCCGGCGGCTTCATCGATCGCGTGCGCCACCCCGAGTACGCGGCGGCGGGCGCCTGGGTCCTCGCGCAGGTGATGATCGCGATCTCGATCGCGCTGAGCGGCGCGGCGACGAGTCCAGCGGTCGCCTGGCTGGCGATCCCCCTCGTGACGCTGAGCGCGCGGTTCGACCGCCGCGTCGTGTGGGCCGGGCTCCTGCTCACGGCGCTGCTGATGGTCGGCGTCATGATCGGCGCCGGATCCGGCGAGGTCGACGCGAACCCGGCGCTCGCCATCGCGCCGCTCGCGCTGCTGGTCGCGGTCGCGCTGCTGTCGACGGCGCTCATGACCTCCGACGTCGAGCACCGCAGCAAGTCCGTGCTCGACACCCTCACCGGGATGCTGAACCGCGCCTCGCTCGACGCCCGCGTGGCGGAACTCCGCCAGCAGGCCGAGCTGACGCGCGAGCCCGTCGGCGTGATCGTCGGCGACATCGACCACTTCAAGCCGATCAACGACGAGCACGGCCACACGGTCGGAGACGCGGTTCTCGTCGACGTCGCGGCGGCGCTGCGCACCCAGCTGCGCGCGTTCGACCTGGCCTACCGGATCGGCGGCGAGGAGTTCCTCGTGCTGCTCCCCGGGGCGCGGCTCGCGGACGCCGCGGACCTCGCCGAGCGGCTCCGCGCAGCCGTCGAGTCCGCGCCGGTCGCGGGCGGACTGCGGGTGACGATGTCGTTCGGGGTCACGTGCTCCAACGCCGGCGAGTTCGGCTATGCCGAGGTCTTCGCGGCTGCCGACCGGGCCCTCTACGCGGCCAAGCGGGCGGGACGCAACCGCGTCCACCTGTCCGGCGACCTGCAGGACCTGACCCGGGCTGCGGCATAGGCCGCCTGCTCAGGGCTGGAGCAGGACGCCGACCCACACGAGCAGGCCGACGACCGCGATCGCGACGAGCAGGCCCAGGAGCAGCCGCGCCGGGACGGGTCCGGGCGGCGGGACCGGGCTGTCGCCCAGGTCGGACTGGAGCAGCACCTGCCGCGCGACGCGCTCACCCGAGCGCGCGACCAGGACGTCGCGCGGACCCGCCGCCAGCATGTCCGGCACGTCGAACCCCCGGGACCGGCGGATCAGGCTCGTCACGCCCTCCTCCAGCAGCAGGTTGGCGATGAAGTCCGCCTCCGCCTGGTTGCGGCCGGTGGCGACGGTGACGAGGTCGCCCTGGCTGTAGCGCGCGTCGATCTTGCGCGCACGGTCGCGCAGTTCGTCCGCCTCCGGGCGCGGCGTCCCGTGGTAGGTCAGGGGCATGCCGCAGTCCGGGCAGAACCGCGCGTCGAGCCCGTGCAGCGTCGCGCACCGGGGGCAGACGAGCGGCGTCGCCGGACGGCCCTCATCCATCGCCGACGTCGATCCCGGCCTCGGCGACGACGCCGCCGTCGATCCGGTAGCTGCGGAACTCGGGATCGCGCTCGACGGCGAGGCCGACGATGATCCACTCCACCCCCGGCCAGCCCGCGGCGAAGTTCACGTCGGTCTGCGACGGGTACGCGGCGGAGCGCGTGTGCGAGTGGTAGATCGCGCCCAGGTCCTCGCCGCGGTCCTCGATCTCCGTGACCAGCCGCAGCAGCTCGATGCTGTCGATCTCGAACCGCAGTGGGCTCGCGGCGACGTTCACCGCCGGGTGGACGCCGACGACGACCCCGTCGCGCGTGGCGACGACGCCGCAGCACTCGTTCGGCGCGTCGGCGCGAGCGTGCTCGACGATGACGTCGCGTAGGGCCTGGGCGATGCGCATCGCCCAGAGGCTACCTGCGCTATCCGCGCAGGACGGGCTTCTCCTCGTCGGCGCGCTCCTCGTTGTCGCCTGCGAGCGACTCCTTGAACTCGCGCATCCCGCGACCGACCGAGCGCCCGACCTCGGGCAGCTTCTTCGGGCCGAGCACGAGCAGGGCGATGACGAGCACGATGACGAGCTCCATGGGACCGATGCCGGACATGGGCCGAAGGGTACGCCAGGCGGGGGCGAAATGCGAAGGGTCGGCGGATGGACGAGCGGGCGCTACCACCACACGGTCGACTCGAGGTTCGCGACCTCGTCGACCGGCAGCGTGTAGACCCCGCTGCTGAGGTACTTCCAGCCGTCGTCACAGACGATGAAGACGACGTTGCCCTCGTCCATCTCGCCCGCGATGCGGTGCGCGACGCGCGCGATCGCACCGGATGAGACGCCCGCGAACAGGCCCTCCTCGTCCAGCAGCTTGCGCGTCCAGATGACCGCGTCGCGGTTGGTCACGAAGATCTTTCGATCGAGCAGGG
>JBKJRO010000090.1:0-14422 GCA_046594555.1 Solirubrobacteraceae bacterium
GCAGCGGCGCGCGCCGCCGCCGCAGCCCAGGGCCTGCCCCTGTGGCGGTCGCTCGGCGGCGCTGACGCGCACGTGCTGCCCGTGCCGATGATGAACGTCCTGAACGGCGGCGCCCACGCCGACAACAAGGTCGACTTCCAGGAGTTCATGATCGTCCCCTGCGGCGCCGCGACCTTCTCCGAGGGGCTGCGGATCGGCACCGAGGTCTACCACGCGCTGAAGGGCACGCTGCACGCCCGCGGGCTGAGCACGGCCGTCGGCGACGAAGGCGGGTTCGCGCCCGACTTCGGCTCCAACGAGGAGGCGCTCGAAGCGCTGATGGCGGGCATCGCGGCCGCCGGGTACGAGCCGGACACCGATGTCGCGATCGCGCTCGACCCCGCCACCAGCGAGGTGCACGACGCCTCCGGCTACGTCCTCGAGCACGAGGGCCGCACGCTGTCCGCGGCCGAGATGGTCGACTACTGGGCCGACAAGGCCGCGCGCTACCCGATCGTGTCGATCGAGGACGGCATGGACGAGGAGGACTGGGACGGCTGGAAGCTGCTCACCGACCGCATCGGCGGCGACCTGCAGCTCGTCGGCGACGACGTGTTCGTGACGAACACCGAGCGCCTGCAGCGCGGCATCGACGCGGGCGTCGGGAACTCGATCCTGATCAAGGTCAACCAGATCGGAACGCTCACGGAGACGCTCGACGCGATCAAGCTGGCCCGCGACGCCGGGTACACCGCGGTCATGTCGCACCGCTCGGGGGAGACCGAGGACACGACGATCGCCGACCTCGCCGTGGCGACGGGCTGCGGCCAGATCAAGACCGGCGCGCCGGCGCGGTCCGATCGCGTCGCGAAGTACAACCAGCTGCTGCGCATCGAGGACGCCCTCGGCGCCGACGCCACGTACCCCGGCCGCGCGGTCTTCCGCCGGTAGCGGCGGTTCGCGCAAGCGCCCGCCCAGCCGGAAGGAGATGCCGGGGCGGGGACGAAAGGGGCCGTGATGCCCCCTGCCCGCAGCGCCCGCGCGACGCGGCCGGATCCCCGGCCGGCTCCGGCGCCCGCACGGCCGCGGGCGGTCGCCTCACCGCGCCGCGCTCCGGCGATCCGCTGGGACCGCCTGGGCCGGACGGCGCTCCTGTGCGTGTTCTGCGGCGTGCTGCTGCTCTACATCCATCCGCTGCTGTCGATGTGGTCGACGCGCGGCGAGGCGCACAAGCGCCGCGCCGAGGTCGTGCGGCTGCAGGCCGAGCGGCGCGCGCTCGCGCGCCGCGACAAGGCGCTGCGCGATCCGCACGAGCTGGAACTTGCCGCACGACGCCTCGGCATGGTGCGGACGGGCGAGAAGGCCTACGTCGTCAGCGGACTGCCCGGCGGACCGCGGTAGCCCGGCGCCTCAGGGGCCGGTGTCGATGCGCCGGCCGCCCGCGTAGTCCAGGGCGTCGCGCACGTAGCGCGCGAACGCCGCATCGGCGACGCGCGCATCCCAGGACGCCGGGGCGCTCGGCGCGACCCGCGCGGCGAGGTCCAGGCACCAGCCCGTGCCCTCGTCGTACAGGGTCACCAGCTCGTCGATCGTGAATGCCCCGCCCAGCCGGCGGCGCAGCTCGGCGAGGATCTGGCCCTCGACGCGCAGCATGGCGTCGCGGTCCTGCTCCGGCGCGGTCGAGACGAATCGCTCGCCCTCGCGCCAGACGTGCTGTGCCGTGTCGAAGCTCATGGCCGCGGCGCGGGCCGCAGGACCGGGTCAGTCGGCGTCCGCGAGGTCCTCGCCGGCACGGCGGATGATGATCTGGTCCTCTTCGACGGTCACCGTGACCGACCGGTGACCGGCCCAGTGCTCGGCGTAGACCGCATCGTCGGCGACGGCCGGGTCGAGCCACAGGCCGTAACCCTCGTCGCCGTGGTCGAACGTGCCCTCCAGGCCCGCTCCGGAGGTCCGACGGCGGCCGCGGCCACCGCGGCGGCCGCGCCGGCGGCGCGGTGCGTCGGCGTCATCGGCGTCGCCGGTGTCCTCGTCCTCGTCCTCGCCCGCGGCGGCGCGGGCTGCGGCCTCCGCGGCCCGGCGCTCGGCCTCGGCGGCCTTCTCGGCCTCCTCGGCCTCGAGCTGGACGGCGATCAGCGCGTCATCCTCGGCCCGCAGGTCGATCTCCTGCTCGAAGTCGCCTCCGGCCGCGTCGGAGTCGCCGTCGGGCAGCAGCTCGTTCTCGTTCTTGAACGTCTCGAGCTGCTGGACGGGGACCTCGAGCTGGTGGGCGATCCAGGCGTCGGTCCGCCCTTGGCGGACCCACTGGCGGATCTGGTTGAGGTGGGGCCGGAGAGAGCGTCGTGCCATGGACGGGCCACACTAGCGAAGCGCCTGCGGCCCACGTCCCCTCCCCGAACCTCCCGGCGTGTTGCGTCGGGAGCTCTCGCGCTGCTAGGTTCGGCGATGAGGGGTCCCGTGCGGGAGTCGCTGGAGGCTGAGACGAAACATGCTGGTCCTGACACGCAAGTCGAATCAGAGCATCATGATCGGGGACGACATCGAGGTGTCGGTGCTCTCGATCATGGGCGAGAAGGTACGGATCGGCATCCAGGCCCCGCGGGACATCCCGGTGTTCCGCAAAGAGGTGTATCTCGAGATTCAGTCCGAGCGGGCTGCCGAGACCGCGTCGGCGGATGCTCCGTCGGCTGCACCGTCTGCCTGAGGCTTCGTTCTGGTCGTGGGCGTCGCAGCCGTCGGACCGGACCCGCCCGCCCCGAAATTCCGCTGCGCGGAATTCCGGATTTCCGCGCCGACGACGTCCGCGCGCCCTCGTAGAGCGTCTCGGACCGACGCTTCAGCCAGGAGGCGCTTCCGTGACGTGCCGGCCGCGCTCGGGTGATCTCGTCTGCCGCGCGCAATCGTGGGTGCGGGGCGCGGATGGCGCCGGGCGGGAAATCCGCGGGATCCGCGGGACGCGGATCCCAGCGCCCGCACGGCGAGCGTCCGCGGCGCGCGCCTGCCACAAGTCCGTGCTGCCACGAGCCGACCCGGACCCGCGGTCAGCCCATCACGAGATAGAGGGTCTCGAACATCGCGACCGTGACGGCGACGGCGGTCGCGGTGAGCAGCAGCAGGAGCATGGCGAAGCGGAGCGTCCCGTTCCGGTGGCGCCGCTCCAGTTGCCGCGTGTGCGTGCGGACTTCGCTTTCGCGGACGATCTCCTCCCGCTGCTGGCGGTCCGCCTCCGTCTGCTCGTGGAAGGCGGCCTCGAAGTCGGCGATGCTCTGCCGAAGGCGCGTGGCCATGACCGGAGGGTACACCCGATCGGTGGCTCTCAGCCGCCCGGGCAGGCGCTCCAGAGCCCGGCACCGCGGTTCTGGGCGTCGCGCTCGATGGCCGCGAACCGTCCGCGGTGACGCGTGTTGGGCGGGAAGACGATGGTCCGGGCGAACCCGCCGCGCAGCAGCGTCTCGTTGACCGCGACACCGTCGGCGCGCACGACGTACGCGAGCAGCCGGCCGTAGCGGTCGCGGCGCTCGCGGTCGAACTCCAGGCGCACGGTGCGTCCCTCGACCAGGCGCTCGTTCTCGGCGCTCGCGGCCTTGGCGAAGCACTGCACCGGGGTGCCGGGCTTCACCGACTCGGGCGTGTCGACGCCGATGTACCGCACCCGCTCGCGGCGTCCTGCGACCTGCGTGACGATCGTGTCGCCGTCGACGACGCGGCTGACGCGGGCTTGCACGGTCGCGCCCCGCGTCCCGGCTCCGCCGCCGCCGTCGTCGTGGCGGCGGGCGACGAGCAGCGCGCCGATCGCGAGGATCGCGGCCAGGAGGTAGGGGAACAGGCGGGAGCGGGGCATGCGGGGCACGCTAGGGCCGCCCGCGGCGCGCTGCGGTGGGCGTTGCACGATCCGGGGCGGCCCGTGGCCGCCCCGTGACGATGCGCTGCCACGACGTGCTGATCGTCAGGCGATCGTGACGTCGTCCGACAGGTACACGTCCTGGATCGCGTGCAGCAGCTCCGCGCCCTCGGCGATCGGGCGCTGGAACGCCTTGCGGCCGGAGATCAGGCCCATGCCGCCGGCGCGCTTGTTGATGACCGCGGTCCGGACGGCCTCGGCCAGGTCGGTCGCGCCGGACGATGCGCCGCCGGAGTTGATGAGCCCCGCGCGACCCATGTAGCAGTTCGCCACCTGGTAGCGGGTGAGGTCGATCGGGTGATCGGTCGTCAGGTCGGAGTAGACGAGCTTGCTCGTCTTGCCGAACGAGTTGCCGTTCTGGTTCAGTGCGTTGTAGCCGCCGTTCACGTCGGGCAGCTTCTGCTTGATGATGTCCGCCTCGATCGTGACGCCGAGGTGATTCGCCTGCGCGGTCAGGTCCGCGGCCGTGTGGTAGTCGACGCCGTCGACGACGAAGCCCGGGTTGCGCAGGTAGCACCACAGCACCGTGAACATCCCGAGCCGGTGGGCCTCCTCGAACGCCGCCGCGATCTCGACGATCTGGCGGCGCGACTCCTGCGAGCCGAAGTAGATCGTGGCGCCGACGGCGGCCGCGCCGAGGTCGAACGCGCGCTGGACCGAGCTGAACGCGATCTGGTCGTAGGCGTTCGGCAGCGAGAGGAACTCGTTGTGGTTGAGCTTGACGATGAACGGGATGCGGTGGGCGTAGCGGCGCGACACGGCGCCGAGCACACCGACCGTCGAGGCGACGGCGTTGCAGCCGCCCTCCATCGCCAGCAGGACGATGTTCTCGGGGTCGAAGTACGCGGGGTTGGGCGCGAAGCTCGCGCCGCCGGAGTGCTCGATGCCCTGATCCACAGGCAGGATCGAGACGTACCCGGTCCCCGCCAGGCGGCCGTGGCCCCACAGTGACTGCAGGTTGCGCAGGACCTGCGGCGAGCGGTCCGTATCGATCCAGACGCGCTCGGCGATGTCCGGGCCGGGAAGGTGCAGGCTGCTCGCGGCGATCGTCTCGCAGCGGTGGTTCAGCAGGGAGTCGGCGTCGGCGCCGAGGAGCTCCTCGAGGCGCGAGGACGTCAGTGCAACGGTGGACACGGTCGTGCCTCCACGTGAGAGTCGTTACTGGGTCGCGGTCTACGGTATCCACCTGCGCGTCCGCCGGTAGTCTGGCCCTGATGGAGCATCGCTTCACCGGGCCCTCGCTCACCCTCGGGGTGGAGGAGGAGCTGATGATCGTGGACCAGCAGACGCTCGGGCTGGTGAACGCGGTCGAGTCCCTGCTCGAGGAGGCGCCGGAGGGCGACATCAAGCCCGAGCTCATGGAGTCGGTCCTGGAGATCTCGACGGATCCGTGCGCGAACGCCTTCGACATCGAGCGCCAGCTGCGCGCGCTGCGCGCCCAGGTCGACCTGAAGGCCGGGGCGGGCGGGCTGACGATCGGCTCGGCCGGCACGCATCCGTTCGCGATGTGGGAGGACCAGCGGATCGTCGGCCGCGACCGGTATCGCGACCTGGTCAGCGCGCTGCGCTTCGTCGCCCGGCAGGAACTGCTGTTCGGCCTGCACGTCCACGTCGGGGTCGAGGGCGCGGACCGCGCGATCCACGTGGCCAACGGCATGCGGATCCACCTGCCGGTCCTGCTCGCCCTGTCGGCGAACTCGCCGTTCTGGCGCGCCGGGGTGACCGGGCTGCACTCCACCCGCACGCCGATCTTCCGCGCGTTCCCGCGCGTCGGCGTGCCGCCGAAGTGGCGCGACTGGGCCGACTTCAGCTCGCAGATCGACTTCATGGCCCGCAGCGGCGTCATCGAGGACTACACGTACCTCTGGTACGACGTGCGCCCCCACCCGCGTTTCGGCACGGTCGAGGTCCGCGTCTGCGACGGGCAGACCCGGGTCGAGCACACGGTCGGGCTCGCCGCGCTGATCCAGGCGATGGTGAAGGAGCTGTGCGAGCACTTCGACGCCGGGGTCGAGTTGTCCGACTACCCCTTCCAGATGCTCGACGAGAACAAGTGGCTCGCGGCGCGGTACGGCCTGGACGCCGAGCTGGTCGACCTGCCGAGCTCCGACCGGATCAGCGCCCGCGCGCTCGCCGCGCGGCTGCTGGAGCGGCTGGCGCCCCACGCCGAGGACCTCGGGTCGGGCGCCGCGCTGGCCGGGATCGAGGACCTGCTCACGCGGGGCACGGGCTCGCAGCGCCAGCTGCTCGTCTACGAGGCCAATCACGACTTCACCGACGTGATGCGCGAGATCGTCGCGGCCACGCACGCACCCGCTCCGGACTGACCGGCCGCCGCGGGGCTCGCCCAGGGGTACCATCGGAGAGCGGATGGCACCGGCTCCGGATCTCTTCGTCGTCTGCCGGAACTGCGGCTCGGAGGTCTCGAGCTACGTCACCGAGTGCCCGTACTGCGGCACGCGCCTGCGCAAGCGGGCCCCGAAGCTGGAGAAGGCGGCGCTCGGCGGGCGCTCGGCGCGCCGGCCGGCGGCATCGAAGCTGACGCGCCTGCGCCCGGACGAGATCCCCGGCCTGGCCGGCGATCCGCTGGGCCGGCCGGTCGTGACGATCGCGCTCGTCGTGCTCGGGGTCCTGGGCACGATCGCGCTCGGCACGGTCGCCCGGATCGACGTCGCCGTCGTCGGGACGGTCAGCGATCGCTGGTGGCGCGTGGCGACGGCGCCGTTCTTCGCCTGGAACCAGTGGTACGTGCTCATCACCCTGCTCGCCGTGCTGGTCTTCGGCACCGCGCTGGAGCGCCGCCACGGCTGGGCCGTGCCCCTGCTGCTGTTCTTCGCGGGCGGGGCAGGCGGCGCCGCGGCCGCGGCCGCGCTGGAGTCGCCGCCGCTGGCGCTGGGCGCCAACGGCGCGGCGATCGCGCTGCTCGCCGCCTGGGCGATGGGCCCCGTGCTCGAACTGCGCCGCGACGGCGAGACCGACGCGGACCTGGTCGGCGCCGGCGTCTGGGCGGCGCTGCTGCTGGCGCTGCCGCTGGTCGTGCCGGAGGCGAGCGCGACGGCGGGAGCGGCCGGGCTGCTCGTCGGGCTGCTTGCCGGCGTTCCGCTGGCGCGGCGGCGGGTCTAAGCTCAGCGCTGATGCCCGAGGTACGCCACACCGCCGAGCAGGTCGATGCCGCCGTCGCCCAGCTCGGCGAGCCCGAGCGGTTCGCGCACGCGCAGGAGATCGTCACGCACGCGGCGCCCGGGCTGCAGCGCATCCTCGGCGAGGCGCTGCACGCCGGCGGCTTCTTCGACGCCGCGCACGACGGCGAGACGACGCGCGTGGCGCTGCTCGGCGATCCGCAGGAGCGCCTCCACGGCGTCCGCACGCTGATCGCGGAGGAGACCCGCCTGGGCATGCTCATCGGCGTCGCGGTCGGCCTCGAGCTGGCCGCCGAGCTGCGGCGCCAGAGTGCCGATCCCACCCCGACCCCAGGAGCATCGTGAGCACCGTCACCGTCCACTACCTCGCCCACTCCGCCGTCGCGCTGGAGCACGAGGGCACCACCGTCCTGATCGACCCGTTCCTGACGGGCAACCCGAAGGCGACGGTCACCGCAGATGAGCTCGCCGCGGACGCGATCCTGCTGACCCACGGACACGTCGACCACCTCGGCGACACCGTCGGCATCGCGACCCGCACGGGCGCGCCGGTCGCCGGCATCGTGGAACTCATCGGCGAGGTCGCCGGCGACCTGCCCGACGGCCATCCCGTCCACGACCCCAACCTCGGCGGCACGATCGAGTTCCCGTGGGGCTGGGCGCGCTGGGTCCCGGCATGGCACACCTCGACGACGCCCAAGGGCACCGTCAACACGCCCGCGGGGATCGTCGTCCGGCTGGGCGACACGACGATCTACCACCTCGGCGACACGTGCCTGTTCAGCGACCTCGCGCTGCCGAGGCGACGCGACGTGATCGACCTGGCGCTGGTGCCGATCGGCGGCCACTACACGATGGACCGCCACGACGCCGTGATCGCCGCCGGGCTGCTGGGCGCCCGTCACATCGTGCCGATCCACTACAACACGTTCCCGCCGATCGAGACCGACGCGCAGGCCTTCAAGGCCGACGTCGAAGCCGCCGGACACGCGTCCGTCGCGGTGCTCGCGCCGGGTGAGCGACTGGAGATCACATGATCACCGCCATCGTGCTGATCGAGGCCGACCGCGACGTCTTCGCGACGCTCGGCCCGGTCCTCGCCGACATCGACGGCGTCGCCGAGGCCTACTCCGTCACCGGCGAGTGGGACTTCGTCGCGGTCGTCCGCGTCGCCCGCCACGAGCTGCTGTCCGAGGTCGTCAGCGGCACGATCGGCCTGCTGCCCGGCGTGGTCGGGACGCAGACGATGGTCGCCTTCCAGGCATTCAGCGACCACGACCTCGAGGCCATGTTCGACGTGGGGAACTGATGCCGGCGTCGCCCGTGCGGCCCGAGTTCGGGCCGACCCTGCCGGAACTCCTGGGGCGCCGCTTCGGCATGTCCGTGCGCGCCGCCGGCGTGCTGCTGGCCGCGATCCTGGCGGCGATCGTCATCGCGGGCGTGGTCAAGCACGAGCAGCCCGACGGGACCGTCCGCGTGGTCGTTCGCAGCCCCGCGGCATTCAACCTGCGCTTCGACCCGGAGCAGCTCGATCGCGTCGCGCCGCGGGCGGGGGAGGCGATGCGGCTGCAGACCAAGCCCGCGGATCCCAACCCGTCGAGCGTCACGGTCCGCGGCGTTCGGATCCCGCCGTTCGCCGGCGACGACGCGAGCCTGCACCTGCCGATCCTCTTCAGCGGCGTCATCGCCGAGATGCAGCGCCGCGATCCGGGCTTCATCCTGCGCGCCGAGGGGAAGGCTCGCGTCAACTCGCAGCCGGGCTACCAGGTCCAGTTCCAGACCCAGCGCGGCGGCCGCACGTTCTACGGGCGCCGCACGTTCCTGTTCCCCGACGCGCGCGACCAGCCCGGCGCGCGCGACGGCGCGGACATCACGCTGCTCGCCGCTCGCTCGAAGGTCGTCACCAACCCGGACGACGTCGGCTCCAACGGGGTCACGAAGCTCCCGTACCGCTCGTTACGCCTGGGGACGGACGCCCCGTGAGCGTCGACGACGACGGCCTCGTCAGCTTCAACGACTTCGTCCGCATCGACATCCGCGTCGGGCGGATCGTCGAGATCGAGGAGTTCCCCGAGGCGCGCCGGCCCGCGTGGAAGCTGAGCGTGGACTTCGGTCCCGAACTCGGCGTCAAGCGCTCCTCGGCGCAGATCACGAACTACGCGCGCGAGGAGCTGCAGGACCGGCTCGTCCTGGCCGTCGTGAACTTCCCGCCGCGCCAGGTCGGCCCCGTGCGCTCGGAGGTGCTGGTGCTCGGCACCTACACCGACGGCCTCGTGCTGCTGCTCAGTCCGGAGCCGGGCGCGCAACTCGGCGACCGCGTCGGCTGAGCGGCGTCACGGCGCGAGCGTGACGAGCTGGTCCGACGGAGCCGCCGTGAACGTGTCCGGCGGGTTCGTGATCGACGGCTCGGGCACGGTGCCCTGACCGGCCGGCGGCGCGGTGGCGGTCGGCGGCGTCACGATCGTCTCGTTTCCGCCGCGGTCGACCGGCAGGACGACGCTGTCGTCCTGATGCTCGGGCGCGGCGACCTCGTCGATCTGCTGCTGCGGGGTGCCCGGGACGGCGGGGATGGCGACGGTCGGCTGCTCCACGGGAGCGGCGGTCGTCGGATCGGCGACGGGCGCGGCGGCGTCGGCCTTGGCCTTCGCATCGGCCTTGGCCTTGTCGGCGGCCTTGGCCTTGTCGGCGGCCGCGGACGTGACGACCGGCGCGGGCTTCACGACCGGCGCGGCGACCGGTGCGGCCTTCGCGGGCTGGACCTGCGCGACGATCGACGCGGGGAGCTTGACCGGCGTGCGCGCGGACTGGTCGACCTCGACGGTTCCGACGGTCACGATCGCGGCGGCGGCGACCGTCGCCGCGGCCTTCGTCGCGATCGCGCTCATGCCGGCGACGAGCGAGCCGCCCGTGGCGGTGCCGGCGGCCGTGGACGCCGCGGCGGTGGCCGTCGCGGCACTGCCGCCGGCGCTCGCGGTGGTCCCGGCATGGGCGAGGAAGAGCTTCTTCAGCATCAGCAGCGGGGCGACGGGGAACGCCAGCGCCAGCGCCTTGTTGTTGTTGCGCAGCATCTTCTGGAACGCGCCGCAGCGCTCGCACTCGCGCGCGTGGCGGCGGACCGGCGGCGAGATGCGCTTCAGGCCCTCGGCGACCTCGCCGAGCTCCTCGCGGACCTCCTCGCACGACAGGTTGCGCGCCTCGGCAGCCTCGGCCAGGCCGACGCGGGCGCGGACGAGCAGCGACTTGACGCTGGGCACCGTGGTGTCCATCGTCTCGGCGATCTGGTCGTACGAGAGCGCGTCGATCTCGCGCAGCAGCAGCGCGGTCCGCTGCGTCTCGGGCAGTTCCCGGACGTCGGCGACGATCTGGCGGAACTCCTCGCGGCCGTGGACCGTGTCCGCGGTGGACGCCCCGGCGTTGCCGACGTGGTGGTCCAGCGAGTCGACGCCGATCGGCTGCTGACGGCGCATGTGGTTGAGCGACCGGTTGCGCGCGATGCGGTACAGCCACGGGCGAACGTTGATCGGCCGGTCGTCGGCGCACATCGCGCTGTACGCCGCGGCGAACGTCTCCTGCACGACGTCCTCGGCGTCCTCCTTGGACCCGAGCATGTGCCGCGTGAAGGCGACCAGCCGCGCGTTGTAGCGCGCGACCAGCACCTCGTAGGCAGCCTGATTCCCCCGCCGGGTCAGCTCGACGAGGCGCTCGTCCGCCTGCAGGCGCAGGAAGGGGCTGGGCCCCCGCATCCCGGGCATACCGACATTCTTGAGGGTTGACACTTCCACGTGGGTCTTTCTGCGCAGGAGCCGAGGCTCTCCGACACAACAACACTCCGGGCATCGGAAGGTTGCGGTGTGCCGCAAAGCCGCGCAGGGTCTGTTCCACCAGGGTACGCCGCGCGCAGAGCCGGGCGGACCGGTCGGCTCCTCTAGGGTCCGGCCATGAGCGCGATCACGAGCTTCGAGACCGTCGACGGGGTCGCCGTCATCACCCTCGACGACGGCAAGGTCAACGCACTGTCGTCGGCGATGCTCGGTGAGGTGCAGGGCCGCCTCGACGAGGCCCAGGCGGCGGGGCTGCCCGTGGTGCTCACCGGACGGGCACAGACCCTCTCGGCCGGCTTCGACCTGCGCACGCCGCCGGACGGCTGGCCGCAGATGCTCATCGACGGTGCCCGCCTGGCCGAGCGCCTGCTGTCGTTCCCGTGCCCGACCGTTGTCGCGTGCAACGGCAACGCGATCGCGATGGGCGGCTTCTTGCTGCTGTCGGCCGATCACCGGATCGGCGCGGCCGGTGACGGGCGGATCGGCCTCAACGAGGTGGCGATCGGGCTGACCGTGCCGTGGTTCGCGATCGCCATCGCGCGACACCGGCTGACGAAGCCCGCGTATGACCACTGCCTGGTGACCGGACAGCTGCTCGGCCCCGACGCGGCGCTGCAGGCCGGGTTCCTGGACGTGGTCGTCCCGGCGGAGGAGCTGGGCTCCGCGGCGCTCGCGGCGGCGCAGGGTCTCGCCGGCGTCGATCGCGCGGCGCACCTCGCGACGAAGCTGCGCCTGCGCGAGGCCGCGCTCGTGGGCATCCGCGACGGCATCGAGCGGATCGAGCAGCGCGACAACGTGGAGTGGTGAAGATGCCCGGGGAGGGTCTCGAACCCCCACGTCCCGCAAGGGACAGCCGGGTTTAAGCCGGCCGCGTCTGCCAGTTCCGCCACCCGGGCCGGGAGGCGGCGCCGAGGCTACAGCGTCAGCTCCAGGCGTCCCAGCGTTCGAGCGCGGAGACGGGGTCGTACGGATGGCCGCCCGCATACCAGCCCGGCGCCGTCCACAGTTCGATGTGCAGGTGGCAGCCATCGGCGTGGCCGGTCTGGCCGACGTAGCCCAGGCGCTGGCCGGTGAAGACCTCGTCGCCGCGCTCGACGGTCGTCGGCTCGCGCAGGTGCATGTAGGCGTAGGACTCGCCGTCCCGTCGCCGGACCACGACGTAGTTGCCCGCGGCGCCCTGGTAGCCGGCGTCCTGCACGACGCCCCTGGTCAGCGCCGCGAGCGGCGTGCCGCAGCGCGCGAACGTGTCCTGGCCCTGATGCCCGCGCGGGCCGCCGAACCGCTGGCTGACCGAACGGCCGATGTGGTGGCGCCCGCGGATCGGGAACAGCGCCTCGAGCAGGTCGAACTGCGTGTCCGAGCCGTCGTCGAGGGCCGCGATCGCGGCGGCCGCGGCGTTCAGCCGCAGGATGTACGTCCCGGTCGGTGCGGGGTCCTCGCCGTCGAACCCGTCCCAGCTGACGTCGCCGGTGCCGCCCGGCCCGGCAGCCAGCGGCCAGGTCTTCACGACCGAGCCCTGCGGCAGTCGCACGGCCTCGATCGCAGCGTCCGGTGCTGGTGTGCCGCTGACGCGGTAGGCGACGTGCGCCTCGCGCCTGCCGCCGGCGACGAGCTTGTTGAGGTGCCCGGCGTCGTCGATCGCGGGCAGCTGGGCGAGCACGCGGAGCGGGGCGGCCGAGACGGCGGGGCGGCCGATGACGCCGATCACGCGCACGCGGCCGGATCGCGCGCGGCGCGGGACCACCGTGAGCAGCTCACCACGCAGGGCCATGCGGCGGTGGACGCTGACGCGCACGTTGTCGCGGCGGCCGTGGCCGCCGAGGAAGACGACGGCGCGGACGCCTTCCAGCTCATCCCCGGCGATGGTCAGGACCTGGCCGCGAGCGCAGGTCCAGGCACGCTGGTTGGCGCACGACGCGGTGGTGATCCGCGGCGACCCCGGCGCGGCGTCACCACCGGTCTGCACGAGCGTGCCGGCCGCGGCGAGCGCACCGGCGGGAGCCGTCAGGGAGAGGGCGGCCACGGCGAGCGCCAGGGTGCGGCTGGGAGAACGCTTCGGGGGGTGAGGGGGATGCAACGGGATCGCTCGGGGGGTGCGAAGCGCGCAAGCCTAGCGGTCGCCGCGGAGCCATCTGCAACGACCGCTGCCGGTCCCCGGCACCCCGTACGCTGCGCCGGTGCCGCCCGATCCGAGCGTGACGCTGCGCGTGCGGCTGACCCCGCGCGGAGGCCGCGACGAGGTGCGCCTGCTCGATGACGGGTCGCTCGCCGTGCGCGTCGCTGCGCCGCCGGTCGAGGGCCGCGCGAACGACGCGCTGTGCAAGGTGGTGGCCAAGGCGCTCGGCGTCGCCCCGTCGCGTGTGCGGATCGTGCGCGGCGCGCGCTCGCGCGAGAAGACGCTCAGCGTCGAGGGGATCGGCGCCGCGGACGTTCGCGCCCGGCTGGCGCCGGGAGGCAGCTAGGGCGCGATCGCGTCGAGCACGGCGCCGGCGAGGACCGCGTCGCCGTCCTCGTGCAGCTCGTCGCGCCGGCGGTCCGGGCCCAGCGCGGCGACCCAGGCGTCGGTCGTGCCCCGCACGGTCGCGGCGCCGCCGCTCTCGTGCTCGGTGTAGCGCAGCGTGCCGCCGGCGGCATCGAGCACGTAGGTGCGCGGACCACCGCAGGCGTCGGTCACGACGAACTCGACGCGGCCCGTCGTGCCGGCGGCGAGCGCCATGCCCGTCGCAGCGCGCAGGACGGCGCCGACGTCCACGACCTCGCCGGGTCGCGGGGGAGACCAGGCCCAGGAGCGGCCCCACGCCGTCAGCGCCGCGAGCACCGGCACCAGCGCCGTGGCCATCGGCGTCAGCTCGTAGTCCACGCGCGGCGGGACCTCGCGGTAGCGCACGCGGGTCAGCAGGCCCTCGGCCACCATCCGGGCGAGCCGCGTGCGCAGCTGCTCGGTGGAGATGCCGGGAAGGGTCCGCTGGATCTCGACGAAACGCCGGGGACCGCCGACGAGGTCGCGGACGATCAGCAGGGTCCATTTGTCGCCGACGAGGTCCAGCGCACGGGCGTCGGGCGACCACTGGTCGTAGGGGTGCCGCTTGGCCCGCGGCGGCGGGACCACGGCAATCGGGGGTGCTGGCGAACTGGTCTGCACGATCGGGAACCTCGCGTTCCTGACTGGTGGGTCAGTCGGTGCCTGACACTATGCGCGAGCCGGCGGCCCCTGCCATCCGTAATTCGGCGCAGCGGGGCGCGGACGTCCCCGGAACGCCTGTAGTGTCAGGCCCGATGAGCGCTGACACCGACCAGCAGACACGACTCCACGGCGGGCGGCTGATCGCCAGGCGGCTGAAGGCGCATGGCGTCTCGAAGCTGTTCACGCTCTCGGGCGGGCACCTCTTCTCGATGTACGACGGCTGCCGCGAGGAGGGGATCGACATCGTCGACACCCGCCACGAGCAGAGTGCGACATTCGCGGCCGAGGGCTGGGCCAAGGTCACGCGCGAGGTCGGCATCGCCGCCGTCACCGCCGGTCCCGGCGTCACGAACGCGATGAGCGCGCTCGGCTCGGCGCAGATGAACAACTCGCCGAT
>JBKJRO010000102.1:0-28769 GCA_046594555.1 Solirubrobacteraceae bacterium
CCAAGGAGGCGCTGCGCGAGGCGCTGGAGAACCTCTCCTACCGCGAGCGCCGCGTCCTGGAGCTCCGCTACGGGCTGGGCGGCGAGCACCCGCGCACGCTGGACGAGGTCGGCAAGACCTTCAACGTCACGCGCGAGCGCATCCGCCAGATCGAGAACCAGTCGCTGAAGAAGCTGCAGTCCCTCGCGGAGGCGCAGAAGCTCCGCGACGTCGCCTGAGTCGCCCGTTCCGGCTTGCGCGCGTGCGGGATACGCTCTCGCCATGAGTGACGACTGGCGGGTTCATGCGGAACTGGAGAGCGAGATCGGCGCCGGCCATCTGCTGAAGGGGATGCACGAGCGCGAGATCGCGCACGAGGTGCAGGACCACCTGTCCGGGCGGCTGCCGGTGAGCGCCGACGGGCACGACGTCTTCGTCTACACCGCCGACCGTGCGCAGGCCGAGGCGGCGGCGGCCGCCGTCGCCGATGTCCTGTCGGACCACGACCTGCGCGGCGTGGTCCTGATCGCGCAGTGGCATCCCGTCGAGCAGGCGTGGAAGGACCCTGACGAGCCGCTGCCCGCGACCCCCGATCAGCAGGCCACCGAGCATGAACGGCTGGAGGACCGCGAGGCGCAGGACTCGGCCGAGCGCGGCCCCCAGTGGGAGGTGCGGATCGACCTCGCCTCGCACGCCGACGCGGTCGCCGTCGCGGACCGGCTCGAGGGCGAGGGGCTCGCGCCGCTGCGGCGCTGGAAGCACATCTTCCTCACCGCTGCGACCGAGGACGACGCCAACGCCCTCGCCGAGCGACTGCGCGGCGCGTCGCTGGGCGCGGAGAGCATCATCGTCGAGGGAACGGCCGACGACGCCTGGCGAGCCACGCACCCGTACGCCGTGCTGGGCGGCCTGGGGGGCTGACGCCGCCCCTGGCGGGCGCCCGTCTGCGAGCCGGACGACGGGCCGCTTGCCGCAAACATGAACATTGTGTATGTTCGGGCCATGACTCCCGCTCGCATGTCACTCGGCCTCTCCCGCCTGCTCATCGGTCTCGGCGCCTGGAGCGCTCCGGACCTGACCGTCCGCCTGTTCGGCATGGACCCCGAGCGGTCCGACCGGTTCGTCGGCCGCCTGTTCGGCGCACGCGAGATGGCGCTGGCCGGCGCGCTGCTGGCCGCGCCCGCCTCGGCGGTGGCGCCCGTGGCCGCGCTGGGCGCGGCGGTCGACAGCATCGACTCGGTCGCCGGGTTCGACGAGCGCCGGCGCGGAAACCTCTCGACGCAGGCGACCATCCTCGGTCCCGTCGGTGCCCTGCTGTTCGTCGCTCTCGGCCTCCACGTCGCGCGCGAGGCTGCCGCGGCCGACGCGTGAGCGCCCCGCTCCCGTACGCCCACATCCTCAAGCGCCTGCCGGCGCAGGCGCGCAGCGCCCGGCGGATCGAGGCGCTGCTCGACGCCGCCGCCGACCTGCTGCGGGATCGCGAGCCGGAGGCGATCACGATCCGCGACCTGGCCGCGGCCGCCGGCGTTCCGACCGGCACCATCTACCAGTTCTTCGCGGACAAGGATGCGGTGCTGCAGGCGCTCGCGGTGCGCTTCCTCGCCGCGATGCCGGGCGTCCTCGACGCGTCGCTCGCGTCGGCGCGCGGCGACTGGGAGACCACCGTGGGCCGGGTGGTCGACGCCTACGCGGCGATGGTCCGCGAGCATCCGGCGATCCGCCGGCTGTGGCTGTCCGGCACACTCGACGCGGCGACCCGTCGCCTCGAGCGCCAGACCGACGCGACGATCGCCGCCCGCCTCGGCGTCCTGCTCCGGGAGCAGGCCGGGACCCGTCGCGGAACCCCGGAGCAGTGGCGGACGCTCGTCGCGTTGATCGACGGCCTGCTCGTCCACGCCTTCACCGACGATCCCGGCGGCGATCCGGTGCGGCTGCGCGAGGCGCGCCGCGCGGCGCGGGCGTACGCCGCCGACGTCCTCGGGGCGACGGCGGCGTAGGCGACCGGCGTACTAGCCCTCGACGAGCCCGACGATCGTCTCCGGGCGCACGCCGTCGGTCTTCATCGCCGCGGCGGCCTCTGGCATCTGGAGGGCCTCCTGCCAGGCCTCGGCGCTCGGGGCCTCGATGATCAGCCCGACGCGGTTCGAGCCCTCCGGGTCGACGAACGCCCGCGTCGTGATGCCGAGCGGACCGAGGAACTCGGCGCGAACGGGGGAGGCCAGCCAGTGGTCGACATCATCGACCTCGTGAAACACCAGCAGCGTCGTCATCGTGTCGTCCTTCCCGCGGCCCAGGCCGCGTTGCGGGTTGGACACGAAACGTATCCGGTCGCCACGCAACACCGAGGGCCCGTCGCAGCGGGGCCCTCGGCGTGAACGGAGCCTCGGCTCCGACCGGCCTCAGACACCGGGATCCCGACGGACCGCCTCGCGCCCGACCACGACCTCCAGACGGCGCAGCGCCACTACGGCTCGATGACGTTTCCCGGATCCGGCTGCTGATCAGCGGGCGCCTGCGAGTAGTCCCCGAACGGCCCGTCCCGCTCGGCGATGACCGCCCCGACGCCCTCGCGCTCGGCCAGGTCGATGAACCGCGCGGCGTCCGGCGTGTTGCGCATCAGGCCGTCGAGGATCGGGCCGAGCGTCTGGGTCGAGGCCAGGCCCATGTTCTCGTAGGCCTGGTTGACGATGAGCTTCATCGCCGCGAGTTGCGACGACGGGATCGCGGCGAGCTGCTCGGCCTGCGCGCGGACGGTCGCCTCCAGGTCGGCGAACGGCACGGCGCGGTTGATCAGCCCGGCATCGACGGCCTCGACGCCGGACAGCGGCCGTCCGGTCAGCGCGAACTCCTTGGCCCGCGTCAGACCGAGGCGGTACAGCCACATGCCCGACAGGTACGCGCCCCACATGCGCGCGTACGGCGTGCCGATCCGGGCGTCCTCGCTGGCGATGACGAGGTCGGCGCACAGCGCGAAGTCGCTGCCCCCGCCGACGCACCAGCCGTGGACCTGCGCGATCACCGGCTTCGGCGAGCGCCAGACGCTCATGAACTTCTGCGTCGGCGAGGCGCTCGGCGCGGTCGCCATCACGAAGTCCTTGCCCGGATCCCAGGCGCCGTCGGTCGTGATCGCCTCGTCCCAGTGGTGGAAGCCGCCGGCGAAGTCGTACCCCGCGCAGAACGACCGGCCCGCGCCGCGCAGCACGATCACCTTCACCGCCGGGTCGGCGACGGCGCGCTCGACGGCGTGCTGCACCTCGTCCGGCATCGGCGGCACGATCGTGTTCAGGCGCTCGGGCCGGTTCAGCGTGATGGTCGCGATCGGGCCGCCGACGGTGTACAGCAGCGTCTCGTAGGACATGCGGCGAGTCTCCCACGCGGACGAAGGAGGGCCGTACCGGTCCGTGCGCGGCTCAAGGCTCATGCGCGCCGCGCCGATGCGCACGATATGTCCGTCGACATCCACGCTGCGCTGCGCCATCTGATCGATTCCGCGGGCTCCGACCTGCACTGCAAGGTCGGCTCGCCGCCACTGATCCGCGTCAACGGCGCGCTGCAGCCGATCCCCGAGATGTCCGTGCTCGAGCCGCACGAGACCGAGGGGTTCGTCACGACGCTGCTCGACGACGTGACCAAGCTGCGCGAGTTCGGCGAGGTCGGAGAGGTCGACTTCTCGTACGCGATTCCCGGCCTCGCCCGCTTCCGCGTCAACGCCTTCCGCCAGCGCGGGTCCGCGTCGCTCGTGATCCGCGCGATCCCGGTGAAGATCTCGACGATCGAGGAGCTGCATCTGCCGCCGGTCGTCCGCGAGCTGGCCGAGGAGGAGCGCGGGATCGTGCTGCTGACCGGCACCACGGGCTCGGGCAAGTCGACGACGCTCGCGGCGATGATCGACCACATCAACACGACGACGGCGCGCCACATCGTGACGATCGAGGATCCGATCGAGTTCCTGCACCACGACAAGAAGTCGCTGATCAACCAGCGCGAGGTCGGGCAGGACACCCAGTCCTTCAAGGCGGCGCTGCGCCGCGTGCTGCGCCAGGACCCGGACGTGATCCTGATCGGCGAGATGCGCGACGAGGAGACGGTCCACACCGCGCTGTCGGCAGCCGAGACCGGGCACCTCGTGTTCTCCACGGTGCACACCGTCGACGCGGCCGAGACGGTGAACCGGCTGATCGACTTCTTCCCGCCCCACATGCACCAGCAGGTGCGGGCGATGCTCGCCGGCACGCTGAAGGGCGCGATCTCCCAGCGCCTGGTGCCGACGGTCGACGGCGGCCGCATCGCCGCCTGCGAGATCCTGCGGATGACCGGCCGCGTGCGCGACATGATCATGGACCACACGCAGACCGGAAGGCTGCCGGAGGTCATCGCCGACGGCGGCTACTACGGGATGCAGACCTTCGATCAGGCGCTGTTCCATCACCTCAAGGCCGGGGTCATCAGCATGGAGCAGGCGATCGCCATGGCGGGCTCGCCGCACGACTTCAAGCTGCTCGTCGCCTCCGATGGCAAGAAGGGCACGACGATGGCCGATCTGGAGGACGCGGAGTCCCGCCGCGCGGCGTAGGCTGCGCGCATGAGCATCGAGACGAGTCTTCAGCAGTACGCCGAGACGACCTCGCAGGACGACTTCACCCTGCAGAACGCCAAGCTCCTCAAGGTGCGCCTGCAGGGCGGCGAGATCCAGGCGAAGAAGGGGTCGATGGTCGCCTATCAGGGCGAGGTCAGCTTCGAGCACGCCGGCAGCGGCGGCATGGGGCGGATGCTGAAGAAGGCCGTCACCGGCGAGGGCACGACGCTGATGCGGGTCGGCGGCAGCGGCGAGGTGTTCCTGGCCGACACGGCGCAGGAGATCCACCTGCTGAAGCTGGACAACGACTCGGTCACCGTCAACGGCCCGAACCTGCTCGCCTTCGACGCGGACATCGACTGGGACATCAACCGGCTCTCGGGTGGCGCCGCGGGAGCGATGGCCGGTGGCCTGTTCAACCTGACGCTGAAGGGCAGCGGCTGGGTCGCGCTGCTCACCGACGGCCCACCGATCCTGCTCGACGTCGGCTCGGCGCCGACGTTCGCCGACGCGCAGGCGGCCGTCACCTGGTCCTCCGGCGTGACCGCGGCGATGAAGACCGACTTCAAGGCCAAGAACCTGATCGGCAAGACCTCGGGCGAATCGCTGCAGATGGCCTTCTCCGGCCAGGGCTGGGTCCTCGTGCAGCCGTCCGAGGGCCGCGTGAACGGGCCCGTCGGTTCCGGGGGCGGCGGCCTCGGCTCGCTGCTCGGCGGGTGACAGGGCGCTTCAGTTGGTAAAGTGACGGCGTGTCCGTCGATGACAGCTGCCCCGTCTGCCGCACCGCGACGATCGTCTGCGCCAAGTGGACGCTGCTCATCATCCGCGACCTCGGCGAGGACCGCGCGCGGTTCTGCGAGCTCGAGCGCTCCCTCACCGGGATCAGCCCGCGCACGCTGTCGCTGCGCCTGCGCGACCTGGAGCAGGAGGGCATCGTCGAGCGCCAGACGTTCTCCGAGGTGCCGCCGCGCGTCGAGTACGCGCTGACGGACAAGGGCCGCGCGCTGCTGCCGATCGTCGAGGACATGCGCGAGTTCGGAGCCCGCTGGCTGGGCTCCGCGGACGCCGCGCTCACCGCGGCGTAGCGGCCGCGCTGCAAGACCGCGCCCGCGGCGACCGCATCATCCGGCGTCCGGACGGTGTTCTGCCACCATGGAGGCGCGGCCATTCCCCGGCCGCGGAGACCGGATGGATCCTGTTCCCCGACATGGCATCACCCGGCGGTCGGCGCTCGCGCTCGGCGCCGCCGGGTTCGCGACCCTGACCCGCGGCGTCCCCGGAGCGGCCGCTGCTGTGCCGCTGCGCGGTCTGACGGTCGCGCCGTCGGCGTTTGCGACGGACGGCGTCAGCGCGGTGCTCCGCGCGCCCGCGCGCTTCGGCCTGCTGGGCGTGCTCGACGCGCGCCGGGCGCCGCGTCTGGAGGTCCGCACCCGCGTGAGCGGCGGCGCCTGGAGCCCGTGGCTGCGCGTCCACGCCGGCCACGCCCCGGATGACGCCGGCGCGCAGCGGGCGTCGGACCCGGTGTTCACCGGTCAGGCCGACGAGCTGCAGTTGCGGGTGCCCACGGCGCCGCGCGGCGCCCTGCGCCTGCGGCTCGTCCCCGTCGGCGGCGCGCATGTCGCGGCTCGCCGGGTCCAGGCCGTGGCGCCCGTCCCGGGTGCGCCGCCGATCGTCGCGCGCGCCGCCTGGGGCGGCGACGCCATCGTGCCCCGCGCGACCCCGGACTTCGGGCGGGTCGACGTCGCGATCGTCCATCACACCGAGGGCGGGAACGCCTACACAGCCGAGCAGGCGCCCGGGATCGTCCTGGCGATCGCGCGCTACCACCGCGACATCAAGGGCTGGAACGACGTCGGCTACAACTTCCTCGTCGATCGCTACGGGACGATCTACGAGGGCCGTGCCGGCGGTGTCGAACTCGCCGTCGTCGGCGCCCACGCCCAGGGGTTCAACCGGTTGTCGACCGGGATCTCGATCCTCGGCTCGTTCACCGACGTGCTCCCGCCGGAGGCGGCGCTGGAGGCCGTCGCAGGCCTCATCGGCTGGAAACTGCCCTACCACGGCTCGCCGGTGACCGGCACGATCACCGTCATCTCCGGCGGCGGCGCCCTGACGAACCATCCCTACGGCTCCAAGGTGCCGCTGCAGCGGATCAGCGGTCACCGCGACGCCGACAGCACCGCCTGCCCGGGCAACGCGCTCTACGCGCAGCTGCCGGCCCTGCGGTCCCGCGCCGCGGCGCTGGCGCAGCCGATCCAGGGCCGCGCGGTCGTGACGCTCGCCGGTCCCGCCGCCGCGCCGGCGTTCGGCGCGCCGGCGCAGATCACCGGCACCGTGAGCAACCCCGACGGCTCGGCCGCCGTCGCGGCGCCGGTGTCGATCCAGAAGCTGGGCCGCAGCGGTGCGTGGTCGACCGTGGCCCGCGCGCAGGCCGGCGCGGACGGCGCGTTCGCGGCCGCGGTGCTCTGGCGCCGCGGCGGCACGGTCCGCGCCCGCGCGCTGAAGCAGGTCTCGCAGGCCGTCGACATCGCGCTGACGCCGCTGCTGACCGCGCGGGTGAACCGCCCGGTCGTGACCGCCGGTCGCTCGATCCACGTCCGCGGCACGCTGGGCCCCGCAGGTCCGCTGGCCGTCCTCGTCGAGGTTCAGGGAGCCGGCGGCGTGTGGCGCACGGCGCGGACCGTGCCGGCGGTCGCCCGCCGCGGTGGGTCGTTCGTCGTGCCCGTGCGCTTCCCGAAGCCCGGCTCCTACCGCGTCAGCGTCCGCACGGCGAGCGCGGGCCCGATCGCGACGGCCGGGCCGTTCCCGGTCCGCGTCAGCCCGCAGCGGCGCCTGGGCGGCGTCAGCGCGCCGCGCTGATCAGACGGCCGGGACCTGCTGCGTGATGCAGTGGACGTTCCCGCCCCCGAGCAGGATCTCGCGGCACCCGGGGACGCCGATGACCTCGTGGGCGGGGAAGACGCCGACGAGGACCGCGAGCGCCGCGTCGTCGGTGCGCTCGTCGAGCAGCGGCACGACGACGCGGCCGTTCGTGACGAGGAAGTTGGCGTAGGAGCCGGCGAGCCGGTCGCCCGCGCGGCGCGGCTGGCTGCCGGGGACCGGGAGCACGCCGGCGGCCTCCTCGGCGGTCACGAACAGCGGTCCCGGCATCGGCAGCTCGACGACCTCGAGCTCGCGGCCGCGCGCGTCGCGAAAGCCGCGCAGTCGCGCGATCGCGTCGGTGGAGATCGCATGCTGTGGATCGGCGGGGTCGTCGCAGCCGGTGACGAGCACGACGCCGGGGCGCGCGAAGCAGGCGAGGTTGTCCACGTGGCCGTCGGTCTCGTCGTTCGCGGCGCCCGCGCCGAGCCACAGGACGGTCTCGATGCCGAGGTGGTCGCGCAGCCCGTCCTCGATCTGCGCCCGGGACATGCCCGGGTTGCGGTTGGGGTTCAGGAGGCACTCCTCGGTGGTCAGCAGCGTGCCTTCGCCATCGACGTGGACGGCCCCGGCCTCGAGGACGAACGGGGCGCGGTAGCGGGGCGCGTGCTCTGCGTCGCAGACGGCCGCGGCGACGGCGTCGTCCGCCTCCCACGAGTCGTACAGGCCGCCGTCGCGACCGCCCCAGGCGTTGAAGATCCAGTCCACGCCGCGCAGGTCGCCGTCCCGCGTGACGAACGTCGGCCCGACGTCGCGCATCCACGCGTCGTCGCTGGCGAGCTCGACGACCAGGGCCCCGGCGGGCAGCGCGGCGCGCGCGCGGTCGAGCTGGTCCGCCGCGGCGCCCATCGTGACCGGCGTGGCCGCGTGGATCGCCGCGGCCACGCGGGCGAACGCCGCCTGCGCCGGCGCAGCGCCGTCGCGCCAGTTGTCCGGCCTGGTCGGCCAGATCATCCACACGCCGGCGTGGGGCTCGAACTCGCCGGGCATGCGGAAGCCGTCCGCGCGCGGGGTGGAGGGGAGCGGCTCGGGCATCGGCGGAGCGTAGATCAGGCCGAGCGCGGGCGTTATAACGGGAATGATTCTCGTTTGCATGCTACGGTGGCCCGCGGTGCTCGACCCGTTCTCGCTCCCGTTCTTCCAGCGCGGCGTCGCGGAGGTGCTGGTGCTCGCCGTCATCGCCGGGGTCCTGGGGACCTGGATCGTGCTGCGCGGCCTGTCGTTCTTCGCCCATGCCGCGGGGACGGCGACGTTCCCGGGGCTGGTCCTGGCGGACGGGGCCGGGTTCTCGGCGACGCTCGGCGCGACCGGGACGGCGCTGCTGGTGGCCGGGCTCGTCGCGGTCGCCGCCCGCCGGCGCGGGACCGACGCGGGCACGGCGACCGCGCTTGTCCTCGCCGGGGCGCTCGCGGCCGGCGTGATCCTGGCCAGTGACGTCTACGGCTCCCAGGCGCGCGTCGACGGCCTGCTGTTCGGAAGCCTGCTGACGATCGGGCCGCAGGACGTGCGGTTCGCCGTGATCGTCGCCGTGGCCGCGACGCTGGCGAGCGTCGTCGCGGGCTCGCGCTGGCTGGCGACGGGGTTCACCGGCACCGGCACGACCGCCGGCGCGGCGGACGCGCTGCTCCTGCTGCTCACGGCGCTGGGCGCCGTCGCCGCGTTGGCCGCGACGGGGTCGCTGCTGGCGACCGCGCTGCTCGTCGTCCCGGCCGCGACGACCCGGCTGCTGGTCGATCGCGTCGCGCGCTGGCAGCTGGCGACGATCGGGCTCGCCGCCGTCGAGGGGGTCGGCGGGCTGTGGCTGGCCTTCCAGCTCGACGTCCCGCCGGGCGCGGCGATCGCGGTCCTCACGGGCGTCGTCTTCGCCGCCGCCGCGGGGCTGCGCGCGGCGCGGCGCGGCGGGCTGCGGCGCGCCGGGACCGCCGCCGCGGCCGCCGCGCTGCTGACCGGCGCCGGGGGCTGCGGGGCGACGGACACGGGCCCTGCTCGCCCGGTCACCGTTGCGGCCACGACGACGCAGCTCGGCGATCTGACGCGGGCCGTCGGCGGCGACCGCGTGCGCGTGCGGCAGCTGCTGCAGCCGAACTCCGACCCGCACGACTACGAGCCGCGCCCGCAGGACGCGCTCACGGTGGCCAAGGCGGGCGCCGTGTTCGTCAGCGGGCTCGGGCTGGACGCCTGGTCGCGCGAGCTCGTGCGGGCCGCCGGCGGCGGCGACGTCGTGGACGTCGGCGCGTCGGTCCCCGTGCAGCTGGCCGGCAGCGGCGATGGCGCCGGCGCCCCGGACCCGCACTGGTGGCACGATCCCCGCAACGGCGCGGCGGCCGTGGACCGGATCGCCCGCGAGCTCACGCGGATCGATCCGGCCGGCGCGGCCGGGTACGCGCGGCGCGCGGCCGCCGAGCGCGGGCGCATCAACCGCCTTGACGCCGCCATCCGCGCCTGCGTCGCGCGGGTGCCGGCGGGTGACCGGCGCATCGTCACCGACCACGACGCGTTCGGGTACTTCACGCGGCGCTACGGGATCACCGTCGTCGGCGCCGTGATCCCGTCCAACTCCACCCAGGCCCAGCCGTCGGCGGGCGACGTCGCGAGCCTCGAGCGGACGATCCGCCGCACCGGCGTCCGCGCGGTCTTTCCGGAGGAGTCCGTCAGCGCCCGCCTGGCGCGGCGCATCGCGGCCGACACCGGCGCGACGGTCGGCGGGAGGCTCTACGGCGACACGCTGGGCCCGGCGGGATCGGCGGGATCGACCTACACCGGGATGCTCGCGGCGAACACCGCGCGGCTCGTCCGCGGCATGAGCGGGGGTGCGGCGACGTGCCGGCCGTGAGCGGAGCGCCCGAGCTGCTCGTCGCCGACGACCTGGCCGCCGTGTACCCGGGCGCGGTCGTGCCGGCCGTCGCCAACGTCACGCTGACCGCGCGGGCCGGGGAGCGCGTCTGCGTGCTCGGTCCCAACGGCGGCGGCAAGTCGACGCTGTTCAAGATCCTGACCGGGGAGCTGGCGCCGTCCGCCGGCCGCTTCGAGCTGCCGGGCGGGCGGGCGGCGCTGGTGGCGCAGACCGACCGCTCGCGTCTGGACTTCCCGGTCTCCGCGCTCGACGTCGCACTGATGGGCGCCGTGGCGCGCCTGCCCTGGTACCGCCGCCCGGACCGCGCCGACCGCGCGCTGGCGCGCGATGCGCTGGACCGCGTCGGGCTCGCCGACCTCGCGTCGAGCACGTTCGGCGACCTGTCCGGCGGGCAGCGTCAGCGCGTCCTGGTGGCGCGGGCGCTGGTGCAGGACGCGCCCGTCCTGCTGCTCGACGAGCCGTTCCGCGGCCTGGACGCGCGCAGCGCCGAGCGCCTCACCGCCCTGCTCGACGACCTCGCCGGCGAGGGGCGCCTGCTGCTGATGGCCAGTCACGACCTCGAGCAGGCACGCGCCTGGGACCTCGTGCTGTGCCTCAACCGCGTGCAGGTGGCCTTCGGGCCGCCGGCGTCGACGCTGCGGCTGGAGGTCATCGAGCGCACGTACGGTGCCGCCCTCGTGCCGCTGGCCGACGGCGAACTGCGTGCCATCCTGCCGCCCCACCACCACGATCACGCATGACCGCCGCCGTGACGATCATCCACACGCTCACCGAGCCGTTCGGCTCGCCGGTCGTCGCGCGCGCCGCCGGCGAACTGGCGCTGCTCGGCGTCGTGTCCGGAGTCCTGGGCTGCTGGATCGTCCTGTGGGGGCTCTCCTACAGCGCCGAGTCGCTCGCGCACGCGATGTTCCCCGGCCTCGTGCTGGCCGCGCTGACGGGGATCCCGCTGCTCGTCGGCGGGGCCGCGGGCCTGCTCGTCGCGGCGCTGGCCATCGCGCTCGTCGGGCGCACGCCGGTGCTGGACCATGACGTGGCCGTCGCGGTGGTGATCAGCACACTGCTCGGCCTGGGCGTGCTGCTGGGCCTCTCGCCGCAGACACCCGCGGGCCTGGGATCGCTGCTGTTCGGCGACATCCTCGGCGTCGGCCCGCTCGATCTGCTGCTGGCCGCCGGCCTGGTCGTCGTCTCGCTCGGCGTGCTCGGCGTGCTGCACCCGACGCTGGTGGCCGTCGGGTTCGATCGCTCGTCGTCGCTGACCGCGGGGCGCGCGGCGGCGGCCGACGTCGTGCTCACCGTGCTGCTCGCCGCGGCGACGCTCGTCGCCGTCCAGGCGCTGGGCAACCTGCTCGTCGTCGCGACGCTCGTCGGCCCGGCCGCGACGGCGCGGGTCGTGACGCGCCGGCTCGGCCCGATGATGGCCGTCGCGACCGCGACAGCGCTCGCGTCGGCGCTCGCCGGGCTCTACGTCTCCTACTACGCCCGCGTCGCCGCGGGCGCGTCGGTGACCGCGGCGATCGTCCTCGCCTACCTGTTGGCGCTGCTCGCCCGCGCGCTGCGCGAGGCACCGCGAGGCGTGCTGGAGCGTGCCCGATGACCGAGCGCGGGCGGCGCTGGGCCGACCATGCCAACGAGCGGCTCGCGGCGCGCGGGCACCGCGCCGGCGGCGCGCGGGCCGCGGTCATCGAGGGACTCGCCGAGGGCGGCGGCTGCTGCACCGCCGCCGAACTGGCCGCCGCGCTGCGCGCCGGCGGCGGGCGGGTGGCCACGGCGAGCGTCTACCGCTCGCTGACGACGCTGCAGGAGGCGGGGCTCGTGCGCGCGTCGGACCTCGGCGGCGGCGAACGCCGGTTCGAACTCGTCCACCCCGACGGCCTGCACCACCACCACCTGGTCTGCCGGCGCTGCGGGCGGATGGTGCCGTTCGGCGACGACGCGCTCGAGCAGGCGATCCACGCCGTCGAAGCGCGGCTCGGGGCTCAGGTCGAGGCGCACGAGGTGACGCTGCACGGGCTCTGCGCGGACTGCCGCTGATCGGCCCGGGCCGGGAGCGCCACCACCCCTGGGGGCGATCAGGCTGCGGCGGCCGATGCCGGCTGCGGTGCGGCGACTGCGGCGCGCGAGAACCGGATGCCTTCGTCCTCGAGCGGGCCTCGGCGGAGCAGCCGCACGTCGCGGGGGTAGCTCTGGTTCAGGCGCCATGGGGTCCGGTGGCCCTGCAGCGGCAGGTCGTCGATCGCGCGCAGGACGTAGCCGGCGGTGAGGTCCAGGAACGGCTCCGTCGGCACCCCCGGCCCCGGGGCCTGCGGAGTACAGGAGTCGTAGCCGTGCGCATCCATGTGGCGCAGCAGGCGGCAGACGTACTCGGCGACGAGATCGCACTTCAGCGTCCAGGACGCGTTCGTGTACCCCAGCGCGAGCGCGAGGTTGGGGACGCCGCTGAGCATCATCCCCTTGTAGCCGACCGTGTCGTGCGGGTGCACCAGCCGGCCGTCGACGACGATGTCGGTGCCACCGAGCATCAGGAGGTTGAGGCCGGTGGCCGTGACCACGATGTCGGCGTCCAGCGTCCGGCCGGACTCGAGCTGCAGCCCCGTCTCGGTGAACGCCGCGATGCGGTCGGTGACGACGGACGCCGAGCCGTCGCCGATCGCCTTGAACAGGTCACCGTCGGGCACGAGGCACACGCGCTGGTCCCACGGGTCGTAGCGCGGGGTGAAGTCGGTCTCGACGTCGTAGCCCGCCGGGAGCCGCCGCCTGACGCCGGCGACCAGGAGGCGCTTCAGCGGCCCGGGCGCCCGCCGGCAGGCGTGGAAGAAGCCCAGGGTCGTCAGGACGTTCTTCCAGCGCACGATCGGGTAGGCGGCGCGGGCGGGCAGGAGGCGGCGCAGCAGGTCGGCGATCGGGTCGCGGGACGGCAGCGCCACGACGTAGCTGGGCGAGCGCTGCAGCATCGTCACGTGCGCCGCGCGCCCGGCCATGGACGGGACGAGGGTGACCGCCGTCGCGCCGGATCCGATCACGACCACCCGCTTCCCGGACCAGTCGAGGTCCTCGGGCCAGTGCTGGGGGTGGACGATCTCGCCGGGGAACCGCTCGGTGCCCGCGAACTCCGGCGTGTACCCCTGGTCGTACCGGTAGTAGCCGGTGCACATGAACACGAAGCCGCACGTGAACCGCACGTGCTCGCCCGTGTCGGTGCGCTCGGCGTCGATCGTCCACCGCGCGTCGGGTGTCGACCACTCGGCGCGTACCGCCCTGTGGTTGAAGCGGATGCGCTCGTCGAGGCCGTGCTCGTGCGCCGTCTCGCGGATGTAATTCAGGATCGACGGGCCGTCCGCAATCGCCTCGGCCTCCTTCCACGGCCGGAACGAGTAGCCGAGGGTGAACATGTCCGAGTCCGAGCGGATGCCGGGGTAGCGGAACAGGTCCCAGGTCCCGCCCATCGCCGGCCGGGATTCGAGGATCGTGAAGCTCTTGCCGGGGTGCTCCGCCCGCAGCCGGCTGGCGGCGCCGATGCCGGACAGTCCCGCCCCCACGATCAGCACGTCGACGTGGGTGACCTCGCTCGCGTCGTCCGGGTGGGCCATGCCGCTGTGACGCTACGCGACGACGACGTCGCCGTGGTCGTCGCAGTGCCCGTCGTGCTGGTGGTGCAGGTGGCCCGCGACGAGGTAGTCGAGGTGCTCGCCGTGCGGGACGGCCGGATGCCCGCAGCCGGGCCCGTGGACGTGGGCCGGGTCGTGCCCGCCGCAGGGATGGCCGGCGGAGCAGGCCGCCGGGTGCGCGTCGTCGACGGCGAGGACGTGCTCGTCGATGTGGTCGCCGTGGGGGTGGTCCAGGCGCCCGTCGTGGACGAAGTCGACGTGGCCGTCGTGGACGATCGCCGGGTGGCCGCAACCCGGGCCGTGGACGTGCTCGTGGTCGTGCATCGGGTGGAACGGTACGCGGCGCGCCGGGCAGGTGTCGAGCGTCCGCAAGGGGCGGCCCGCAATGACACGCAGATGTCGGGTGAATCCGGGCCACCCCCTGCCGGGGGCGGCGATCAGAGGCCGACGGGGTGGCGCACGCGGAATCCGCGGACGCGGCGCGGCGCGGCCTGCCAGCGCGTGCCGCCCTGGCGCTGGCCGGACGTGTCGAAGCGCAGTCCGGCGACGATCATGAAGACGTGACCGCCGTTGGCGTAGATCGTGACCCACGAGCCGGGTCCGGCGTCGCCCCAGCGCATGAAGTCGCCGGAGACGAGCGGGCCGTCGAGGACGCCCGCGCCGTGCAGTGCGTAGGACACCGAGCCCGAGCAGTCGTAGCCCTTGGCCAGCCAGCGCCGGTGCCCGCCGCCCCAGAGGTACGGCTTGCGCGCGATCGCGTTGCCAGCGGCGATGATCGTGCTGACGGCGGGCGGCGCGCCGGCGGGGGCGTGCGCCAGGCCGTCCGCGCCGACGGTGGCGACGTCGCCGGGGATGGTGGGGGCGGTGGTGGTCACCGGCGCCGACGGGTCGACGCCGCCGGTCGTCACGGGCGTCGCGGGCTGCGTGGTCACGGCGGGCGTGTCGGAGGAGGCGCTGAAGGCCGCGCCGCCCGTCGCGCCCTCGGCGACCGCCGGGGCGACCCCGATGGCGAGCGACACGAGCGTCGTGAGCGCGGTCCCGGTGACCGCCGCGGCAACCTTCATGAGGCTCCCATCGGCCGCTGGGGCGAGGGATCCCGCAGCCCGGCTTGCAGCCCCCGGGCGTGCAACCGGCGGTGCACCGGCAGGACCGCGTCACGGCGCAGCGAACCGCCTCTCATGCGCCTGAGTGAGCTTCGATCCGCCCTGCACGACTTCAGCGTCGAGGCTGCCGCGCAACTGGCCGGCGACGCCCAGGCGGGCCATGAGGTCCCGTTCGAGGTCGTCGAGTCGGGACGGCGCAGCTCGCCGCTGTACTGCTACCGGCCGCTGACCGGCGACTTCATCCGTGAGCGCGGCGGTGTCCTGGGGCGGCTGGCGACCTACCTCCCGGCGGCGCACGCGCTGGTCGCGGCGGGCCGCCTGGACGCCTACCTCGACGCGCAGGGGGTGCACGGACAGCCCGCCGGGCGGGACCGCGCCGACGGCGCCCTGTTCACGTTCCTGGGGCGCGTCTTCGAGGACTCGACGGACTTCGCCTTCGAGGAGCAGCGGTTCGACCGCGCCTACCGCGAGCTGGAGCTCCTCGTCGCCGAGGGCCGCGCCGAGACCGTCGTCACCGCGGCGCTGCTCGGCATCACGCTGGACTCCCCGGAGGTCGTGCTCGGCGACGGCCTGAGCCTCGCACGCGGGGACACCTGCCCCGACGTGCCGGACGAGGGCCGCTGGTCGCGGACCGACCTGCCGCAGACGCTCGCCGTCCTGCGCTGGGAGCCGGCGGCCGGCGACGAGGCACCCCACCACCATGCGCGCGTCCGGCTGCGCCGGCTGCTCGTCGGCCTGCGCCTCTATGCACCGTTCCGCCCGGCCTACGCCCCGCTGGCGTGGACGCGGACCGGCGCCGGTCCATGGCAGCCGGTCGCCCTGGGCACCACCGGCGTCGCCGCCGGCGACCTGCGCATCGCCCCCGCGCAGGAGGACGAGCTGCGGGCGTTTCTCAACCTCGTCGCACGGCGGACCCCGGGCAGCGGCCCCGTCGCCTGGGCGCTGCGCCGGTTCGAGCTCGCCAGCGAGCGCCCGCAGGCCGCCGAGGCACTGACCGACCTGTTGCTCGCGCTGCGCGCGCTGCTCGAGCCGGAGGGCCCGGGTGGCGGGCGCCTGGGCGAGCGGCTCGCCGTCCTCTGCGCCGAGCCGGCGGGCCGTCCCGCGCTGGCCCAGCGCGTCGCCCACGCGATCTCGCTCGAGCAGGCGGTCATCGCCGGCGTCGCCGTCGACCCGCAGCTCGACGGACTCGTCAGCGACCTCGGGTCGCAGCTGCGGGCGCTGCTGCGCGACGTGCTGTGCGGCCATCTCGACGCCGACCTGCGCGCGCTCGCCGACACGCTGCTCGCCGCGCGCGACGCGGAGGCGCTGCCGGCGCCGGCGCAGACCGAGCGCGCGACGTCGGAGTTCCTCTTCTAGCGCCTGGGGACCGCCTCCCGCCCACCCGAGAACAGGTGCGCGTGGACCGCGGCGAGCCCCGCGGCGTCGTGCACGTCCTGGTCGAGTTCGGGAATCAGGACGACCAGGCCGGGCCGGGTCTGGGCGCGGAGATGCTCGATCGCGGCCGCGTCGCGCCGCGCCAGGTCGAGCGCCTCGGCATACGTCCGCAGCACCTTGCGCGCGAGCACCGGGCCGAGCTCGGCCTCCAGCTGCGCAGCGACGTCCTGCGGCGCCGGGTGCTCGGCGACGCCGTCGAGCAGGTCGTGCACGCGGTTGACGATCAGCCCGCCGAACGGCATCTGCGCATCGCGCAGCTTCGCCGTGAAGAAGATCGCCTCCTCGACGGGCTCGCGCTCCGGCGAGGTCACGACGAGGAAGGTCGTCCGCGGGTCCGACAGGAGCGCCCGCACGCTGTCGGCCCGCTCGCGCAGCCCGTCGACGATGCCGCCGAGCGCACCGAAGAACACGCCGAGGTCGGTCAGCAGGTCCGCGCCCGTCAGCCGGCGCAGCGCGCCGAGGACGAGGCCCGTGCCGCGCCCGAGCGCCCGCCCGGCGATGCCGCTGGGTGCGAGCAGGAGGCGCAGCGCGCGGCCGTCGAAGAACGCCGTCAGCCGGTCCGGAGCGTCGAGGAAGTCGAGCGCGTTGCGCGACGGCGGCGTGTCCAGGACGAGCACGTCGAAGCGGCCCGAGGCATGCAGCTCGTGGAGCTTGGCGACGGCCGTGAACTCCTGCGAGCCGGCGATCGCGCCCGAGAGCTGCTGGTAGATCCGGTTGCCGAGGATGTCATCGCGCGAGCGCTCGTCGGGCGCCAGCGTCTCGATCAGCTCGTCGAAGGTGCGCTTGGCGTCCAGGGTCATCGCCCACAGCTCGCCGGCGATCGGGACCCCGGCGGCCGCGAACCTCGCCGGGTCGACGAGCGTGGGCTCGCCCTGCAGCTCGCCGACGCCGAGCGCGTCGGCCAGGCGCTTGGCCGGGTCGATGGTGACGACGGCGACCCGCTGCCCCTGCGTCGCGAGTCCGAGCGCGATCGCGGCCGAGGTCGTCGTCTTGCCGACGCCGCCCGAGCCTGCGCAGATGACGACGTCGGCGTCGCGCAGGTGCCGACCGAGCGGGCCGGGCGCCGGGCGGCGCGGGCTCACAGCGCCCGCTCCAGCTCGCCCGCGAGCGTGCGGATCGCCTGGGCGTCGAGCACCGGGTGAAACAGCTCGTGGACCCGCACGACCGGGCAGCGTACGCCGCGGCGCAGCCGCGCGACCTGGGCCTGCTGGCCACGCGCGTGGCGATGGCGCTCGCGTGCGGCGCGGATCGCCGGGCCATCGGGCGCGGCGGCCAGCTGCGCGGCCTCGGCGCTGCTGAAGCGCCCGGCGACCACGCGGTTGACGACGACCAGGGTCAGCGGCAGGCCGAGCTCGGCCTCGAGCGCGGCCTCCAGTTCGATCGCCTCGTTGACCGGCAGCTCCTCGGGGCGCGCGACGGCGACGACGGCGGTCCGGGCGGGATCGCTGATCAGGCCGTCGATGGTCGTCGCCTGCCGCGCGATCCGGCCCGCCGCCGCGGTCCGCGCGAACGTCCGCGGCGCGCTCAGCACCGCGACGCCGTGGCCGGTTGCCGGTGCGTCGAGGATCACCAGGTCGTAGGGGCGCCCGCCAGCCGTCCGGCGGTCCGCCTGGGCGAGTTCCCAGACCTTGCCGATCGTCAGCAGCTCGCGCAGGCCGGGCGTCGCGGCGGCGAGGTACGTGAACGCGCGGCTGCCGCCGAGCGTGTCCGCGAGCGTGCGCGAGCCGAGCTGGTCCACCAGGTACTCGCGCAGCGCGAGGTCGGGATCGATCGAGGTGTGGTGCACGCCGAAGGCCAGTTCGACCTCGCGGTCGCGGCCGGCGTCGGCGGCGCCGAGCGTGGCGCGGACGTCGTCGCGCAGGGCGACCTCGGCGACGATGACGCGCAGCCCGCGTCGCGCCGCGGCGACGCCGAGTGCCGTCGCGACCGTGGTCTTCCCGACGCCGCCCTTGCCGGTCACGACGAGCAGTTCGTGATCGAGCAGCGCCGCCGCGCGCGGCGCGGCGCGGCGCGGGCTCACGGCTCGCCGTCCCAGTAGTCGGCGACCGGCTCGACGCGCACCATCAGCGGCCCGAGCCAGGCCTTCCTGGAGCGCGGGTAGTAGACGATCTCGTCGGGGCGCCGCGTCCCATATGCGAGGTACGTGAGCCCGGCGTCCGCGGCGACGAGTGCGTGCGCGACGCCGGTCGCCGGCGCGCGCGCGATCACGTGCCCGGCGGCGACCGGCGTGCGCGTCTCGTCCAGGTCGTTCGTCAGCAGGACCAACTCGCCGGCGCCGTCGAGGATCACGAACAGCTCCTCCTCGCCGCCGTGCCAGTGCGGCGGGCAGCTCATCTGGCCGGGCTGCAGGACGACGTGCTTGAGGCCCGAATGGCGGGCCACGTCCCCTGCCGTCGGCAGGAGCCAGCGGCCGCGGTAGCCGTCGCGGTCCGCGGGCTTCGCCGGGGCGTCGGCGAGCGCGACGATGCCGGCCGGCCGCTCGGCCGTCGGCTCGGGGAGTTCCAGTGGCCCGCATGCGGCCTCGGCGGCGAACGGGTTCGGCGCCTCGGCCGGCAGCCAGTGCGGGCCGGCCCAGAAGACCTGCGGCCGCGGCAGATAGGTGAGATTCGTCGGCGAGCCGCTCCCGAACGCGAGGACGTCGAGCTCGGCGTCGCCGGCGAGGATCGTGTGCGCCGGCCCCCCCGCCGGGTGGACGATGGTGTCGCCGGGCCCGACCGGGTGCGTCACGCCGTCGATCCAGACGAGCCCCTGACCGGTCAGGACGTGGAAGATCTCCTCCTCGTCGGCGTGGGCGTGCACCGGCATCGACCGGGCGCCCGGCGGCAGCAGGTACCGGCTCAGCCCGACCGTCCGCGCACCGGCCTGTGGGCCGATGCGGCGCCGCGACCCGCGGATGTCGCCGCGCTCGTACGAGCGCGGCGCGACGTCGTCCCAGTGCGCGATGCCTGCGGTCTGCTCGCTCATGGCCTGCACCCTAGATGTGCGACGCCTGGCCGTGATCGTGCAACCACACGCCGATGGTCAAGAAGTCGTGCCCAGCGGCCGATATCGGGTAGGTGGTAGAGATCTGTCGTCGGAGCTTGGGCCGGGTCCGGTCGCGGACCCGCCCCCGCATGCTCGCGGACGACCGGGGAAGCATGCTCGTGGAGGCGCTCGTCGCCGCCACCCTGCTCGTGATCCTCGCCATCGGGTTCTTCTCCTCGCTCGACGGCGCCGCGAAGTCCAGCGCGAGCAACCGCCATCGCAGCGTCGCGGCCGGCCTCGCGCAGTCCGAGATGGAGCGGATGCGCGCGCTGAAGCAGTTCGATCCGGCCGACCTGTCGACGACCCGCACGCAGCAGGTCGGTTCCGTGACCTACACGATCGCCTCCGCCGCGACGTGGATCGACGACACGACGGGTGCCGCGACCTGCGGGCCGGGTGCGTCGAGCGCGGACTACCTGAAGGTCGTGACCACCGTGACCTGGCCGACCATCGGGAACGTCCGGCCGATCAAGACCGAGAGCCTCTTCGCCGTCCGCGCCGGCGACGGCAGCATCAAGACGCAGATCGTCGGGCGCGGCGGCGCGCCCGTGCCCGGCATCGGCGTCAGCCTCTCCGGCGCCCACAGCGTCAGCGGCACCTCCGATGCCGCCGGCTGCATCTTCTTCGGCTACCTCCCGATCGGCTCCTACACCGCGCTCGTCAACTCCGCGGGCTATGTCGACAAGACCGGCGCCCAGTCCGTCAGCCAGACGACCTCGGTCGCCAACAGCGCCACGACGAGCCTCGTCTACCTGTACGACCGCGCGGCGTCGATCACCGCGAGCTTCGACACGGTCATCGCCGGGGTGACGAGCGCCGCGAAGGGGACCGGCTTCATGGTCAGCAACTCCGCGCTCCCATCGCCCAGCACGCGGACATTCACCGCCGGATCGGCGCAGAGCAGCATCGACTCCGGCACGACGCTCTTCCCCTTCGGTGACGGCTACGGCGTCTGGTCCGGGAGCTGTGCCGCGAACGACCCGAGCCTCTACGGGCAGACCCCGCCGATCCTGGCGGTCAATCCGGGCGCGGCGTCGAGCGTGACGGTCCGCATGCCGGCGCTGAACATCGTCGTCAAGGATCCGCTGGGCAACCTGCTTCCGGGCGCGACGGTCCGCATCACACCGCCCTCGGGCTGCGGCAGCACCTCCACCGGCACGCTCAACGCCTCGGCCGCGCTCGCGAGCCCCGCGCTGCCCTACGGCGACTATGGCGTCTGCGCCCAAGCCCTCATCGGGACCAGGACCCGCACGGTGAGCACCACGGTGCAGAACCGCCTGCCCGCCGGTTCTGCCGTCACGACGCTGGTCGTGCCCTCCAGCGGCGGAGCATCCACCTGCCCATGAAGCGCCTCCTCGCCCACCTGCGGTCCGACGCCGGCATGGCCCTGCCGACCGTCATCGGCGTCCTGATCCTCGTCAGCGCGCTGACCGCCGCACTGCTCACCAGCGTCCAGGCCGACACCGGCCTCAGCCGCCGCGATCAGGACCGCAAGGCCGCCTACGCGGCGGCCGAGGCCGGGCTGAACGCGTACATCTTCCGCCTCGCCGACGACCCCGAGGTCTGGACCACGTGCACCGCCATCGGCGGGACGCAGTACGTCAGTCAGCAGTGGAACGGCTCCGGGGCCGACCCGCGCTCGTGGCGCAGCCTGCCCAGCTCGGAGGCGCAGTACACCGTCGAGCTGCTGCCGGCACCGGGCAACACGACGTGCGTCGGGACGACCCCGACGACGGCCGCCATCTCGCTGCTCGATCAGGGCACGATCAACGTGCGCGCGACCGGCCGGATGCGCGGGATGAAGCGCAGCATCGTCGCCCGCCTGCGCCGCCACACGTTCCTCGACTACGTCTACTTCACGAACTACGAGACGCGCGATCCGGCCTGGTACACGCCGGCGGACTACGCCGCCTGGGCGAGCGCGAACTGCGGGTACTGGCGCAACGGGCGTGGCTCCGCGACGTACAGCGGGTCGTCCGGCTGCGTGGAGCTCAACTTCATCGCGCAGGACTCGATCGTCGGCCCGTTCCACACGAACGACTCGATCCTCACCTGCGGCACGCCGACCTTCGGTGGCGGAGGCGCGACGCGCATCGAGCTGAACCCCCCGTCGCCGGGCTGGCGCGCCAACGGCAGTTGCGCCGGCTCGCCGACGTTCAGCGGTCAGCTGATCACGGCCGACAACGTCCTCCCGATGCCGCCGACGAACCTGGCGCTGCTGGGCGACGTGCTGCCCGCCTATGTCTTCACCGGGAGCAAGAACATCACGCTCGGGGCGACGACCTTCAACATCACCGACGTTGCGACGGGGATCACGACGTCGAACGTCGCCTACCCGTCCAACGGCCTCATCTACGTCAAGAACGGCGCCTGCGGCGTCGGCTACAGCGCCGACACGCCGCTCGCCCAGCCCAGCGGCTGCGCGAACGTCTTCGTCCACGGCACGGCGGGCACCTCGGTGACGATCGCCAGCCAGAAGGACGTGATCGCCGACGGCGACATCCGCTACACCAACGACGCGCTGATCGGGCTGGTCGCCAACGAGTTCGTCCGCGTCCAGCACGTCATCACGCCGGCGAGCACCAGCACCTGCACCGCCAACGCGGCGCCCATCCTGAGCGACATCCGCATCGAAGCCGCCATCCTGTCGCTGGCGCACTCGTTCGCCGTCGACTCCTACACCTGCGGCAGTCCTCTCGGCACGCTCCACGTCTTCGGCTCGATCGCCCAGAACTACCGCGGCGCCGTCGGCACCTTCTCTGGCGGCACGCTGAACAGCGGCTACGTCAAGGACTACCGCTACGACCCGCGCCTGGCCTACCGGTCGCCGCCGCACTTCCTGGATCCCGTCTCCGCCTCGTGGCGGCTCCTGAACGAGCATGAGCAGGTTCCGGCCCGCTGACCTCGCCGCGCAGGCGCGCGGCGACGACGGCTTCTCCCTGACCGAACTCCTCGTCTCGATGATCGTCGGGATCGTGATCATCTTCGGGATCCTGCAGGTGCTGGACACGTCGTTCAGCCTGTCGCGGCGCACGCAGCAGCGGATCGACTCCACGCAGCGCGGCCGCCTCGCGCTCGACCTCATCACCCGCGAGCTCCGCGCCCAGACCTGCCTCAGCGCCACCGAGCCGGCGCTCGTGTCGGCGTCCGGCTCGGACATCGTCTACTACATCAATCTCGGCGCGCCCGACGCGGTGCCCGAGAAGCACCAGCTCGTCCTCACCGGCGGCGACCTGGTCCTCAAGCGCTGGGTCGGTGTGCGCGCGGCGGCCGGCACGATCCCGTCGGTCACCTATCCGGTCTCGGCCACGAGCACGAAGATCCTGCTCGAGAACGTCGAGCCCGTCGCCGGCGTCCCGCTGCTGCGCTACTACGCCTGGACCGCGGGCAGCAACCCGACGCCCAGCACGCTGCTCGCGACGCCGCTCAGCGCGGCCAACCTGCCGCTGCAGGTGAAGATCGCGGTCGCCTTCACCGTGCTCCCGGATCGTGCCTTCAACACGAGCAGGCCGACGGCGACGTTCGAGGACTCCGTGTTCATGCGGCTGGCCGATCCGAACGACACCTCGCACGGCCAGGCCTGCAACTGACGTCCCAGGCCCGGCGGGTGGTGGCACCCAGGCGAAGGACTCGGCCGCGGTACTGCGAATAACGGGCCTGAACGGGGCCGACCGGCCCCGCAGCCATCGTGGAACCCAGGAGCCTCGCATGAAGGTCATCGCCTTCGCCAACCAGAAGGGCGGCGTCGCCAAGACGACGACGACCCTGAACCTTGCCGTCGCGTTCGCCGAGACCGGCCATCGCGTGCTCTGCGTCGACATGGATCCGCAGGGCAACCTCACGATGTCGCAGGGCATGGATCCGGACATGCTCAAGGAGTCGCTGTACGACGTGCTCGTGCACCGGCTGCCGATCCGCCAGATCATCCACAAGCGCGAGATCGACGTCGCCGTCGCCTCGATCGACCTCGCCGGCGCGGAGATCGCGATGTCGACGATGATCGGCCGCGAGCGCGCGCTGGCCAAGGCGCTGAAGGACGTCGAGGACGACTACGACTTCGTCTGCATCGACACGCCGCCGAGCCTCGGCCTGCTCACGATCAACGCGCTGACGGCCGCCGACAAGGTGATCGTCCCCGTCCAGTGCGAGTATCTCTCGATGCGGGGGCTGATCCAGCTCCAGAACACGCTCCAGATGATTCGCGAGAACCTCAACCCGGACGTCGAGATCGAGGGCATCCTGCCCACGCTGATGGATTCCCGGACGGTTCACGCGAAGGAGGCGATCGAGATTCTCGAGGAGAACTTCGGCGATCAGGTGTTCGCTTCGCGCATCCGCAAGACGATCCGCTTCGCGGAGGCACCGGTGAAGGGGATGTCCGTGCTCAAGTACGACCCGGACAGCCTGGCCGCCCAGTCCTACCGCGATCTCGCCAAGGAGGTCCTGTCCCATGGCCGGCAATAAGCGCGACCGCGCGAGCATGCGCGAGGGGCCGCTCGCCGAGCTGTTCCGCAAGACGGACCCGGGAGCCGCCGACGATGCGGCGGCCAAGGCCGGCGCGCCCGCGCCCGAGGCGGACGAGGCCACGACGCCGGGCGCCGAGCCCGCCGACGCCGGCGCCACTGCGCCCGCGACGCCCGCCGGCCGCGCCGACCTGCCGCACCCCGGGCTGGAGTCCGGCGGCGACGAGGAGCCCGAGCCCGAGCGCCGCATCGCGACGCCGCAGGAGCGCCTGCGCCACGCGTTCAGCTCCGACATCCCGGAGAACATCATGGAGCGCGCCGCGCCCGATCGCCCGATCACGCCGCCCGCGCGGCCGGCCTACGAGGAGAACCCGTGGGCCGGGTCCGAGCAGACGGCCGGCACGCCGTGCATCCGCGTCGTCGGCGTCGGCGGGGCCGGCGTCAACGCCGTCAACCGCATGGTCGAAGCCGAGGTCCGCGGCGTCGAGTTCGTCGCCGTCAACACGGACATGCAGTCGCTGCAGCAGTCCGATGCCGACCTGACGATCCACATCGGCGAGGAGCTGACCCGGGGCCTGGGCGCCGGCGCCAACCCCGAGCTGGGGCGTGCCGCCGCGATGGAGGACTACGACCGCATCAAGCACCTGCTCAAGGGCTCGGACATGGTCTTCATCGCGGCCGGCGAGGGCGGCGGGACCGGGACGGGCGCGGCACCGATCGTCGCCCGCATCGCGCAGGAGCTCGGCGCGCTGACCGTCGGCATCGTCACGAAGCCGTTCGGCTTCGAGGGCAACCGCCGGCAGGCCGCGGCGGACGTCGGCATCGACGCGCTCGCGGACGAGGTCGACACGCTCATCGTCGTCCCCAACAACAAGTTGCTCAACGTGCTGGATCAGCGCACGTCGATGGTCGAGGCGTTCCGCGTCGCCGACGACGTCCTGCGCCAGGGCGTGCAGGGCGTCAGTGACCTGGTGACGCTCCCCGGCATCATCAACCTCGACTTCGCCGACGTGCGCACGATCATGACCCAGGCGGGTCCGGCGCTGCTGGGCATCGGCATGGGCACGGGCGAGCAGCGCGCGCTCGACGCGGCAGAGCAGGCGGTGTCCTCGCCGTTGCTGGAGACGAGCATGGAGGGCGCGACGTCGATCCTGCTGTCGATCACCGGCGGCACGGACCTGTCGCTGTGGGAGGTCAACGAGGCGGCCAAGGCCGTCGCCGCGGCCGCCCACCCGGAGGCGAACATCATCTTCGGCGCCATGGTCGACGACGGCCTGGAGGACCAGGTCTGGGTCACGGTCGTCGCGACCCGCTACGGCCGCAACGCCCTGCGCGCAGGGCGCTTCACGGCCGAGGAGCCGCGCGGCGAGCCGCGCATCGAGCGCAAGGGCGCGAGCACGGTGCGGACGGGCAAGGGCGTCGACCGGCTCGACGTCCCGGAGTTCGTCCCGAAGCGCTGATCTGCCGGGGTGGGCCGGTTTGGATGCGGATATCCGCCTCGATCCAGCCCACCCCCGAGTGTTCGGGGTGATCGCGGCCCTTCGCGCTGCCGCCGACGCTCGTGTGGCCTAGTCTCGACCGCGTGGCTGGGTTTCGGGGCATGGTGGCGGCGGGACATCCGCGGACGGCGGAGGTCGGTGCCGACGTGCTGCGCGCCGGCGGGAATGCGGTCGACGCCGCGATCGCGTCCGTGCTGGCCTCGTGGGTCTGCGAGCCGCTGCTGACAGGCCCCGGCGCCGGCGGCTACCTGCTCGCCTGCGGCGGCGGCTGGGAGCCGGCGCTGCTGGACTTCTTCGTCGCGGCTCCCGGCGCGGGCGCGGACCCGGCCGGGCAGGGATTCCTGACGCCGGTCGACGTGGACTTCGGCGACACGAGCCAGGTCTTCAACTGCGGCGCGGCGTCGGTCGGCGTGCCGGGCGGGCCGGCCGGCCTGGCGGCGGCGGCCGAGCGCTGGGGCACGCTGCCGCTGGCCGATCTGGCGGCCCCCGCAGCAGCGCTCGCCCGCGACGGCGTCCCGCTGAACGCCGAGCAGGCGTACGTCTTCGAGATCCTCGAGCAGATCCTGGTCCTCACGCCCGAGTCGGCGGCCGAGTTCGCCCCCGGCGGCCGGCCGTTGCGCGTGGGTGAGGCGTTCCGCAGCGCGGAACTGGCCGAGACGATCGAGCGCTTCGGCGCCGACGGCGCGGCGCCGTTCCACACCGGCGACCTCGCGGCGGCGATCGTGGCGCGGCTGGAGGGCGCGGGCGGCATGGTCACCGCGCGCGACCTCGCCGACTACGCGGCGCTCGTGCGCACTCCGGCGCGCGTGGCGTTCCGCGGGCGCGCCGTGCTGACCAACCCGCCGCCGTCCGCCGGGGGCATCCTGCTGGCGCTGGCGCTCGCGACGCTGGACGAGCGGACCGAGACGGCGCCGACGGCGGTCGAGATCGCGAAGGTCATGGAGGAGGTCCAGGCGCTGCGCACGCCGGAGTTCGTCGATGGCCTCGCGGAGCCGGGGTTCCTCGAGCGCGTGCTCGGCTCGCGGCTGGGCGCGACGACCCACATCTGCGTCCTCGACGCTGACGGGCGCTCGTGCTCGGTCACCTGCACCAACGGCGAGGGCTCGGGCATCGTCGTTCCCGGGACCGGCATCCACCTGAACAACATCATGGGCGAGGAGGACCTGAATCCCCTGGGCTTCTTCCGGATGCCGCCGGGCCGCCGGATGCCGTCGATGATGGCCCCGACCGCCGTCGTCGGCACGGGCGGCGAGGTCGAGCTCGTGCTCGGCAGCGCCGGCTCCAACCGGATCCGCTCGGCGATTCTCCAGGTGATCCTCAACGTCGTCGATCGCGGCATGCCCGCGGGCGCGGCGATCCAGGCGCCGCGGCTGCACCACGAGGCGGGCGTCGTCTACGCCGAGCCGGGCATCGACGCCGGCGCGCTCGAGGCCAGCGGCCGCGAGGTCGTCCGCTTCCGCGCGCCGAACCTGTTCTTCGGCGGGGCCCAGGCGATCGAGCGCGATCCGCGCACCGGCGCGGTCAGCGGCGGCGGCGACCCGCGGCGCGGCGGCGCCGCGGTGGCGGCATGAGGCGGCTCCTCGCCCTCGCGGGGCTGATCGTGACGGCCGCCGCGATCAGCGGCTGCGGCGCGCCGTCCGCGGACCTCTTCGTCGTCACCCGCAGCGGCTCGATCCCCGGCGCACGCCTGACGATGCTCGTCGGCGACGGCGGCACCGTGCGCTGCAACGGCGGGCCGGAGCACGCGCTGACCAGCGAGCAGCTGATCGACGCCCGCAAGATCACCTTCGAGCTGGACGGCGACGACAAGGATCCCGGTCCCGCGACGCGCAACGTCCGGCTGCCCGCGGGCCCGGTGACGATCCTGCGTTACGTCGTGCGGTCGGAGCAGGGAACGGTCGCGTTCAGCGACACGTCGCCGCGGCAGCCGCCGGTCTTCTACAAGGTCGCGAAGCTCACGCGGGACCTGGCCAAGGGGCCCTGCGGCCTGCCGAGGTGATGCCTCACGAATCTGCGACGCTGGGAGTTGGATGGTGATGACGCGCCGCGCCTGGATCTCGATGGGGATCACCGCCTCGGTCTGGGGCGCGTCGTACATGTTCATCAAGATCGCGCTGGACGACGGCGTGCGCGCACCGTCGATCGTCTTCCTGCGCGTCGTGTTCGGGGCGGTGGTCCTGGTGCCGCTCGCGCTGCGCTCGGGCGGGTTCGCCGGCGTGTGGGAGCACCGCGGCTGGGCCGTCGCGGTCGGCATGACGCAGGTCGCGCTGCCGTTCCTGCTGATCACGTACGGCGAGCGCTGGATTCCCTCATCGCTGGCGGCGATCCTCGTCTCCGCCGCGGCGATCTTCGTCGTGCTGCTCAGCCCCTGGCTGGCGCAGGGCGACGCGCTGCGCGGGTGGGGGATCGTCGGCATCGTGCTCGGCATGGTCGGCGTGGCGCTGCTCTTCGGCGTGGACCTCGGTGAGGATCCCAACGCCGTCCTCGGCGGGTTCATGGTCCTGCTGGCGAGCGTGCTCTACGCGATCGCGTCGATCTGGGTCCGCACGAAGCTGCCCGGCGTTGCGCCGATCGGCATCGCCGCGTCGACGATGATCGCGGCGGCGATCGCGATGCTGCCGGCCGCGGTCCTGCAGCCGCCGGAGCACATGCCCTCACTGGGCACCTGGGCCGCCCTCGTGGTGCTCGGCGCGGGCGGGACTGGGCTCGCGTTCCTCCTCTACTACACACTGATCGCGGACATCGGCGTGTCCCGCGCGTCCGTCGTGGCCTACCTCGCCCCGATGTTCGCCGTCACCTACGGCTCGCTGTTCCTCGGCGAGGCGATCAGCGTCGGCACCGTCGGCGGCCTGATCCTCATCCTCGGCGGCTCCTACGCCGCCGTCGAGGGCCGCCCGCCGTGGCAGCCGCGGCCGGTGGCCGAGGAGGCCGACGAGCCGGCGCCGGCGTAGAGGCGCCGGCGCATGCGGGCAGCGGTCTCTCGGGCCCCTGCTGTGCATCGCCGGCGGGAGCGCGGCCTCTACGGCTGGCCTGGCGTTGTCAGGGTCGTGAGTGCTGGCCTCGGAGACGTCGAGTGCTCGACGTGGATCGGGCGCTCGAGGCGCTCGCCTCAGTGCCACACCAGCCCGGCTGTCAGGTCGCCGACGCGGGTACACGGTGACGGTGCACGAGACGCCACGTCAGCCACAGGCCGAGGGCGAACAGCGGGATGCCCATCGCCGTCTTCGCGACGCCGAGCGCGAAGACCGCGCCCGCCAGATACAGCGGCAGCTGGACCGCAAGGCGCGTCAGGAAGATCCCGGCCCACAGCCAG
>JBKJRO010000007.1:0-13209 GCA_046594555.1 Solirubrobacteraceae bacterium
GGGCCAGACCAGCGCGCTGGCCAGCAGGCCCAGCGGCAGGATTGCCAACAGCAGCGCCAGTCCGCCGACCAGCGGGGTCGCGGCGGTGTGCAGCTTGCGCGCGTCGGGCAGGTCGATCAGCCCGAGCCGGGCGCACAGCGGCTGGGCATAGCGCGCCAACAGAGCGGTGAGCGCGAAGCTTGCCGCGCAGACCGCCAGGACTGAAGTATGGAACGAGATTACGTTCATCGGCAATTGCAGGGCGCACATCCGCATAGCTTCGCCGCGAGGTTTGGGCGACCAGGGCGCATTTATGGCCCACATGGCCCCGCGTCCAGCCGTTTCATCCCGCGGTGAAGCCAATTGCCCGCGCCCTGCGCGCCGATTCCTGCGTCATTTGTGCATTTTGCGCGGCACCCTCGAAAGTGGACAGCGGCACGCGCGCCCACTAGTGCAGCGCGCTGCGGGCCAAATCGGGCCTCATGACGACGAAGCAAGGGCGCAATGCAGAAGAAACGCATGATCTATGGTCGCAAGAGGGTGCTGGTCACCGGCGGCGCGGGGTTCCTCGGCTCGCACTTGATCGACCGGCTGATCGACCGCGGCCACGAAGTGCTGTGCGTCGACAACCTGTTTACCGGCGACAAGCGCAACCTCGATCACCTTGCAGGGCACCCGCGGTTCGAATTCATGCGCCACGACGTTTGCTTTCCGCTGTTCGTCGAGGTCGACGAGATCTGGAACCTGGCCTGCCCGGCCAGCCCGATCCATTACCAGCACGATCCGGTCCAGACGACCAAGACCAGCGTCCACGGCGCGATCAACATGCTCGGCCTGGCCAAACGGCTGGGCGTGCGGATTTTCCAGGCCTCGACCAGCGAGGTTTATGGCGACCCGCATATCCATCCGCAGGTCGAATCCTATTGGGGCAACGTCAACCCGATCGGCCCGCGCGGCGTGTACGACGAGGCGAAGCGCTACGCCGAGGCGCTGACGATGGCCTACCACCGCCAGCAGGGCGTGGACACGGCGATCATGCGGATCTTCAACACCTACGGCCCGCGGATGCGCGCGCACGACGGGCGCGCGATCCCGACGTTCCTGCGCCAGGCGCTCGCGGACCGGCCGATCACGGTGTTCGGCGACGGCAGCCAGACGCGGTCCTTCTGTTACGTGGACGACCTGATCCGCGGCATGATCGCCCTGGCGGAGTCGGGCGAGCACATGCCGGTGAACATCGGCAACCCCGACGAGTTCACGCTGCTCGAGCTGGCCGAGGCCGTCATCGGGACGACGGGGTCGAAGAGCGAGATCGTCCACGAGGCGCTCCCGACCGACGACCCCAAGCAGCGCCGCCCGGACATCACCCGCGCCCGCGAGCTGCTCGGCTGGGAGCCGGAGGTGTCGCTGCGCGAGGGACTCGAGCGCACCATCGAGCGCGCCGGCGTCGAGGCGCTCCTCGGCCTGGGGAGCTCGTGGTCCACCTGACCGCATCCTTCCGCGCCGCGACGCGTTACCACCGGTAGCTGGCCATGCCGAGCTCCACACCACTCCCCGACACGCGCACCCCGGCCGCCGAGCTGGATCCCGTCAGCATCCCCGGGCGCGAGCACGACGTGCGCCGCAAGCGCCCGCCCGCGCTCCAGTTCCTGCTGCGGCGCGAGACGCTGCGCCAGGTCTCGCGGATCGTCTCGCTGTTCGTCCTCGACGCCGTGGGGGTCTACGCCGCGATCCTCGTCGCGCTGGGCGTCAAGGCGTTCGTCAAGGAGGACGCGCACTTCGCCGGCGCGCCGACGCAGGCGTACCACTTCGCCACCTTCGCGGTCGTGCTGACCGTGCTGCTGTTCGCGCGGTCGGGGCTGTACGCCGACCGCGCCTCGCGTCCCGGTCTGCGCGCCGTCGTCTCGTCGCTGTTCTGGGTCATGGTCGTCGCGCTGATCTACGCCAAGGCCGACGGCCAGGACTTCCAGAGCTACTACATCTTCTGGGGGTCGCTGGTCTTCTCGATCGCGATCGTCGGCGGGCTGCGCTGGCTGTACGAGCGCGTGTCCGGGGCGATCCTGCGCGCCGCGGGCTACCACCGCCGCGCGGTGCTGATCGGGACCAACGAGCACATCGACGCGGTCGCCCACGCGCTCGCCGCCGGTCAGGGCTCGACGCCGTCGCCGATCGACGTCGTCGGGTTCATCTCGCTCACCCCGCGACCGGACAACGGCCTGCGCTCGCTGGGCTCGCTGGCGGAGCTGCCGGCGATCCTCCACGAGCACGGCATCGACGAGGTCATCATCGCCGACCCGGCGTTCCCCCAGCAGCAGGCCGTCGAGCTGGTGGACACCTGCCACCAGCGCGGCGTGCGGGTCCGGGTCGCGCCGTCCACGATGGAGATCCTGGTTCATCGCGCGGAGTTCGTCCCCGGCAATGCGGTGCCGCTGTTCGAGCTGCGCTCGCCCGTGTTCGAGGGCTTCGACTACGTCGTCAAGCGCGCGTTCGACATCACCGGATCGCTGCTCATCCTCCTGGTGCTCAGCCCGCTGCTGGCCGCCTGCGCGCTGGCGATCAAGGTCACCTCTCGCGGCCCGCTGCTCTACCGCTCGATGCGCCCGGGCATCGGCGGGACACCGTTCGCGTGCCTGAAGTTCCGCACGATGGACGACGGAGCTGAGGACCTCCAGGACGGTCTCGAGCAGCACAACGAGGCGGACGGCCCGCTGTTCAAGATCCGCGAGGACCCGCGGGTGACCCGCGTCGGGCGCCTGCTGCGGATGTTCTCGATCGACGAGCTGCCGCAGCTGCTGAACGTGCTGCGCGGGCAGATGTCGCTCGTCGGGCCGCGGCCGCTGCCCCAGCGCGACTACGACCGGCTCGAGGAGTGGCACCGCAAGCGCTACCTCGTCCTGCCCGGGATGACCGGGCTGTGGCAGGTCTCGGGCCGCTCGGGGCTGGAGTTCGACGACATGGTCCGCCTGGACTTCCTGTACCTCGAGCACTGGTCCGTGTCGCTCGACCTCAGCATCCTCGTGAAGACGATCCCCGCGGTGCTGGTGCGCCGCGGCGCGTACTGAGCGCCGGCGCGCCCGTGCGCGAGTGGCGCGACGCCGTCTGGGAGGCCGTGCCGGCGGACGCCGAGCCCGAGCGGCTGACCGCCCGCCTGGCGTTCCTGCGCGCGCACGTCGCGCTGGGTGACCGGGTGCTCGACCTCGGCTGCGGCGACGGGCACTTCGCCGCGGGGCTACTCGGGCTGGCGGGCGAGGTGGTGGCCGCCGACGTGTCGAAGATCGCGCTGGAGCGGGCCGCGCGGCGCGCTCCGCAGGCGGACATGCTGCTGCTGTCCGACGGCGCGCCGCTGCCGCTGGAGGCCGGCGCCTTCGACGTCGTCTGGGCGGGCGAGACGCTGGAGCACGCGGCCGACGTGACCGGCCTGCTCGGTGAGGCGCGCCGCGTGCTGCGGCCCGGCGGGACGCTGCTCGTGACGACGCCGAACCTGTCCCGCCTGCGCGTCGCCGGCGAGGCGCTCGCGGGGCGCCCGCTCGAGGAGCGGCTCGACCCGCGGGCCGACCACCTGCGCTTCTTCACCGCCCGCACGCTGCGCGCCGTGCTCGCGGGCGCGGGCTTCGCGGACGTCGGCGTGGAGGCCGTCGACGGCCCGCCGCTGCTGCGCCGCTCGCTGCGCGCCGTCGCGCGCTGACCGGTGTCCTTGGGACGTGTGTCAACCAGTGCTTGACACACGTCCCGCCGGAGCGACGGAGAACCCGGAGCGGCTGGTGCTCCCGGTCGTGTTCCTCAGCCACCGGCCCGGCGGTCGGCCGTGAGGAACACGGCCTGGGCCAGCGTGGACCGGGGGTCGAGGTACAACGCCGCGGCGATGTCCCGCTTCGCAGCGGCCGGATCCTTCAGGACCGCCAGGTCGAACTGCGCGAGGTGGATCCAGACCTGCGGGTTGGCGGGCTGGAGCTGGACGGCGCGCTGGAGCGGCGCCAGCGCCTGCTGCGTGCGGCCCTGGGTCGTCTCGATGCGGGACTGCGTGAACAGCGGCTCGATCGCGAGCGGGTCGGCGCTCGCGGCGTCGGCCGCGAGCGTGCGCGCCTGATCCGGGCGGCCCGCGGCCAGCGCCGCCAGCGCGTCGTCGATCTTCGTCGCCGCCTGCTCCTGGCGCGTCGCGGAGATCGCGCCCGACAGCGCCGCGACGGCGACGATCACGGCGGCCCCCACGCGCAGCGGCGACCGTGAGCGGTCGCCGGCACCTCGCGGCGCGCCCGGTCCGCGCCCGGCGGTCCAGCCAGCGCACAGCATCGCCGGCAGTGCGGTGCCGGGGATGAACCAGGTCCAGTCGACCAGCGAGTGGACGCCGAAGATCACGACGAGGACCGCCAGCGCGATCAGCCCGTTGCGCTCGCTCTCGGACAGTCCCGGGGGCCGCGGGCGCCACACGCCGGCCCCGCCGATCGTCGCGGCCACCCAGCCGCCGAACAGCACCAGCGACAGGACGAGCCCGACGATGCCGAGGTCCGCCGCCGTCTGCACGACGTACCCGTGCGCGTGACGCACGTCGAGCGTGTCGCGGCGCACGCGCGTTCGCGCGATCGCGTAGCCGCCCGCGCCGACGCCGATGGCGGGGCGCGACTTGAAGATCTCGATCGCCTCGCGCCAGTAGCGCGCGCGGACGCTGCCGACGGCGGTCAGGCGGCTCGGGTCGTTCGGCGGCGTGTTGGCGTCCGGGTCGGTCAGCGAGTGCCAGCCGTGCGAGATGCTGCCGGTCAGCCCGCGGTCGGACGTGGCCAGGACGCCGGCGGCCGCGACGGGCACCAGCGCCACGGCGACCAGGAGCCCGATGCCCCAGCCGCGCCGGGCCGAGGGGCTCAGCTGCCGGCCTTCGCGCCCGAAGACGATCGCCAGTCCCGCGGCGAACAGCAGCAGGCCGGTCGTCAGCAGCAGGACGCCGAACTCGTCGCCGGCATTGCTGCGCTGCCAGAGCGGGGCCGCGTCCTTGTCCAGGCCGTTCTGCGTGAACGTCCAGATCGAGACGAGCACCGCGGCCACGACGGCCGGGGCCAGGACGACGGCGCTGCGCAGCCGCAGCGGCACGAGCCAGAACCACAGGCCGCAGCCGACGATGACGGCGGCCAGGGCGCCGCGCGAGTAGGCGACGAGGATCGTGATCAACAGGCCCGCGAGCACCGGCACGGCGAGCGCGTTGACGACGCCGTGCCCGTCCCGTCGCGTGCCGAGCCACAACGCCGGGGGGACGCCCATCGCCGCCATCAGCCCGACGGCGTTCCAGTACTCGAACGGTTGCTCGAGGCGCGCGTAGGTCTCGTCCGGCGCCAGTCCCGCGGGGAAGACCTTCGTCAGCAGCGCGTAGAGGCTGACGGCGGCGGTCGCGAGCAGGACGCCGGTGAGCAGCGCGCGCCAGCGCCACGGCGCCAGGCGCGCCAGAGCGACGCCCGCCGCGAACGTCGCGAGCAGCGTGAACGAGCGGTTGGCCTCGGTCCACGCGCCCGAGGGATCGATGCCCCAGACGAGCGACAGCCCGGTGAAGGCGACGAGCAGGGCGAACGCCGCGATCGCCAGCCGGGCCGCTGTGCCGAGCCTCGCCGGGCCCGGCGCCAGCAGGATCGCGGCTGCGCAGATCGCGCCGGCAAGCACGTCGACGACGACCTCGACGACCGTCAGCGGGCGCAGCTGCAGGCCGCCGCCGGCGATCGCCACCGTCCCGATCAGCAGCCCCGCGACGGCGAGCGCGAGCGCGGGACCCTTCCAGGCCCCGGCGGGCTCAGAGGTCGAGGTAGTGACGGACACGGGGGATGACGATCGAGGCGAGGGCGCCGATGCCGGCGAGCAGCACGAGGACGACGGTGATCAGCAGCGGGGCGGGGAGGTCGGACACCGACGCCTTGACCGCGCGCCCCGCGCCGACATCGCCCGGGGTGACGGTCTTGCCGCCGACGACGATCGCCACCGGGGGCGTGTTCTGCGCGACCTTGACGGCGCGGCGCTGCGCGAGCGTCGCGGTGGCCAGCGGATCGACGCCGGGCGCCGGGATCGGCACCGTGGATCCCGGCGTCGCCGGGTTGCCGCCGGCCGCGGCCAGGCGCGCTGCCTCGATCGTGTCGCGGCAGTTGGTGTACTCGTCGCTCGACGCCGACAGCTGACGCAGGGCGTCGCGGTAGTCCTTCTGGCTGTATGTGCCGTCGATCCGGCCGTCGATCCCGCAGTCGCGAATCACGTCGTTCGCGCTGGCGAACGCGCCGGCGGGCGCCAGCGCGGCGGCGACGATGATGAGGCTCAGGGCTGTGAGAAGACGACGGCGCACGGTCGCAGAGCCGGTGGGACGCTCCGGGCCGCGGGTCGGGCGGGCACCGGGAACGGCCACGCTACCAAGACCCCCGGCCTGCGGAGACGCTCGCAAGGGCTGCGCCGAAGCCCGCGGCCCAGGCCTCGAAGGTGTGCCCCGCCACCGCGTCGCGCCCGGCGGCGGCGAGCCGCCCGCGCAGGGCGCCATCGTCGCGCAGCCGCGTGATCGCGGCGGCCAGCGCGCCCGCGTCCCCCGCGGGGACGACGAGCCCGGTCGCGCCGTCGCGGACCAGGCCGCCGGCTGCGGCGCCCACGGCGTCGGTTGCGATGACGGCGGTTCCCTGGTGCATGGCCTCGTTGACGACGAGCCCCCACGGCTCGCGGAAGCCGCGGGTGGGGATCGACGGCACCACCAGAACGTCGGCGGCGGCATGGAAGTTGCGCAGCCGGTCCGGCGCGAGCCGGCCGACGGCGATGACGTCGGCGGGCAGCGCGTGATCGCCGGGTGCCGTCACGCCGGCGAGGGCGAGCCGCCCCCCGGTGGCGGCGAAGCCGCCGCGCTCCCAGGCGCCGAGCAGCACCGCCAGGCCCTTGCCCGGGATGTCGCGCCCGGCGAACAGCGCCAGGAACGCGGGGTCGCCGGCCGCCGCGCGGGCGGACCCGGGGTCGGCGTCCGCGCCCCAGAACGCGCCGTCGACCGCCTGCGGCGCGACGTGGATGTTCCGCACGCCGTGGCCCGTCAGGTACGCGGCGACGTGGGGCCCGTAGACGACGACCGCCCCGGCGCTGCGCTCGACGGCGCGGGTGAGCGGCGTCGCGGCGATGTGCGCGGGCGTGCGGACCGGTGCCCAGATGCCGGTCCACCAGAGCAGCGGGATGCCCGCGCGGCGCGCACCCGTCACGGCCGCCAGCGGCGCGACGCGCCCGGCGCTCGTCGCGACGACCGCCCGGTACCGGCCGCTCGCCGCCAGGCCGTGCGCCTCGCGCTGGCGGATGCGGCGCGACGGCACGCCGGGGTCGTCCACGCCGGCGACCGCGTGGTGCAGGCGCCCGCCGTAGATGGCGAGCTCGATGTCCTGGGCCCGATGCAGCGCCGCGAACGCGCCGACGCGGTCGGGCGGCACGTGGTTGGTCAGGAACAGGACGGGCTTCACCCGCGCAGCGCCTCCGCATAGGCGGCGACCGTCGCGGCGCCGCAGCCCTCCCACGTGAACGCCCGCTCGACCGTGGCGCGCGCCGCCCGCCCGAGCGCGGCCAGCTCGGCCGGGTCGCCGGCCAGCGCGGCGATCTCGTCCGCCAGCGCTTGCGGGTCGCGCGGCGGGACGCGGCGCAGGCCGGCGCCGGCCGCGGCGATCTCCTGCGGCCCGGGCTCGCCCTCGGCGCCGATCGCGGGCAGCCCACCGGCCATCGCCTCGACGTACGCGACGCCGAACGCCTCGTCCACGCTCGGCATCACGAAGATCGCTGCGCGGCGCGCCTCGCGCAGCGCCTCGGCGTGGTCGAGCTGGCCGTGGAAGCGCACGCGCCCCGCGATCCCGAGCTCGTCGGCCAGGCGCTCCAGCGCCGGGCGCTCGGGGCCGTCGCCGATCACCTCGTAGCGCAGCGACGGGATCCGCCCGGTCAGCAGCGCGACCGCGTGCAGGACGTCAGCGTGGCGCTTGCGCTCCACCAGGTGGCCGACCGTCGTGATCGTCAGCTCGGCGTGCGGGTCCTGGCACGCGCCGGGCAGGTCGGTCCCCAGGTGCACGACGCGCGTCCGCGCCGCACCCATGTGCCGCGCGGCCTCCGCGACCCCCGCGCTGTTGGCCAGGACGAGCCGCGCGTGGGTGAACGCGCGCCGCGTCGCCGTGCGCCCGGCGTCGTGGCGGATGGCGGTGTGGAAGACGTCGGCGCCGTGCTCGGAGACCACCAGCGGCGCGCGCTCGCGGGCCCGCAGCAGCGCGTCGGCTGCGGGCACGGCGTTGTGCGCGTGCACGAGGTCGTAGGCGAAGCGCCGCCGCTTCAGCTTCAGCGCCGCTGCCAGCGGCGGCGCGGCCCAGACGCCCCATGAGCCGTAGCTGCGCCAGCGCGGGGGCGAGGCGAACGGCACGTAGGTGACGCGCAGGCCGTCCAGGTCGCGCTGGCGCGGGTGGCGCGCCAGCGCGAGGGCGGCGGCGGCGCGCTCGCCCCGCGGCGTGGCGGCCGGCGGCACGAGGCGCTGCAGCACGAGCACCTCGACCTCGGCCCCGGCATCGCGGGCGGCGACCGCCTGCCGGTGCGCCCAGATGCCCAGGACGGGGTCGTCCGCCCGCGGGTAGAACTCGGAGACGACGAGCGCCCTCACGCGATCACCCGCAGCGTGCGCACCTCGTCGCGGCGCACGTAGGGGCGATCGGCGAGGAAGGCGCGCGCCTCGGCCGTGGCGGCCTCGCGCGGGTAGCTCGACGCGGTCGGCCGCACGAGATGCTCGATCGGCGTCGCGTCCACGACCCCGATCGCCCAGCCGCGATCGCGCGCGACGGCGGCCCAGTGGGCGTCCAGGCCCCAGCCCATGCGCAGGTCCGGGAACGGCAGCAGCGCCGCGGCGGCCTCGCGGGAGAACGCCGTGAGCGGCCCGATCTCGACGAAGCTCGTGATCCTCGCGGTGGCCCCGGGCCGCCGGCGCGTCACGTCCCAGGCCGCGTGCGAGCGGCGGCGGTGCGCGGGCTGCGCCAGCGCGAGGCCGGCCGCATCCGCGGCGCAGAGGAACGCGTCGAGGAAGCCGCCGGGCAGCGCGATGTCGTCGTCGAGGACCACCACCCAGTCGTACGTGGCCAGGTCGCGGCCGGCGAGCAGCGCGTTCAGGTTCTGGAACTTCCCGGCGCCGCCGGCCGGCGCGACGGCCAGCTCGACGTCGTGGCGCGAGCGGCGCAGTTCGGCGGCGGCGGCGGGCAGCAGCGACGGCGCGCCGGACTGCTCGATCGCCAGCGCCAGCACGCGCAGGCGCCGCGCGGGCTGCGTGCGCGCGCGGCGGCGCAGGCGCGTCATCCGCGGGCGCTCGCGCAGGTCGAGCCAGCGGTCGTGCAGCCCGGCGAGCGCGGCCCGGCGGCCGAGCGCGAGTCCGCTGCGGCCGGACAGGAAGTCGTCGATGCCCGGCGTGGCCGGGCGCGGCTGCGGGCGCAGCGCGCGCTCGACGCGGCCGAGCGAGTGCCAGGTCATCACCGGGCCCATCGCGCACCGGCGGCGCGGGCCGTGCAGGGCGCAGCCGGCGAGCGTGCGCAGCTCGGCCGCCAGCACCGGCGCGGTGCCCTTGCGCTCGTCGGTCGCGCGGCTGGCACGGCCACGGAACCGCGCGGCGCGGCAGAGCGACCGCAGGCGCGCGTCGTCGCTGGCGCGCCGGTGGTCCAGCGCCGCCGCGGCGATGTAGCGCACGCGACCGCCGTCGGCGTGCCAGCGGTCCTGCCACTCCTCCTCGTCGCCGTAGATGCCCAGCGATGTGTCGAACCCGCCGACGCGCTCGATCGCGGCGCGGCGGATGGTCAGGTTGGCACCCCAGGCGTAGTGGCAGTCGGCGTCCGCGTCGCCGTGGTCGAGCCAGGTGATCGGCCCGCCCTCGCGCCCGCAGGCGCGGAAGCGGTGGTCCTCGATGCGCACGTGGATCGGACCGGCGAACACGCCGACGTCGGCGGGCTCGGCCGCGTCGGCCGCCAGCAGCGCCGCGAGCCAGCCGTCACGGACGGCGACGTCGTCATCGACGAACGCGAGCAGCTCGGCGGTCGTCGCGCCGATCGCGGTGTTGCGCGCGTGGTTCAGGCCGAGCGGCCCGGGGTGGGCGACGTACCGCGCGCCGTGGCGCTCGGCGACCGCGCGCGTGGCGTCATCCGGCCCGTCGTCGATCACGAGCAGCTCGGTCTCGTGCGCCGCGGCCTGGGGCGCGATCGAGCCGAGCGCCACGTCGAGGTAGCCGGGGCGGCCCCGCGTGGGGACGATGATCGCGCAGCGCGGCGGCATCCGGGGGTTCACGGTAGCTTGACCAAGGCGCCCCGTGATCCTGCTCCTCCACAACCGCTACCGCACGCTCGGCGGTGAGGAGCGCGTCGTCGACGACCTGCTGCGCGTGATCCCCGAGCACCTCGGCGAGTCAGCGGAGCTGCTCGAGCGCCGCAGCGCGTCGCTGTCGCGCACCGAGGCGGCGCGGGGGCTGCTGCGTGGCGGGCTGGACCCCGAGGAGGTCACCGCCGCCGTGGAGCGGACGGGCGCCCGCGTGGTCCACGCGCACAACGTCCACCCGGCCTTCGGCTGGCGCGCGCTGGCCGCGGCACGGGCGGCCGGCGCGCGGACCGTCCTGCACCTGCACCAGTACCGCCTGGTCTGCGCGGTCGGCACCTGCCTGGACCCGGACGGTCTGGACTGCACGCGCTGCCACGGGCGCGACACGACGCCGGGCCTGCGCCGGCGCTGCCGCGGATCGCTGCCGGACGCCGCGGTCTACGCGGCGGGCCTGGCGCGCTGGTCGGCGCGGCTCGTCGCCGAGGCCGACGCGCTCGTCACGCCGAGCCGCTTCACGCTCGACCGCCTGCGGCAGCTCGGCGCCCCGATCGACGGCCGCGAGGTCCACGTCATCGCCAATCCCGTCGAGGTGCCGCCGCTGCGGGCAGATCCCGCGACCGGCGCCTACGCGCTGTGCTCGGCGCGCCTGGCCCCGGACAAGGGCGTCGACGTGGCGATCGAGGCGTGCGCCCGCGCGGGCGTGCCGCTCGTCGTCACCGGCCACGGCCCGCAGGAGGCCGAGCTGCGCGCGCTCGCGGCGCGCTGCGGCGCTGACGTGCGCTTCGCCGGGCGCGTCAGCGACGCGGAGCTTGCCCGGCTGCGCGCGGGCGCCGCGCTCGCGGTCGTGCCCTCGCGCTTCGCCGAGACCTTCGGCCTGTCCGCCGCAGAGGCGATGGCCCACGGCCTCCCCGTCGCCGCCACCCGCGTCGGAGCGCTCCCCGACCTGCTGCCGGGCGGCGACCTCGTCCCGCCCGGCGACGTCGCAGCGCTCGCGGCGCTCGTGGCGGCCCGCTACGGCGACGCGGAGAGCGGGCTGCGCAACGCCTCGCACGTGGCGCAGTTCGCGTCGCCCGCCGCCGTGGCGCGCGACCTGGCCGCCGTCTACGCCGGCTGACGACACGACAAGCAGGCGATCGAGGAGGCGGTCCCGGCGTCCGCGCCGGGGGTGGGCTGGATCGGATGCGGAATATCGCCTCAATCCGGCCCACCCCTGCGGGGGACGGGGCGCCGCGTGCCCTCGGGCACCATGCGTGCACTCGTCACCGGCGGCGCCGGCTTCATCGGATCGACCATCGTCGACGCCCTCATCGCCCGCGGCGATCAGGTCGCCGTCATCGACGACCTGAGTTCCGGCCGCCGTGAGAACCTCGCTGGCGCGCTGCAGGCCGGGGCCGTCCTGTACGAGGCCGACATCCGCGACGCGGCCGCCGTCCGCGCCGCGTTCGACGCCGCGCGGCCGCAGCTCGTCTTCCACCTCGCCGCACAGATCGACGTGCGGATGTCGATCGAGGACCCGGCGTTCGACGCGTCGGTCAACGTCGTCGGCACGATCAACGTGCTCGAGGCGGCGCGCGTCGCCGGCGTCGCGCGGCTGGTCAACACGTCCACCGGCGGCGCGATCTACGGCGAGACCGACGTGATGCCGACGCCGGAGACCGTCACGCCGCTGCCGATGGCGGCCTACGGGCAGAGCAAGCAGTGCGCCGAGCTGTACTGCGCGTGGTACGCCCGCCTGCACGGCCTGTCGACCGTGACGCTGCGCTACGGCAACGTCTACGGCCCGCGGCAGGACCCGGCGGGCGAGGCCGGCGTCATCGCGATCTTCGCCGGCCGGCTGCTCGACGGCCGCGCGCCGGTGATCTTCGGCGACGGCCTGGCGACGCGTGACTACACGTTCGTCGGCGACATCGTGGGGGCCAACCTCGCCGCCGCGGCTAACGCCGGCGCGACGGGCAGCTACAACATCGGCACGGGCGTCGAGTCCTCGGTGCTCGACGTCGTCGCCGCGCTCCGCGATGCCGGGGGCGTCGCGACCGACACGTACGCACCCGTCCACGAGCCGGGCCGCGTGGGCGAGCTCCAGCGCAGCTCGCTCGACGTGACCGCCGCCCGCGACGAGCTCGGCTTCGCGGCTGCGACCACGCTGGTGCAGGGCGTCGGCGCGACGCTCGCGCACATTCGGGCGCAGCGCGGCTGACGCTCAGGCGACGGCCGGCAACAGGTCGAACGGCTCGCCGGTGACGGAGCGCAGTGGGCCGAAGTGGCGACGGTCGAGGGTCACGATCGCGTCGGCCGCCAGCCGTTCGGCCGTCGCCGCGACCGACGCGTCGACGGTGCCGAGCGGCCAGTCCCCGTACTTCTCCACGAGTTGCCCCATACGACGCAGATCGTCCGGCATGACGGGCTCGACGTCGTAGTCCGCCATGGCGTCGAGAAATGCCGCTTCGGCCGCCGCTCCGAGCCGTGAGCCGATGAGGTACCCGGCTTCAGCGAGGACGAGCACGGGGACGACAACGCGTGCATCCCCGCGGCCGAGAACCTCCAGGCACGCCTGGTGATCCGGATCGGCCTCGTCGGCGACCGCGTAGAGCGGGCCGGTGTCAGCGACGATCAACAAGCGCCGGCCACTCCTCGTCGAGGATCTCCTCTGCACGCCGGGCGACCCCGCTGCCGTCGCTGCGCCCCAGCGCCGCAAACGGCAGCGTGCGGACGTCGCCGGTCTCCCCGATGCCGAGCGTGGTCGTGAGCGCTTCGCGAACGACCTGCGATGCGGAGACCGAGCGTCGGCGGGCTTCGCGTGCGAGCGCGTCAGCGACCGGTTCGGGAAGCGAGACGGTGGTGCGCTTCATACGTGCATACTAGCATCACATGTGCCTGCGTCTAGGCCCCCGCCGGCACGCCGCGGAGCCACTCGACGGTCTGCGCGATCCC
>JBKJRO010000052.1:0-20431 GCA_046594555.1 Solirubrobacteraceae bacterium
CCGTTTTGTCATACACGCGTGGGCTGACTCCAAAAGGGATTTCGGGTTTCGCCCGTCGATCACCGCAAGCGGCGATCTTGGGCGACGTTAGTAGCGCTGCTTACGGCGGTGCTTGGACGAATGACGGTTCGTGCGGTGGATGACCTCGAACTCCTCCAGCGAGCGACCCGAGCCGACGGCCACGCACGTCAACGGCGACTCGGCGAGGTGGCAGGGCATCTGCGTCTCCTCGCGCAGGCGCTCGGCCAGGCCCTGCAGCAGCGAGCCGCCGCCGGCGAGCATGATCCCGCGGTCCATGATGTCCGAGGACAGCTCCGGGGGAGTCCGGTCCAGCGTCTCCTTGACCGCGTCGACGATCTGCGACAGCGGCTCCTCGAGCGCCTGGCGGATCTCCTCGCTCGTGAGGACGACGGTCTTCGGCAGGCCGCTGACCATGTCGCGGCCGCGGATCTCGGCCTGGACCTCCTCCTCCATCGGGTGCGCGGACCCGATCTCCAGCTTCAGCTCCTCCGCGGTCTGCTGACCGATCAGAAGCTTGTATTCGCGCTTGGCGTAGTTGATGATCGCCTCGTCCATCTCGTCGCCGCCGATGCGGATCGACTGCGAGACGACGATGCCGCCGAGCGAGATCACGGCGACCTCGCTGGTGCCGCCGCCGATGTCGACGATCATCGACCCGGTCGGCTCGCCGACGGGCAGGCCGGCACCGATCGCCGCCGCCATCGGCTCCTCGATCAGGTACGCCTGGCGGGCGCCGGCCGACAGCGTCGCCTCCTCGACCGCGCGCTTCTCGACGCCCGTGACCCCCGAGGGGACGCAGACGACGACGCGCGGATGGGCCCAGCGGTTCTGATGCACCTTCTGGATGAAGTGGCGCAGCATCTCCTCCGTCACGTCGAAGTCGGCGATCACGCCGTCCTTCAGCGGCCGGATGGCCTGGATCGTGCCCGGGGTGCGGCCGAGCATGCGCTTGGCCTCGATGCCGACGGCATGGACCTCGCCACTGCGCGAGTCGATCGCGACGACGCTCGGCTCCGACAGGACGATGCCGCGGCCGCGCACGTAGACGAGCGTGTTGGCGGTCCCCAAGTCGACCGCCATGTCGCGGCCACCCATGCCTGTGAGGTAGCTGAAGAACGCCATGAATTGAGCCGGCGACGCCACTCGGGGCCGAGGGTGCACCTGAACGAGGTGCGATCGCCGCGCCGCAGGCTGAGTCTAGTGGCTGTGCGGGGGATTCCCGAAGGGCGGCACGAGGCCGTGCACCAGCCGCCGCAGCGCCTGGACGGGCAGCCCGACCACGTTCAGGTAGTCGCCGTCGATCCGCTCGACGATCGCGGCCCCGCGGCCCTGGATCGCGTAGCCCCCGGCGCGCTCGCGCCACTCGCCGAGTGCCACGTAGGCCGCGATCTCAGCGTCGGTGAGGGTCGCGAAGGTCACCGCGGTGACCTCGCTGCGCTCCAGCAGGCGCCCGTCCGGGCAGGCGATGGCGATCGCGCCGACCACGTCGTGGGTGCGTCCCGCGAGCGCCGAGAGGTACGCGACGGCCTGCGCCTCGCCCGCCGGCTTGCCGTAGATCCGGCCGTCGAGGGCGACGACCGTGTCGCAGGCGAGGACGACGGTGGTGTCGCGCTCGTCGTCGTGGAGGGCGTCAACGCCGGCCTGGGCCTTGCGCCGTGCGTTCTCACCCGCGACGCCGAAGACGTCGCCGGACTCGATCTCGGGGGCGGCGGTGGGTCGGGTGTCGAAGCTGACGCCCAGGTGTTCCAGGATCGCCCGCCGTTGCGGCGAGGCGGACGCCAGGACCAGCGTGAGCGATGGGTCCCACGTGAGCATCAGGCTGGGTGAAGAGCGGGCATCGAGGGAGTGGCGTGGATGCCGGCGTTGGACGCGAAGGCGGCAGTGTGCGCCGTCGAGCGGAGCACACTGCGCCCTACGTGGGAGTTTGTCCGTGTATGACGGACAAACTCCCAGCCGGGGCGTGGGGCTAGGCGCTCAGCTCGGGGAAGAACAGCGCGGCCTCGCGGGCGGCGGACTCGTTCGCGTCGCTGCCGTGGACCATGTTGCTGCCGACCTCGGTGGCGAAGTCCCCGCGGATCGAGCCCGTGGCGGCCTCGAGCGGGTTGGTCGAGCCGATGACCTGACGGGCGGCGACGACCGCTTCGTGGCCCTCGAGGACCATGGCGACAAGCGGGCCGCTGGTGATGAACTCGACGAGCTCGCCGAAGAAGGGGCGCTCGACGTGCTCGGCATAGTGCTGCTCGGCGAGCTCGCGGGTCGCGGTCATCTGCTTCAGCGCGACGAGCCGCAGGCCCTTGCGCTCGAAGCGGGCGATGATCTCGCCGGTCAGGTTGCGCGCGAACGCATCCGGCTTGACCAGGATCAGGGTCCGGTCCATGGGGTTCTCCGTGTTCGTGGTGGTGGGATTCAGACGGGCGGCGGGAGCGGCTGCTCCTCGGCCACGAGCGTCGCCTCGCCCGGAGGCGCGGCCTCGCCGTCGTCTGCCGCACCTCGCCGGCTACGGCGGGGCGGGGTGACGCCGGGGATGTCGGCGTCACAGTAGGGGCAGACGAGCCAGTCGGGATCGAGTGGCTTGGCGCAGGTCCCGCAGGTGCCGCGCAGCCGCTTCAGGCAGTGCGGGCAGCGCAGGAAGTCGCGTCCCGTGGGCGCGTCGCAATACGGGCACAGCTGGAACTCCTGCGAGGCCAGGCGCGCCTCGGCCGCGGCCATCTCGAGCTCGCGCTCGCGGACGTCGTCGAGGAACTCCGGCGGCCGCACGATCACGTAGACGAGTGTGCCGAGCAGCGGGAAGACGATCGCGGCGAGCGTCGCCGACCCGATCAGCATGTGGTCCTCGATCCGCCGCGAGGCGTCCGAGTACGTGTACCAGACGAGGGCCATCCAGAGGACGACCATGCCGAGCACGGCCAGCTCGACGACGGTGTTGAGCGTGCCGCTTTCGAGGCCGAAGATGGCGGGGACGGGCGTCATGGGCGGCAGGAAGGGTAGTGCACGGGATTCGGCGGCAGCCGGGACTCCCCTGCCCGTGCTAGAGGAAGATCTTGCCGAACGCGTAGCCGATCCCGAAGAAGATCAGGATCACGAGCGCGACGACGGCTGCCACGGCGATGACCATGGCCAGGACGGACGGACCTCTCTGATTCACAGCACAGACCCCCTCGGCGCGTCCGGCGGACGCAGCAGATCGGCCAGCAAGTACAGCGAACCCGTCGCCAGGACGACCCCCTCGTCCCTGGCGAGGCCGCGGGCGAGGGCCAGTGCGGCATGCGGCGCGGGCTCGATGTGCACCGCCGGGCCGCCCGACGGGACCGACGCGGCGAGCGTCTGCGCCGGAACGGCGCGCGGGTTGCGCGCCGTCGTCAGGACGAGGTCGGAGCAGAGCGGCGCGAGATCGCCGAGCATCGCTACGGCGTCCTTGTCGTCCAGGACCGACACGCACGCCACCAGGCGCCGTCCCGCCAGGAAGTCCGGCAGCGCGGCGGCCAGCGCCCGGATCCCGTCGGGGTTGTGAGCGCCGTCGAGGATCGTCACCGGGTCGTCCGAGACGACCTCGAACCGCCCCGGAACGGCGGTCCCCGCCGCCGCGCGGGCGACGGCGTCGTCGTCGAGCTCACCGAGGATCGCGCGCGCCGCCTCACGGGCGACCGCGAAGTTGGCCCGCTGGAAGCTGCCGAGCGCCAGCAGCGCCACGCCGGCGTCGGCCGGTGCCCGGACCAGGCGTGCGCCGCGCTCGGAACACGTCCGCTCGGCCGCGGCGAGCGCCTCGGGATGCAGGTCCGGCCCGATCACGAGCGTCGCCCCGTCACGGACGACCGCCAGCTTCTCGGCCGCGATCTGCGCGATCGTGTCACCCAGCCAGCGCGTGTGCTCCAGCCCGACGCTCGTGAGCACCGCCACCTCGGCATCGAGCACGTTCGTCGCGTCGTAGCGCCCGCCCAGACCGGCCTCGATCGCCGCGACCTCCACCCCGGCCAGCGCGAGCGCGTCGTAGGCGGTTGCGGTCACGGCCTCGAACTGCGTGACGCGCTCGGCACCCGTCTGCGCCGCGTCCACGGTCGCCGCGGCGCCGTGCACACGCGTCGCGGACGCCGCGAAGGCCGCGCCGGCGAGGTCCTTCCCACCGATCAGCACGCGCTCGGCGAACGAGACGAGGTGCGGTGACAGGAACGCGCCCGACCGCACGCCGTGGGCCTCGGCGATCGCGGCGATCATCCGCGTGGTGGAGGACTTCCCGTTCGAGCCGACCACATGGACGGACCTGAAGCGCCGCTGGGGCTCCCCCAGCTCGTGCGTCAGCGCCTGCATGCGCTCCAGGCCGAAGCTCATGCCGAAGAGTTCCAGCCCGAGCAGCCATGCCTCGGCGTCCTGGAGCGTCCAGTCGGGGGCGTCCATGGCGCCGGTCAGAGCGCGGCGAGATCGCCGCGCAGGCGCTCGAGCTTGGCCCGCTCGGCGTCCACGAGCTCGGGCGGCGCCTTGGCCGTGAACCCGGCGTTGGCGAGCTTGCCCTCGGCCCGCACGATCTCCGACTCCAGCTCGGCACGCCGGGCGTCGCGCTTGCGCGCCTCGGCCTCGGGATCGATGACGTCGCCGGCCAGCAGCTCGACCGTGCCTCCCGGCACGGGCAGCGTCACCGCCGCGTCGTCGGCGCTCGCCGCGCCCGCCTCCAGATCGATCCGGGCGATGCGCGCGACGACGCCCGCCGTCTGCGCGTAGCCGTCGGCCAGCAGCCGCGCGGGGAGCGCCACGCCCGGGCCGACGCCGGCCTCGTTGCGCCAGGCGCGCACGGCGGTCACCGTGGCGATCACGTCGGCGATCCGCGCCTGGGCCTCCGGGTCCAGCAGCGCCTCGTCGGCCTGCGGGAACGCAGCGGTCGCCAGCAGCGGCGCCGCGTCGCCGCCGCCGGGCAGCGCCGCCCACAGCTCCTCGGTGACGAACGGGATCACCGGGTGGGCCAGCGCCAGCGTCTCGCGCAGCACGTGAAGCAGCGTCGCCGACAGGTCGGCATCGAACTCGCGGCCCTTGACCAGTTCCAGGTACCAGTCGCACAGGTCGCCGTAGACGAAGTCGTAGAGGCCGAGCGCGAGCGGCGCGAACTCGAACGCCTCGATCCGCCGGCGCGAATCGGCGACGACGTGCTGCAGCCGCGACAGGATCCAGCGGTCCTCGACGGTCTGCGGTCGCGGATCCGGCCGCGCACCTTCGGGCACGCGCGAGAGCACGAAGCGGGTCGCGTTGAAGAGCTTGTTCGCCAGCGCCCGGCCCTGGTGGACCTTCTCCTCGCTGAAGCGCACGTCCTGCGAGCTGGACATCGCCAGCAGCCCGAAGCGCACCGCGTCGGCGCCGTAGGCGGGGAACTCCCCGGGTGGGCGGGCCCCTTCTCCATAGACGGGCGGGCGCGGGCCTCCCGCGATCAGGTCCAGCGGATCGATGCCGGTGCCGAGCGACTTGCTCATCCGCCGGCCGTCGGGCGCCTGGATGACGGCGTGCACGTAGACGTCCTTGAACGGGATGTCACCCGCGAAGCGCAGGCCCATCATCACCATGCGGGCGACCCAGAGGAACAGGATGTCGCGGGCCGTGGACAGTGCGGCCGTCGGGTAGAACGTGCGCAGCATCGGCGTCTCGTCGGGCCAGCCGAGCGTCGCGAACGGCCACAGCGCCGAGCTGAACCAGGTGTCGAGCACGTCCGGGTCCTGCTCCCAGCCCTCGCCCTGCGGCGCGTCCTCGCCGACGTGCGTCTCCTCGCCGCGGTACCAGACGGGGATCCGGTGCCCCCACCACAGCTGGCGCGAGATGCACCACGGCCGGATGTTCTCCAGCCAGTCGATGTAGCGGCGCGACTGCGACTCGGGATGGATGGTGACCCGGCCGTCGCGAACGGCGGCGATCGCCGGCGCCGCCAGCTCGTCCATGCGCATGAACCACTGGAGCGAGATCAGCGGCTCGATCCGCTCGCCGGAACGGTGCGAGAACGGGACGGTGTGCAGGTAGGGATCCTCGGCGCGGACCAGGCCCAGCTCGCGCAGCGCGGCCACGACCTGCGTCTGGGCCTGCGCGACGGTCAGCCCGGCGTAGTCCCCGGCCTCGGCGGTCATCAGGCCGTCCTCGCCGATGACGCTCAGCTCGTCCAGGCCGTGCCGGCGGCCGATCTCGAAGTCGTTGGGGTCGTGCCCGGGCGTGATCTTCAGGCAGCCGGTCCCGAAGTCCGTCTTGACGTAGTCGTCGCCGATGATCGGCAGCGCGCGGCCGACGAGCGGCAGGATCACGGTCTTCCCGATCAGGTGCGCGAACCGCTCGTCGGCCGGGTTCACGGCGACCGCGGTGTCGGCCAGCATCGTCTCCGGGCGCACGGTGGCGACGACGACCTCGCCACTGCCGTCGGCCAGCGGGTAGGCGATCGAGAACAGCGTGTCGGTGACCTCGCGGTCCTCGACCTCCAGGTCGGAGATCGCCGACTGCGATCCCGGATCCCAGTTGACCATGTAGTGGTCGCGATAGATCAGGCCCTGGTCGTACAGGTCGACGAAGACCTTCAGCACGGCGCGGTGGTAGTCGTCGTCGAGCGTGAAGCGCTCGCGGTCGTAGTCGCACGAGGCGCCCAGGCGCTTGAACTGCTCGATGATCGTCCCGCCGAATTCCGTGCGCCAGTCCCACACGCGCTCGACGAACGCCTCACGGCCGATCGCCTCGCGGCTGGTGCCCTGGGAGACCAGGCGCTTCTCGACCTGGGTCTGCGTGGCGATGCCGGCGTGGTCGGTGCCGAGGATCCACTCGGTGCGCTCGCCGCACATGCGGTGGTAGCGGATCAGGACGTCCTGGATCGACCCGTTCAGCGCGTGGCCCATGTGCAGCGCGCCGGTGACGTTCGGCGGCGGGATCGCGATCGAGTACGCCGGCCCGCCCGCCTCCCCGGCCTCACCGGGCTCGCTGGCGAAGATGCCCGCGCCGAGCCAGCGCTCCATGATCCGGGGCTCGGTCTGGGACGGCTCGTAGCGGGTCTGCGCCTGCAGGTCGGACACGGGCGCGGAGTGTACGGAGGCGCGCCCTACTTCTTCCTGCCGCGCACGACGCGCCGGGTGCCGCGCGGGGCGAACTCCGACGCGGCGCCGCGCCAGTCGATCGTCCGGGCGACGCGCATCAGGTCGTCACGCTCCTGCGCGCTGACCTTGTGCGGCAGGCCCTTGCTGCGCAGCGCGATGTCCACCACGCGGGCGCGGTCCTCCTCGGCGATCTGGCGCAGGTGGCGCGTCGTCACCAGGGCGACGTCGAGCAGCAGGAGCCAGGGCAGCGCGCGGAACTTGGGCACGACCGGAACGGTAGCTGGCGCCCCGCCGCAGGACGCCGGGTGCGAGTACTAGGCCGACTGCGCCTCGTCCTCGATGACGTCGTCCTCGACGGCCTCGATGACGAGCGTCGGCGGGAGACCGTTGTCGACGGTCTCCTTCGTGACGACGCACTTGCGCACGTCGCGGCGCGACGGCAGCTCGAACTGCACCTCCAGGAGGATCTCCTCCATGATCGACCGCAGGCCACGCGCACCGGTCGCGCGCTCCAGCGCCTTGTCGGCGATCGAGGCGAGCGAGTCCTCGGAGAAGACGAGTTCGATGCCGTCGAAGTTGAAGAACTTCTGGAACTGCTTGGTGAGCGCGTTGCGCGGCTCGGTGAGGATCGAGATCAGATCATCGCGGGTCAGCTGGCGAACCGCGGTCGTCACCGGCAGGCGGCCGATGAACTCCGGGATCAGGCCGTAGTTGACGAGGTCCTCGGGCAGGCACTCCTCGAAGATGCGGCCCATGTCGCGCTCGCTGCGGCCGGTGACGTCGGCGCCGAAGCCGATGCCCTTGTTGCCCGTGCGGCGTTCGATCACCTGGTCGAGGTTGGCGAACGCGCCGCCGCAGATGAACAGGATGTTCGTCGTGTCGATCGTCAGGAACTCCTGGTGGGGGTGCTTACGCCCACCCTGCGGGGGCACGCTGGCCTGCGTGCCCTCGAGGATCTTCAGCAACGCCTGCTGCACGCCCTCGCCGGAGACGTCGCGCGTGATCGACGGGTTGTCCGCCTTGCGCGCGATCTTGTCGACCTCGTCGATGTAGATGATCCCGGTCTCGGCCTTCTTCACGTCGAAGTCGGCGGCCTGGATCAGCTTCAGGAGGATGTTCTCGACATCCTCGCCGACGTAGCCGGCCTCGGTCAGCGCCGTGGCGTCGGCGATCGCGAAGGGGACGTTGAGGATGCGCGCCAGCGTCTGCGCCAGGAGCGTCTTGCCGCAGCCGGTCGGGCCGAGCAGCAGGATGTTGGACTTCTGCAGCTCGATGTCGCCGTCGTCGGCGCTGGCGATCTGGACGCGCTTGTAGTGGTTGTAGACCGCGACCGACAGCGAGCGCTTGGCGTTGTCCTGGCCGATGACGTACTCATCGAGGACGTCGTAGATCTCCTTCGGCTTCGGGAGATTCTCGATGTCGAACGACGACGGGGCCGACAGCTCCTCGTCGATGATCTCGTTGCAGAGGTCGATGCACTCGTCGCAGATGTAGACGCCGGGCCCGGCGATGAGCTTCTTGACCTGCCGCTGCGACTTGCCGCAGAAGCTGCACAGGAGCTGCTCGTTCGTGTCAGTGGGACGTGCCATGGGCTCGCAGCGCGGACGGCGCTAGTGGTGCTCGATCACCCGGTCGATGATGCCGTATTGCTGCGCCTCTTCCGAGGACATGAAGTAGTCGCGCTCGGTGTCCTTGCTGATCTTCTCGTACTCCTGGCCCGTGTGGTGGGCGAGGATGTGATCCAGGCGCTGGCGGATGTCGATGATCTCCTTGGCGTGGATCTCGATGTCCGTCGCCTGGCCCTGGAAGCCCGAGGAGACCTGGTGGATCAGGATCTTCGCGTTGGGCAGCGCCATGCGCTTGCCCGGGGCGCCGCCGGCCAGCAGCAGTGCGCCCATCGACATCGCGATCCCGACGCAGATCGTGGACACGTCCGGCTTGACGAACTGCATCGTGTCGTAGATCGCCAGGCCCGAGTAGACCGAACCGCCCGGTGAGTTGATGTAGATCGAGATGTCCTTCTCGGGGTCCTGCGACTCCAGGTGCAGGAGCTGCGCGACGATCAGGTTCGCGATCTGGTCGTCCACGGGTGTCCCGAGGAAGATGATGCGCTCGTTGAGGAGGCGGCTGTAGATGTCGAACGCGCGCTCTCCGCGCGACGTCTGCTCGACAACCATCGGGACAAGGGGGCTCATGGTCCTCGCTCTATTTCGGTCGGCCAGCCCGATTCCTTCACTCCGCAAGCGAGTTGCCGGACGCGGTTCTGACCTCGGTCCGCGAAGCGTAGCAACGGGGCGAGCCCGGCCGGGCCGGGTCTGGACGCCCGGCGGACGGGCCTCAGGCGTCGTCGTCGGCGCCGTCTGAGGCGTCGTCGGCGGCGTCGTCGGCGTCCACCTCGGGCTCCGCGGGCGCGGCCGGGACGGCGACGGCGTGCTCGGTGATGAACTCGACCGCGGCGCGGGCTGCGAGGTCGTCGATCAGGTCGTCCAGGCGGCCCGACTTCTCGAGCTTCTCGCGCAGCTTCTCGGGCGTCAGGTTCTCGCGCATGGCCGACGCCTGCAGCGCGTCGAGGATGTCGCCGTCGCTGGGCTCGATGCCCTCGGACTCGACGATCGCGGCCAGGACCGACTCGTGCCGGAGCGACGTCTCGGCGTCGCCGCGGCCGTCGGCGATCAGGTCCTCCTCGGTCTTGCCGGAGATCTGGAGGTACGTCTCGCGATTGATGCCCTGGTGCTCGAGCTGGTGGAGCATGCGGTCCAGCAGCTCCTTGGCGCGCGCCTCGACGAGCGCCTCGGGCAGCTCGACGGTCGCCTCGGCGGCGACCGCGTCCATCACGCCCTCGCGGAACTCGGCCTCGGCGCGCTGCTCGTCCATCTCACGCACGCGGGTGGCGACGTCCTCGCGCAGCTCGGCGAGCGTGTCGAAGCCGGCGGCGTCGGACGCGAAGGTGTCGTCCAGGTCGGGCACGAGCTTGCGGCGGACCTCCTTGACGGTCACCGCGAACTGCGCCGCCTTGCCCGCCAGGTGCTCGGCGCCGTAGTCGTCCGGGAACGAGACGTCGACGGCGCGCTCCTCGCCGGCGGATGCGCCGGTCAGCTGCTCCTCGAAGCCGGGGATCAGGCGGCCCGAGCCGAGCTCGATGACCTGGTCGCTGCCGGTGCCGCCCTCGAACTCCTCGCCGTCGACGCTGCCGACGTAGTCCATGACGACGAAGTCGCCGGAGGCCGCGGCCTCCTCGACGGTCTCGAGCTTGGCCATGCGCTCCTGGAGCTGGGCCAGCTCGGCGTCGACGGTCTCGTCGTCGGCCGTGGCCTCGCGCTTGCCGACCTCCAGGCCCTTGTAGCTCCCGAGCTGGGCGAGCGGGAGCACCCCGATCTCGATCGTCAGCGTCAGCGGCTCGCCCGCGGCGGGCAGATCGCCGAGCGTCAGGTCCGGGTCGCCGACGGGGCTGACGCCGGACTCGCCGAGCGCCTCGACGTACCAGCGACCCAGGCTCTGGCGGATCGCCTCGTCGAGCACGCTCTCGCGGCCCATGCGCTGGATGACGACCTGGGTGGGCACCTTGCCCTTGCGGAACCCGGGCATCTTCATCTCGCGGCCGAGCGAGCGCGCGGTCTGCTCCATGCGCTGCTCGAGCTCCTGCGGGGAGACCTGGGCGTCCAGGCGGACGCGCGATTCGGGCAGCTCGGTGACGGTCGTGGTGACGGCGGCGGGCATCGCGCGGACGATAGCGTCAGCCCATCGCCCGGAGCACGCTCGACACCCCCGCCCGCGCCCGCGCCTGGCTCGTCACCGGGCCGCTCGGCCACCTGGCCGGCGGACTGCTCGACTGGGCCTCGCTGCTCGCACGTGTGGCGCGCGCGAAGGCGCGGGGACGCGACCCCTGGGCGTAGGGGTGGGCTGGATTGGATGCGACATTTCGCCTCAATCCGGCCCACTCCCGGCCGACAGGCGGCGACGGCGGCCGCTCAGCCGACGAGGCGCATGATCGGCCACTTGTTCGGCACGCCCTTGAGTTCGACGTTGTCGACGAACTCGAAGCGCAGCCCCGATCCGACGACGGTGCCGACCGCGGTGCCCGAGGCGAGGATCTCCCCCGGGCCGGCGAGGTCTGCGATCCGCGAGGTGATCGTCACGGCCATGCCCAGCACGTCGCCGGCGACGACCTCGCACTCCCCCGTGTGGATCGCCGCGCGCAGCTCCAGCCCCAGGCCGGCGACGGCGTCGCGGATCGCCAGCGCGCAGCGGTGCGCCAGCGTCGGGGCGCCCGAGAACGTGGCCAGGAACCCGTCGCCCATCGTCTTGATCTCAACGCCATCGAAGCGGTCGAGCTGGTGGCGGATCGTGGCGTCGTGCGCGGCGACGAGGTCGCTCCAGCGCTGGTCGCCCAGTTCGGCCGCACGCTTGGTCGAGCCGACGATGTCGGTGATGAGGATCGTCAGCAGCGCGCGGTCCAGCGAGCGGCGGCGCTGCCCGGTCAGGAACTCCTCGACCTCGCCGATCAGCGCCTGGATGTCGCCCGCACCGGCGAAGTTGTCAGCGCCCTCGAGCTCGACGTAGCGGGCGCCGGGGATCGCGGCGGCGATGTAGCGGGCGTGATCGACGTCGGTGATCTGGTCGGCCGTGCGATGGGTCACGAGCGTCGGGACGGTGATGTGCTGCAGATCCTCGCGCGCGTCGTACCGCGACGTGCTGGACCACAGGAGCCGCAGCGCCCCGGGGCTCACGGCGAGGCGCCGCAGGCGGGCGAACCAGTCGGCCAGTGCCTTGTCGTCGGCGCGCGAGGGCGCGAGCGTCGCAAGGTCGGCCGCCGTACCCCAGACCTCGACGGTCTGGTTGATGTCGCGCTCGAGCGTCGCGGCGTCGCGGATGACCTCGGGGTCCGCCGAGTCGGCACTCGTCGCGGCCACGGCCGCGTACAGCCACAGCGCCCGCGTGCGGTCGGCGTGCACACGCGCGAAGCGGATCGCGACCGGCCCGCCCCAGCCATAGCCGTTGACGACCACCTTGGTGCTCCCGGCGGCGTCCAGGACCGCGAGGACGTCGGCGACCTCCTCGTCCAGCGTCACCTCCCGCGTCAGCGAATCGGACAGCCCGATCCCGCGGCGGTCCATGATGATCAGGCGCGTGAAGCCCGCCAGTCCCTCGAAGTACCGCGCGAGCGTCGGCTCCTCCCAGAGGTGCTCGACGTGGGAGATCCCGCCGAGCAGGAGGATCAGGTCCACCGGCCCGTCGCCGATCACGGAGTAGGCGAGCGAGATGTCGCCGTTGCGGGCATAGAGGACGTCGGGGCGGGCCACGGGCGGAGTATCGCGCGGCCGCGCGAAACCCTGCGCGACCTGCGACGTTTGCAGGAGTGATGACCCGCTCAGGATCGATCCTCGCCCTCGCCGCGGCCGGGTTCACGCTGTTCGCGCAGTCCGCGGCCGGCGCGCCCGTGCTCGTCGCGCCTGCAGGATCCGGGGCGCACTGGGGCGTCCGGCTGGCCGTCGGCGGCGACGACCGGGCGCTGCTGTCATGGACTGAGGGCACGGGCCGCAGCCAGCGGGCGGTCGTCGCCGAGCGGACGGCCACGGGGCGCGTCCTCGTCCCCGTCGATGTTCTCGCGGGCCGGCCGATATTCGACCCGCCGTTCGCCTTCCCCAGCGCCTCCGGGGACGACGTCCTGGTCCACACGCCGCTCGCCGACTACACCGCGACCGACCTGCTCACCCTGCACCGCGACCGGGGCGCGGCCGCCTTCGGGGAGCCGCTCCTCGTGCAGCACGCCCGCTACTTCCGCGTCGTGAAGGCCGCCGCCAACGCCCGCGGCGACCGCGCCGTGCTGGTCCGCGGCACGAGCGGCAGCACCCTGCTCATCACCGCCCGCTCCGGCGCCGGGTTCGGCCCGCCCCAGCCGCTCGGTGACGTCAGGCCCCGCGGCGAGCCCGCGGTCGCGATCGGCCCGACCGGGCGGATCGTCGTCGTCTACGGCTCCAGCGCCCAGGCCGTCGTCCGGCGCGGGCTGCTCGGGGCGTCGCTCGGCGCGCCGCACGTGCTCGAGCGCCTGCGCGACTACCCGACCTTCAGCGTGGCGATCGACGATCACGGGGTCGCGACCGTCGCCTACACGCGGTTCACGCGCTACCGCCGCGGCGTCCGCACAACCGTCTTTGCGGTCGCGGCCCGAGGGGTCCTCGGACGGGTCTTCGGGCCCGTCAGGGTGCTCGAGCGCGGGACGGACGGCTGGGAGACCGGCCTCGCCGCGGCCGGATCGACGACCGCCATCGCCTGGGGTCGCGGCTATCCGGTCGGCGGTCTGCGCGTCGCCGTGGCGCGCGGCGGCGGCTGGTTCGGCCCGGCGCGGTCCGCCGGCGCGCGGCCGCTCCACTTCGGCTCGCGGCAGAGCAGCGCGCCGAACGGCGCGCAGGTCGCCGTCGATGCCGCGGGCGACATCCTGCTCGCCTACCAGTACGGGGTGGCCTCGACGCACGCCGCCCTCTGGATCGCCGGCTCCCGGGGATTCGAGCAGCCGGCGGTGGTGTCGTCCCTCGGCCACGGTGGCGCGCCGGCCGTCGCGCTGCTGCCGAACCGCACGCCGCTCGTCGCGTTCTCCGACGGCGATGCGGTCCATCTGGGTGACCCCGGCGCCGGCACGCGGGTCGCCCTCACGCCGCCGCGCGCGACGATGACCCACCTCGACGCGGCCGCGCTGCAGCGCGACCTGCGGGTGACGACCCGCGTCGTGTGCCGCGAGACGTGCTGGCTGTCCGCGTACGGCCGGATCACCACGGGCCCGGGGCCGAACGGCAAGCCGAGGCAGGTGCGGTCCGGCCGGCGGTTCCGCGGCCAGGTCCTCCGCGCCGACGAGCCCATCGACCTCGGGTTCGATGCCAAGCCGGCGGCGCGCGCCGCGCTCGACGCGAGCGGGCACGCCAAGGCCGTCGTCACCGTGACCGTGTCGAACGCGAGCGGCGTGTCGCGCACGATCAGCGAGGAGGTCGAGTTCGGCTGCCGCAAGGTCACGCCGGACTGCCCGCGCGCGCCGATCTGAGAGGCTCGCGCCATGAGCACCATCGAGCAGCCGGCGACCACCGGGCGCGAGGACGTCAGCTTCACCTCCGGCGGCGACCTGATCGCCGCCTGGCACTACGTCCCCGGCACGCCGGACGCGACCGGGACGTGTGTCGTGATGGCACACGGCTTCAGCATGACCCGGCACGACGGGCTGGAGCGCTATGCGGTGGCGCTGGCAGGCGCGGGCGCGCACGTGCTCGTCTTCGACCACCGCCACCTGGGCGACTCGGGCGGCGAGCCGCGGCAGCGCTTCCGCCGCGCCGAGCAGCTTGAGGACTGGCGCAACGCGATCGCGTTCGCGGGCACGATCGACGGCGTCGACCCCGGGCGGATCGTCCTGTGGGGCTTCTCGTTCTCCGGCGGGCACGCCGTCACGCTGGCGGCACGGCGCGACGACCTCGCCGCCGTGCTGGTCCTGTGCCCGTTCGTCAACGGCCTGCGGCGGGTCCTCGACACGCCACCCGGCTTGTCGGCGTGGATCATCCCCCGCGCGATCGCCGACGTCGCCGGCCGCCACAACCTGATCCCCGTGACCGGCGAGCCGGGCGAGCACGGCGCGATGACGCTCCCCGGCGAGGCACGCGGCTTCGCGGCGTCGGCCCCCGCGGGCTCGCCGTGGCGCAACGAGATCTCCCCCGGCCTGTTCCTCACCATCGCCCTGCTGCGACCGCTCAGCCGCGCGCGCAAGGTGACCGTCCCGCTGTGGGTCGGCCTCGGCGAGCGCGACGTGTCGGTGCACGACGGGTCGGTCGCCAAGCTCGCCGAGCGGGCGCCGCGCGGCGAGCTGCACCGCTACGACGCCGACCACTTCGGGCCGTTCCTGGGCGAGCTGCCCGACCGGATCGCGGGCGACCAGATCGACTTCCTGCGGCGCTCGGGCCTGCTCTAGTCGTAGTTCCTGAGCGGGTTGTTCATCCGGGTCGCACCGTGCATGCATGTCATGCGCAACGCGACCAGGCGTCGCTCAGGTCCTTCGCCTAGACGCCGACGAGCTCGCAGCCGAAGCCGAGCGCCGACGTCAGCGGCGCCGCACCCTCGAACTGTGTCCGCATGCTGAACGCGAAGCCCGCCGCCGGGCAGACGCGCGGCGCCTCGATGAACCAGCGGCGCGGCCGGGCGCGGTTGAAGCCGCCCACCGTCATCGTGAAGCGCTGCACCTTCATCACGCCGATCTCGGGATCGCGGACGAGCGGGATCGGCAGCGTGTAGTTCCAGCCCGATGGCGCGCGGCGCAGGACGCCGCGCATGATCACCGTCATCGGCGAATTGACCCCGTTGCCGATGACCATCAGGACGCGCCCGCCCGCGACCTTCGGGCCGATGTAGAGGGCGGTCCGCAGGTGGTACGCGTAGAACGGCGGGTGACCGCGGAGGTCGATGCCCGGCGGCCGGCGGAGCTGGACGTCCGACGTGCCCCACCCGACGGCCAGCCGCGGCGGGCACACGTCGACGTCGTTGCCGACCGAGACGGTCGGCGCGGCACTGCACGTCCGGACGCCCGCGACGTTCACGGTCGCGTCCGGCAGGTCGAACGTCAGCGTCTGCAGGACCGGCTGCGCGTCGATGCCCTCCGAGTCGGTGAACTCGCCGCCGAGGTTCAGCTTCACCGCCCACGGTCGCCCGGCGGGCTGGTTCAGCAGGCGCAGGCTGGTGGCGAAGGTGGCCGAGGGCTCGGCCTGCGCGAGCGGCGACGCGGCGGTGACGAGCGCCAGGGCGACCGCCGCGCAGAGCCCGATCCGCCATCGGGGGACACCCATCGGGCGAGTCTCGCAGAACCTCGACCGCCGGGATCGCCGGCGCCTATCCTCGCGTCATGACCGACTGGACGTTCCTCACCGATCACGCCCACGTCCTGGTCCTGCTCGCCCGGGACCCGCGCGGCGCGACGGCCGACCTCGCCGCCGAGCTCGGGATCACCGAGGCGGACGTCACCGCGATCCTCGCGGACCTCGGCGCGTCCGGCTATGTCAGCGAGCGCAGCGGGAACCAGCACCCGATCCACGTCGTCGACCGGACCCTGCCGCTGCGCCACCCGGTCGAGGCGCACCACGCCGTCGGGCGACTGCTCGACGCGGTGCAGACCCCCTCGGAGCTGCTCGAGGAACGCCTGCTGCACTGACGGGCGAGCGGCGGGATTCGCGCCGACGGGTTGACGCATGCCGGTCGCAGGAGGACCATGGGCATCGACCAAGGAGGTTGTCTATGGCACGAATGATGGCTGACTGCCGTCGCTGGCCGAGCGACTCCAACTGCTCGCTGACGATCATCGGCGAGGAGGATGAGGTCGTCCGCGCAGCCGCAGAGCACGCGGCCTCGGTGCATGGCCACGAGGACACCCCGGCGCTGCGTGAGCAGCTGCGCGGGTTCCTCGAGCCCGCCGACGCGTACTCCAACGCACCGCGCGAGCACGAGCCGGTGCCGGGTTAGCCGCAGTGGCAGCGGTCCCGCGTCGCACCGGCGCCGCGGGACCGCGCCCGATGCAGGGCGGGTCGCCGGTCAGAGACGCTCGGCGACGAACCAGGCCATCACCGCCACGATGCCGCCGACGGCGACCACCGCGGCGAGCGGCGCCGACAGCCCCGCGAGCACGAGCAGCGCCATGAGCGCGAGCAGCGCCCCCAGCACCACCAGCAGCGCAAGGACGACCATGGCCCCGACGGTACGCCGGGAATCCGGCCATCACGTCCGTACCGCCCCGCGCATCGGACTGCCCCGGCTGCACACTTCTGCGTGCACACCTGCACGATGTGCGCACCAGCGCGCGTGCGGCACCCCGAGGGGTGAGCGACGGGACTGACCCGCTGCCGTAAGACTGGCCTCATGGCTGAGGTGCCACCGCTGGTCCGCGTCACCGGGGTCGAGGTCGTCGGCGATCATCGCCTGCGCCTCACGTTCCACGACGGCACCGTCGGTGAGATCGCATTCGAGGAGCACGAATGGCGCGGCGTCTTCGAGCCACTACGCGATCCCGCGCGGTTCGCTGAAGTCCTCGTCGACGCGCAGCTCGGCACGATCGCGTGGCCCGACGGGCTCGACATGCCCCGGAGCCGCTCTACGAGGAAGCGCGACGCAACGCTGTCGCGCAGCCCGCGTCGCGGGTCTGACGCGGCCCTACGTGGGCCTGTTCCCGCTCGCTCGATCGAGCCGCCACTCGAGCCGGTCGACGAGCTCGTCAAGCTGGCTGCGCAACGGCGGCGAGTAGCTCAGCGTCGTCGGCGATCCCGTCCCGCACGCGCTGACTCCGCCACGCTGCGACGTCGCGCTCGACGAGCCTGGCGACGTACGACGGTTCTTCCCCGGCGTCGGGCACCTCGCCGCTAACGGACCGGCCACCCGCGGAGAGGATCTGGGGTGAGCAGGATTTGCGAGTGAGCCGCGGACGCCATCCACCCGTCGGCGCGCCGCCATCCGCGACCTGCGCGCGGGTTCCGGCGGGCGGACAGGCCCCGTCGAATTGCGCGTCGAGCGCGAGTCGGAGCGCTGCGGTGGCTGAAGCCATCCAACGGGGCTCGACATCAGTTCCTGTCCTTGCTGGTGGTGGTGCGCTTCGATGGTTTGCGACGCGGTTGCGTGGCGCCAGAGCTCGCGAGTCGCTCGATCATGTCGACGAGTGCATCGACGCCGAGCTCGTAGCCCTCGTCCTCGTCCGAGAACAGAAACGGTGCGGCCGCGACGCACTGCGGGAAAGCGTCGGGCGGGAGCGCGGCGTAGGTCCGTTGCAGTGCGGACAGCTTCTCCGGTCCCCAGTCGTCCAGCGTGAGCTGGCCCATGAAGAGCCCGGACCCGACGGCGTAGTTCGTGAGCAGCTGATACGCGAGTGCGCCCTCGCGCGGCTCGAGGCCGGCGTCGGCGAGCAGGCGGAGGGTGTGTTCGGCGACGCGCTTCAGGCCCGGGGTGTCCGGATCCTGGTGAACGAGCCTCATCGCGAACTCGGGGTTCGAGCGATAGAGCCCGAGCGCACAACGCAGCTGGTGGCGCAGTTGGTCCTGCCACGACAGCTCGGGGTCCGGGAGCGGGATGCTCATGAACGCGCGGTCGGCGAGTTCGGTGATCAGCTCGTCCTTGTCGCGGAAGTACCGGTAGACGGCCGTGGGATCGACATCCAGCTCGGCGCCGATGCGCCGCATCGTGAGCGCGCCCAGTCCCTCGGTGTCGAGGATCCGCTGCGCGGCTGCGACGATCCGCTCGCGATCCAGGCGCGCACCGCGGTCAACACCGTTGGTCCGTGTCCTACCTGCTGTGCCCTTCGCCATGGCCGAGACAGTAGGGGATGTACACGCTGGTGTCCACATCGTTGACACCAGCGGTGACGACGACTACGGTGGCGCACATGACACTGCCCGAGATCGTCTACACCCACGCCCTGGTGGAGGAGATCCTCGATAGCCACCGCGATCACGCTGGTGGCGACAAGGAGGGCTACGCCGGATATCGCGCCCATGTCTACCGCGTCTTGAACTTCGCGCGCGCCCTGGTACCCGACGAGAACGACAGCGATGACAAGCTCGCCATCGCGGCCGCGTTCCACGATCTCGATGTGTTCAGCGGGCTTGACTACCTGGCGCCATCGATCCGGGCGCAGGATGCCTGGCTAGAACAGACCGGACGTCGGGCGTGGGCTGCGGAGCTCGCCGTCGTGATCGCCGAGCACCACCGCCTCACGAGATGCCGCGGCGAAGACTCACGCCTGGCCGACGGCTTCCGGCGCGCGGACCTGGTCGATGTCAGCAATGGGCGGCTTCGCTCCGGCATCCCGCGCGACTACGTGAACGCCGTCTGCGCGGAATTTGACGTGGGGGAATTCTTCAGCCGCGTGATCCCGGGCAGCTTCAGGCGGAACCTCCTGCGACACCCTCTGGACCCGGCGCCCTTCATGCGGGCACGTCGCGCGCTCAAACAGGCCGGCTACCCGGGCCGGCCTTCGTGACGACAGCACAGCCCGCGAGCCCCCATCGTCGAACCCACTGGCGCCGCGACTCGTACTTGATCCCCAGGTCAGTGGCGACCTGCGAGATACGACGGCCGGAATCGGACACGAGCCGCATGGCCCTGGGCCACTACTGCACGATCCGGGCTACGCGACGGATCCGGTGACCGGATGCAGTCACCTCGCCCTCGGGCGACCCCGTGATCACGACGTCGACTGGATGCCCCTCAGCAGGTCGGCCCGTCGGCAGCCAGCCGCGTCCCTCGGCCGCCGCGATGAACGTCTTGCCGCGCTCACCGACGAAGGCAAGCCGTCCGGGCAACCGCGCGCCGTCCCATTGCCGAAGGCCAAGCCGTTCAAGGCTGATCGCAATCTCGTCAGGGTCTCCGACCAAACCGACCTCCGAGATCCCGAGCAGCTCTGAGGCGTCGAACGCCGCGGTCTTGCCTGTCTCGCCCACGCCACCATGCGCGATCAGTTCGACGATGTTGCCCGCCGGATCGTGGAAATACAACGCCTGCGCGTTCCAGTTGTCGAACTCGAAGACAACCTCATCGACGTCGCCGCCGAGAAGCAGATCGGTTCGGTCGCGCGCCCAGGTCAAGGCCGCAGAGAAGCGATCACCGGGGACAAGCAGTGCGTAGTGGTAAAACGGCTCTCCGTCAGCGCCTCGAAAGACCAATTTCGAAACTCCGACTGCGAAACCGCCAGCGACCCTCTTCATGCCAAGCTGACTGGCGTAGAAGTCTTCAAGATCAGCTAGCCGACTGCGTGAGGCCTGAAGCTCGACCCGCAGGAAGTCCACACCACAACAGTACGGCCAGCCTGCGGGCGCGATCGGCACCTACGCGGCAGGACGGCAGTGACTTCTTGACGCGGTGCTCGCGCTGACTGATGGGGACCCCCTCCTGGGGTACGAAGCCGTGGCTTCCGCGGGCGAAGCTCGGGAGGTCTCAGGCGCCACCTGCGGCTGCGCCGACGTTCACAAGGCTGACGTCGAGGCTCGGACAGCCAATCGGTGGAATTCTGGAGACGCACTGGTCCTGCACGTGGATGACGAGGAGGAATGACCGGCAACGTGACCGAAGCGCCCCTGAATCCCCCGCTGCGGATCTTGGCGTCAAAGCGGGGGCGGGATTCGAACCCGCGGCCTTCGGGTTATGAGCCGAGCTCCATCGGCTTGCCGCGACTTTGGTACCCATTCGGTACCCCAGGGCCACCCCAAAACCCCTGCAACACCACAGAAACCCCGCACTACCAGGGCTTCCTAAGGGGTGAGCGACGGGACTCGAACCCGCGACCGCCTGGACCACAACCAGGAGCTCTACCAACTGAGCTACGCCCACCACGGTCGTGCCCGCGAGGGCGCGACGACGAGCAGTCTAGA
>JBKJRO010000068.1:0-7480 GCA_046594555.1 Solirubrobacteraceae bacterium
CTCGTCGCGTCCGTCACCGACGCCGACATGGTGGCCTTGTCGCCCACGGCGTAGCGCTGGTCGGACGGCTGATCGCACGTCAGCACCGGCGGCGTCGCGGCGCGCTTGACGAACACCCACGTCGGCGTCGTCCCGCCGGCGCTGGACGCCGAGCACGTCACGGTCACCCCGGGCGTGTCCTCGGTGATCTCGGTGTCATTGCAGTTCGACGTGCTGCGGACGATGGACTCGTCGCGGATCGTCCAGCGCACCGCGACGAAGTCGCTCGTGTACCAGCCGTCAGTCGTGTCGCCGAGGATCTGGCCCTTGACGTCGGGCGGCGTCTTGTCCGGGTACTCGGCGCCTGAGAAGAAGCGCACGTCATCGACCAGGCCGCGGAACTCATCGTCGACGGGGTTTGCTTGGCTACCGCGGCCCCCGATTTCGACCTTGTCGACCTCGCCGTCGACGTTCAGGAACGAACCGCTGGCGCCGTCCGTGATGATCTGTTCGCCCATCACGACGCCGTCCTGATAGAGCGCGATCCTGCCTGCTTCGCGGTCCACGATGAGCGCGAGCTGGTGCCACTGCCCGTCGGAGGTCTGCGGCGCGAAGAGCGACGCCTGCAGTCGCTGCCCGCGGCTCTCAGCGGCAAGCCCACCGCCATTGGCGTCCCGCACAAAGGCATACGCGCGCCCGTCCTTGACTCCGAGCTGCCAGGTGGACAGGGAGTTGGAGGTGGACTGGGCCGCGACAGGGTCCTCGCACCGTCGGGGTTGCCCGACACCTGGCACGTCCGCAGTTCCCGCACACTCGTCCATCGCCATGACCTCCATCAGGCCCTGGGTCACGCTGGTCTTGACCCAGGCGTCAACAGTGAACGAGCCGACCGGGTAGAAGTCGGGGACGGGAGCGAAGCTGATTGCCTGGTTGGTCGTGTTGTCGTTGAGATTGAACGCGGCGATGCTGTCGTTGTGACCGGGGTTCACGTACGCGGAGCCGGAGAAGCCGACCGGGGTGCCGCTGAGCCCTCCGACCGGGTCACCTGCCGTCCCGTCCGCGTTCCACGAGTGCAGCAGCGTGCTCGCCGACGCTCCGGCCGGCGCCATCACGAGCAGCGCAGCCGTCAGGGCGAGAATCGGCAGCGCGCGGCGGGCGCTGCGGAGTGCGGGTGTCGTCATGCCTGTGTCGCGCTCCTGCTTGGGGAAGAAAACGGCCGGTGCGTCTGGTGAGACACCCGACGCGCCGAGAGGTCATCCATGAACTCGAAGTCCCGAGGATACGCCGAAGCACCCCGCTGCGTCGCACTACGAGAAGTCCTGGACCTCCATGCCCCACAGCGCGTGGTCGTCGCCACCGGAGATCGTCAGCTGGTAGATGCCGGCCCCGCTCTCGATCGTGCGGACCTTGCCCGTGCCCTTGTCGAGACTCCACGAATCGGCGCGCTGATCGCCCGGAACCGTGCGCGCCTGTGCCCGCGGGCCGAAGCAGACGAGCAGCAGCGTGCAACTGCCGTCGTACGCCATCCGATAGACGACGCGCCAGCGCTGGCCGCGGATCCTGAACGCGACCGACTTCCCGTCGTCGCGCCCGGAGAACGACGTCACCGTGCGCCACTGTGGCGCGGCCGCGACGCCGAGTACGACGGTCGACCCCGGGGCCGCGGTCGCCGGTGGCGCGGGCGACTGCTGCACGACGGTGCCGGCGACGCTGCCCGGGCTGGAGACCTCGGTCACGCGCGCCAGCAGCTTGCGCTCCTTGAGCGCCGCGCGCGCCGCGGCGACGTCCTGGCCGGTGACGAGCGGCACCGGGACCGGCCGCGGACCGGCGCTCAGCGTCACGCGCAGGTCCGAGTCCTTGCCGGCGCGCTCGCCCGCGCCCGGGCGCTGGGCGATCGCCATACCCGCGCGCCGGGACGAGTACCGCCGCTCGAACCGCGCCTTCAGGTTGGCGCGCACCGCGCGCGCCTGGACGCCGCCGCGGCGCAGGCCGAGCACCTGCGGCACGGTCGTGCGCGAGCCGTGGACGACGAGCGAGATCGCGATCAGCGCGGCGAACGCCGCGAGCGTGCCCAGCACGACGCGGCGCCGGCGCCGGCGCGACCAGCGCCTGCGCGGCTGCGGCGGCGCGGGACGGCGCCGCGAGATCCGGGTGGCGTCGTCCGCGCTCGCGTCCGCAGCGACGATCCGGGTCGGCGCGTCGGGACCCATCACGGAGGTGCCCGCCAGGCTCGTGTGCGCGTCGGGGTCGGTCACGACCGGGCCGCGCCGGGCACGCGGTGCGGCCCGCGGCGGCGGGAGCGTGGCCGCGACGGCGGTCAGGGCGTCGGCCATCGCGCCGCCGTCCGGGTAGCGGTCGGCCGGGTCCTTCGCGAGTGCGCGGGCGACGATCGCCGCCAGCGCCGCGGGGACCTCGCCCGGGAGCGGCGGCGGGGCGTCGTGCAGGTGGCGCACCGCGACGTCCACCGCCGACTCGCCGGCGAACGGCGGGGTGCCGGCAAGCATCTCGTAGAGCACGACGCCGACGCCGTAGACGTCGCTGGCGGCGGTCGTCGGCAGGCCGCGGGCCTGCTCGGGCGACATGTAGCGCGGGGTCCCGATCGCCGTGCCCCCCGCGCCGTGCGAGCTGCCCTCGGCGAGCCGCGCGACGCCGAAGTCGCTGACCTTCACCCTGCCGTCGGCGGCGAGCAGGATGTTCGCCGGCTTGACGTCCCGATGGACGACGCGCTGCGCGTGCGCGTGCGCGAGCGCGCGCGAGAGCCGCTGCGCGATCCGGGCGGCCTCGGACGGGTCCAGGGCACCGTCGCGCAGACGCTCGGCGAGGCTTTCGCCGTCGATCAGCTCGGCGACGTAGTAGAGGCCCTCCTCCGCGTGCCCGACGTCGAAGATCTGGACGATGCCGGGGTCGTTCACGCGGGCGAGCAGCTGCGCCTCGCGCTCGAAGCGCTCGACCCACGCCGGATCGTCCGACCACCAGGGCTTGATGACCTTGACGGCGACCGGCCGTCGCAGGCGCCGGTCGCGACCGGCGTAGACGCGGCCGAACGTCCCCTCGCCGATCAGGCCGTGGAGCTCGTAGCGGTCGTCGAGGACGCGGCCGGCTAGATCGGGGGCGCGGGGCATGGCGGCGGAGACAGATGCTAGGAGCGCGACCGGCCGCGCGTGCCACCCGCGCGCGCATCAGGGATTCCCCGAAGCCGGGCGCGGCCCGCCACCGATGCGCCGTCGCGCCGGCATTGCGAGATTCCGGCCATGCCAGCACGAGCATCACAAGGCATCCCGCAGGCCCACCCGCGGCTGGACGCAGAGCGCGTCGCCGAGGCCTTCCGGCGGATCCGCGATCGCGGCGTCGGGGCGCGGATCGCGGCACGGCCCGCCGGGATCGCGGCGCACCCCCTGCGGCTGCCCGGCGATCCCGGCCACGCCCGGCACTGACCCGGGCGTTACCGTGGCCTGACGATGCCGACCACGACGCACAAGACCCCGATCGACCGGACCATCGAGCTGCTCGTGCCGGACCGCCGGCCGGCCTCGCCGGACATCGGCCACGGCTACCTCGACCTCCTCGGCCCCGCCGACCCGACGGGCGCCCACCCCGGCCAGCAGCTGATGACCAGCAGCCTGCTGCCGCGCATCTACGAGCGCGCCTGGCGGCCGCTCGCCGGCCGCGTCCTGATGGGCGCGATGGGACCGGGCATGGGCGAGGAGCGGCGGATCGCGCGCCGGATGCTGGCGCTGCTGCCGGGCGACCTCGTGCTGGACGTCGCCTGCGGGACGGGGCACTTCACCCGGGACTTCGCGCGCGTCGCGGGCGACGCCCTCGTCGTCGGCCTGGACGCGTCGGCCACGATGCTCGAGCGGGCGCTGCGCGAGCCGCTGGCGCCGAACCTCGCCTACGTGCGTGCCGACGCCCGCGCGCTGCCGTTCGCCGACGACACGTTCGACGCGGTCTGCTGCTTCGCGGCGCTGTACCTGATCGAGGATCCGATGGCCGCCATCACGGAGTTCGCGCGCGTCCTGGCGCCGGGCGGGCGGATCGCGCTGCTCTCCAGCTGCCACCGCGGCCCGCTCCCGGCCCACCGCACCGGACCGCTGGTCCGCGCCGTCACCGGCGTGCGCGTCTTCGGCCGCGAGGAACTCGTCGACGCGCTCGAGGACGAGGGCCTGGAGCAGATCGAGCAGCGCGTGTCGGGCCTGGCGCAGTTCGTCTGCGGCCGGGACGTCACCGGCCCCGCCGACTGACCGCCGCCCGCCGCCCGCGACCCGCCTGCGATGCTGGCGGGCGGTGGCCGAATCGTTCACGGACAGCCCCCTCCTGACCGAGCGCTTCGACCGCGCGCTGCACCTCGCGACGGCCCACCACGCGCGGCAGTTGCGCAAGGGCACGCCGGTGCCGTACAGCGCCCACCTGCTGGCCGTGGCGTCGCTCGTGCTCGAGATGCACGGCGACGAGGACGAGGCCATCGGCGGTCTGCTGCACGACGTCGTGGAGGACGGCGGCGGCCGCGCCGCGCTGGCGCTGATCGAGGCGGGGTTCGGCCCGGCCGTCGCCGCGATCGTGCTGGCCAACAGCGACACGGTCGACGGCGAGGACGAGCCGGGCGGCGGTCGCGCCTGGTACGCCCGCAAGCGGGCATACCTCGACGGCTTCCCCGGCAAGTCGCCGGCCGCGCTCCGCGTCGCCCTGGCCGACAAGCTGCACAACGCGCGCTCGATCCTGCTCGACTACCGCACCCACGGCGACGCGCTGTGGGCGCGCTTCGGTCAGGGCCAGGGACTCGCGACGCGCGTCTACTACCGCGAGCTGGCGCTGGCGTTCGAGCGCGAGCGCGAGCGGCTCGGGCCGTACGCGGCCCCGCACGTCGCCGAGCTGCGCCGCACGGTCGACGCGATCACCGCGCTCGCCGAGACCCACCAGGGCCCGGACACGCGCGAGCTCTTCAGCTGACCCGCGCCAAGGCTTTACCGGCGCTTGGAACGGCGTCGGCCACGATGGTGCCGCGCCCGGTTCGTCACTCCCTGTCCGGACCGGGTGTGCTGGTTCAGCGTCGAGGGGCGCGGCCTCTGGAACACGGGGCCGCGCCCCTCCCGCATGACGGCGGTCAGCCCGGATCGGCGCGCACCCGCTCGACCGCGCGCACGTGTGGTGCCCCCAGCGCCGACAACTGCGCGCGGTCGCCCAAAACCCCGTGCGCACTACCCCGGCTCGGCGCGGACGACGACGGCGACGGAGCCGATGACGATCGCGGCGCCGGCGAGCGCGACGGCCGGGACCGGCTCGTCGAACGCGAGTCGCCCGAGGACCAGCGCGACGATCGGGTTGACGTACGCGTACGTCGTCACGCGTGAGATCGGCGCGTGCTGGACGAGCCAGACGAACGCGCTGAAGCCGACGGCGGACCCGATCAGGACGAGATAGGCGAACGCCGCGATCGACCGGCCCGAGATCGCGGACAGCTGCAGATCCGACCACTCGCCGCGCAGCGTCCCCGCGAGCACCGCGAGCGCGCCGCCGCAGGTCGTCGTCAGGGCGGTCGTCAGCGCGGCGTCGTCCGGTGCCGGCAGATGGCGCGACCAGACCGACCCGATCGACCACGACAGCGCGGCGACGACCAGCAGCACCGCGCTGCCCAGCGCGACGCCGGCCGGCCGCTCGCCGCCGACGAGCAGCAGCGCGACGCCTGCGTATCCGGCGGCGACGCCCGCGTACGCCCGGCGCGACGGCCGCTCACCGGTCGCGCGCCGCAGCAGGACGACCCACAGCGGGATCGACGCGAAGATCAGCGCGGCGTAGCTCGACGGGGCGCCGCGGGACTCGGCGATGGCGATCAGCCCGGTCGCACACGGGATCAGGAACGCGCCGACGAGCGCCGCCGCCGCGACCTCGCGACGTGCCGGGCGCGCGGCCCGGCGACCACCGCGAACCAGCACGACGAGCCAGATGACGGCACCCGCGCAGATGAACCGCGCGCCGGTGCTGAGCAGCGGCGGGACCGTCTCGACCAGCACCCGGATGCCCAGGTACGTCGATCCCCAGACGATGTAGACGATCCACAGGGCGGTCCACACCTGCCACTCTGGGGCACGCCGCTCGATCATGAGGTCCTCGGGAGCATCGCGGCAGTATCGCGCGGCGGCCATGCACGACCGGCTCGCGCGCCGCGCCCGGATCGCGGCCCGTCAACCGGCGCGGGGGCGCGCCTCGTAGCCTCCGGTGGACAGCCACCGCCAGGAGCCCCGTGCCGCGCTACACGACCACCATCGACTCCCCGAAGCCCCCCGGCGAGGTCTTCGCCTACCTCAGCGACTTCGCGACCGCCGCCGAGTGGGACCCGGGCGTCGCCCGGGCCACGCGGCTCACCGCGGGCCCGGTCCACGTCGGCTCGAAGGTCGAGATCGTCGCGCGCTTCCTGGGCCGCGAGGTGCCGCTCGTCTACGTCGTCGAGCAGCTCGAGGAGCCGCGCCGGGTCCTCCTGCGGGGCGAGAACGCGACGACCATCTCGCTCGACGAGATCGTCGTCGAGCCCGACGGCTCGGGCTCGCGCGTCACCTACGACGCGCGGCTCTCGCTGAAGGGGCCGCTGCGCCTGGCCGAGCCCGCGCTGGCGCTGATCTTCCGCCGCATCGGCGATGCCGCCGCCCAGGGGCTGCGGGACACCCTCGGCGCGCGCTGAGCGGCGCGCGCCTGCAACGGCCCGACCGCCGGTCGGGGCGCCGGCAGTCGATACCTGTCACAGCGAGGGAGGTCGGGTGCGCCTCCAGCCGCCTGGCCTCCCCCGCGCACCCGGCGGGCCTGCACCACTACGTTGACGGGCATGCAGATCCTCGCCATCCCGGGCGCGCTGCGCGCCGCGTCGATGAATCGCGCCCTCGCCCACGCCGCCGTCGACCTCGCCCCCGAGGGCGTCACGGTCGTCGTGCACGAACTGCACGACGTCGGGCTGTACGACGGGGACGTCGAGGCCGCCGGCCTCCCGGAGGGCGTGGTCGCGCTGCGCGAGGCGATCGCGCAGGCCGACGCGCTGCTCTTCTGCACACCGGAGTACAACAGCTCGATCCCCGGGGTCCTGAAGAACGCGATCGACTGGGCCTCGCGCCCGCCCGCCCCGCCGCTGACCGGCAAGCCGGCAGCGTTCGTCGGCGCGTCACCCGGCGGCTTCGGCACGATCCGCTCGCAGACGCACCTGCGTCAGGTCCTGCAGTTCGCCGGCGCGCTGGTGCTGCCCAAGCCCGAGGTCTACCTCTCACGGGCCGGGCCGCTGTTCGGCGACGACGGCGAACTCGCGGACGCCAAGGCGCGCGACCAGGTCGCTGCGCAGATCATCGCTCTCGCCGGCTGGGTCCGCCGCGTCGGCTGACGCGCCCGACCGGCGAGACCGCCCCATGCAGCCCCGGCTGATCACGATCCCCATCAGCCACTTCTGCGAGAAGGCGCGGTGGGCGCTCGATCGCGGCGGCATCCCGTTCACCGAGGAGCCGCACCTGCAGTTCTTCCACATCTG
>JBKJRO010000054.1:0-27885 GCA_046594555.1 Solirubrobacteraceae bacterium
CGTCCTCGGTGACGAAGACCTCGCCGTGCTGGTAGGGCGACATCGTGCCGGGGTCGACGTTGATGTACGGATCGAACTTCTGCAGGCCCACGGTGAGCCCGCGCGCGACGAGCAGGCGCCCGATCGACGCGGCGGCGATCCCCTTTCCGAGGGACGAGACGACACCGCCGGTGACGAAGATGAAGCGGGTCTTGCGCTGCGCGTCAGACATGCACCCTCCCGAGTGAGTCTAGGTGACGAAGCCCCGGGGTCCGTTCGACCAGGGAACTGATCGAACGGAACTCACCGTAGGCGGTGATGAGGACGAGCGCGGCCGCCGCGATCGCCAGGCCGGCGGTCGACAGCGTCAACGCGAGCCAGAGGCCCGCGACCGCGCCGACGACGTTGGATCCGGTGTCGCCGAGCATGCCGTGCTCGCGCAGGTCGTAGGCGCCCGCGACGACGATCGGGCCGGCCCAGAGGCCCAGGCCCAGGAGCGGTCCGTCGTCGAGCGAGCCGAGCGTCAGCGCCGCGGCGAGCAGCACGAACGCCTTGACCGAGCGGCCGGGCCGCAGGTCGAAGAGGTTGAAGAGATTCGTCGCCAGCACGACGACCGCCGCGACGAGCAGGAAGCGCGCGACCTCGTGCTCGGTCAGCGCCGCCCAGGTGAGCGCGAGGCCCAGCGTTCCGACGGCCTTCAGCGCCCCGGTCGAGAACCCGCCCGCGAGCGCGGCCGCGCCATGACCGCGCAGGCCTCGCGATACGCCCGAATACGCGTCGTCGGCGACGCCCAGGACGGCCACGCCGAGGACGACGAACAGCCCCGGGAGCTCGAGGGTCCGCGAGTCGAACAGGCCGTCGAGCAGGGCCAGCGGGACCAGCGCGGCGAGCGCCGCGGCGGGGATCAGCAGCCCCAGCGGGCAGGCGATCGACGCGTCACGGTAGTTCGCGCGGACGTGCCCGTTGTCGCGCAGGAACCGCAGCAGCGAGGGGGCCAGGGCGAGCGCTGTGACCGTCGAGAGGATGAGGGGCAGCGCGCGCACTCGTGGAACCTAGCGGGGCGTGGTGATGGAACGGTTGTGGTCGTTGCGCTGGTGGTTGCGCTGGTGGTCGCCCCCGCCGCCGCGGCGGCGGGCGGGGCTGGGTCAGACCGACTTCCCCGGCTCGCCGCCACGGGGCGGGGGCAGATCGCCTCTGCCGGACGGCGTAACGTCCGCGGGGGTTCCGGCGACCGTGGTGGAAACCCTCTTCAACCCTTCAGGAGTGCACATGAGCAGCGACGCGAAGATCGTGAAGACCGAGGAGCAGTGGCGGGCGGAGCTCGACCCGAACGCCTATGCGGTCCTGCGGGAGGCCGCGACGGAGGCCCCGTTCACTGGCGCCTACGTGGATCAGAAGGGCGATGGCGTCTATCGCTGCGCGGGGTGCTCGGCGCCGCTGTTCGACGCGACGACGAAGTTCGAATCCGGCACCGGCTGGCCGAGCTTCACCGACCCGATGGTCGCCGGGGCCGTCGAGCTGCGGACCGACGGCTCGCACTTCATGACGCGCACCGAGGTCGTCTGCGCCCGCTGCGGCGGGCACCTGGGCCACGTCTTCGACGACGGCCCCGGAGCGAGCGGGCAGCGCTTCTGCATGAACAGCTGCGCGCTCGACTTCGACCCGGCCGCCTAGCGCGGGGTGATGCTCGCCGCGTCCGGCAGCAGGCTCGACGCGTTGGGGCCCGTCCCGAAGCTGCCCTGGGCGCCGCCGAGGGCGAACACGAGAGCGGCGGCGCCGGCGATGTCGCCCATGTCGTCGACCGTCGCCAGGTCGCGCGAGCGGAACCAGGGCACCGATGAGGGCGCGGTGGTCGTCGGCTCGACGCCGACCGCGATCGCCCCGGCGCCGGTGATCCCGCTGACCAGCCCGCTCTCGAGCGTCGCTGCGGCCACGCGGTCGGCCGCGTCGTCGATCGTCCGCGGCAGCCGGACGACTACCACGACGTCGAACGGGCCGACCTGGCCCGCCCGGGTCGGGAACAGGACCTGCTTCTCCTTGCGCAGGAGCCGCCCCCCGGGCGTGACGAGTTGGCCGCCGATGCGCGCGGCGAACGGCTCGAGCAGCGCCGGCCGCGTGTCGACGTCCCGGTAGCGCGTCGCCCCGGCGGCACCGGCGATCTCGCCCGGATCCGGCGGCAGGCTCAGCGCCAGCGTGCCCGTGAGCGTGCCGCCGCTGCCGCGCAGCGCGTCGCGGACGTCCCCGGCGAGCGCGGCCGACGGCTTGCCGAGGAACAGCAGCCCGACGTTGCGGTCGGTGAGCCGCTGGCTGACGAGCAGCGGGTAGCTCTCGCGCTGATAGCCGAGCGCCGCCGCCACCTGGTCGCGAGCGTCGTCGCGCTCGCGCTGGGCCTGGCGCACGTCACCGCGCAGCGTCTTGCGCAGCGACTTCTCGGCGCCCGACACCAGCCCCGCGTCCCCGATCGCCACACCCAGCAGCAGGCCGACGACGAGCGCGACGAAGACGGCGACGAGCGAGAGCGCGTGATAGCGAACGTCGAACATCGGGGCCGGAACCTACCCGCCGCCCGTGAGCAGGCGCAGCTTGAGCCACAGCAGGTCGGCCACGTCGCGCAGCCCGGGCGTCGCCAGGACCACGGCGACCAGCGCCAGGACGCCCACGCCGAGCAGCAGGAACACGGGCCAGATCCCGGGCGCGGGGCGGTAGAGCCGGCTGACCCCCTTGGCGTCGACGATCTTCTCCCCCAGCCGCAGCCGCGTGATGAACGTCGACGACATGCCGCGGCGGTTCTTGTCGAGGAACTCGACGAGGTTGAACTGCGAGCCGACGGAGACGATGAGCGACGCACCCTTCTCGTGCGCGATGAGCATCGCGACGTCCTGGCTGGTCCCCGGGGCGGGAACGACCAGGTGCGGCAGCCCGAGCTGGTCGAGGAACTCCTTGCCCGGAGCGCGGCCGTCGGCGTAGCCGTGGACGACCAGCTCGGCGCCGCAGCCGAGCGTCGCGGCGGACGCGGAGTCCATGTCGCCGACGATCATGTCGGGCGTGAACCCGGCCTCGAGGATCGCGTTCGCCCCGCCGTCCACGCCGATCAGCACCGGCCGCACGTCGCGGATGTAGGGCTTCAGCGCCTGCAGGTCGGCCTGGTGGTCCACGCCGCGGACGACGACGAGCGCCGGCCGGTCGCGGAAGGCCGTGCGAAACCGCGGCAGCGCCAGGCCGCCGGACAGCAGCTCGCGCTCCTCGACCATGTGCTCGACGGTGTTCTTCGCAAACGCCTCGAGGGCCTCGCCGATGTCGCGGCGGCGGTCCTCCGTCGCCGCGCGGACGGCTTCTGGCGCCTGGAGCGTCCCGGCGGCGACCAGCTCGCCCCGCGAGCGCACCTCGCCGCCGCGGATCTCCAGCGGGTCACCGTCGCGCACCCGTTCGAACAACTCGTCGTCCGGCAGGTCCACGAGCGGGACGCCGGCCTCGATCAGCAGCAGCGGGCCCATGTTCGGGTAGTCGCCGCTCGAGGACGCCCGGCAGTTCAGGACCGCCGCGACACCGGCCGTGATCAGGTCCTCGGCGGAGACGCGGTCCAGGTTGCGATGGTCGATCAGCGCGACCTCCCCCGGCCGCAGCTTCTTCACGAGCAGCTTCGTCTTGCGCCCGCGCCGCACCGGACCGCTGACAGCGGCCGGCGGATCGCTGATCGCGGCGGCGTCGGCCATGACGCCCGCGAGTCTATGCGGCCTTGCGCAGCTCGCGGGCCAGGCGCCGGGCTCCGACGTCGTCGGCGTCCCCGCCGAGCATCCGCACGAGCTCGCCGACGACCTGCGCCTCGGCGAGCTGCGTCACGGTGGTGCGCGCCGGGTCGGCCCCGGGGTCCTTCTCGATCGAGAAGTGCCGGTCGGCCAGCGACGCGACCTGGGCCAGGTGCGTGATGCAGAGGACCTGGCGCTCGCCCGCCAGCGTCTGCAACCGCGCACCGACCGCCCGGGCGGTCTGACCGCCGATGCCGGCGTCGATCTCGTCGAAGACCAGCGTCGAGCCCGGGCCCTCGCCCGCGATCGCCAGCAGCGCGAGCATGACCCGCGACAGCTCGCCGCCCGACGCCGCGTCGCGGACCGGCCCCGCCGGGACGCCGCTGTTGGGCGCAAGCAGGAACTCGACCGCGTCGGACCCCGCCGGTCCGGCCTCGCGCGGCTCCAGCCGCACCTCGAACCGCGCGCCCTCCATCGCCAGGTCCGCAAGCCCGCCCTCGACCGCCCGCGCCAGCCGCGGCCCGGCCGCCTCGCGGGCCCCCCGCAGCTCGCGCCCCACGGCGTCCTGCTCGGCCAGCGCGGCCGCCAGCCGCGCCTCGAGCTCGCCGGCGCGGGCGTCGGCGTCGCCCTGCTCGGCGATCCGCAGCCGGCAGGCGTGCGCGTGCGCGAGGACCGCCTCGATCGTGCCCCCGTGCTTGCGCAGCAGCCGGTCGAGGACCTCCAGGCGCTCCTCCACGGCCTCCAGCGCGCCCGGATCGCCCTCGAGCCCCTCGGCGTAGCGGCGCAGGTCCGCGCCCAGGTCGGTCGCCTCGAGCGCGACGGCCCGCCAGCGCACGGCGAGCGCGTCGAGGTCGGCGTCGACGCCATCGACCCCGTCGAGCAGGCCGCCGCCGGCCGACAGCAGCTCTGCGGCACCGGGACCGTCCTCGGGCGCCAGCGCCTCGCCGGCGCCGAGCGCGGCAGCGCGCAGGGCCTCCAGGTGGCGCAGGCGCTCGCGGCGGGCCAGCAGCTCGGCGTGCTCGCCGGGGTCCGGCGCGGCGAGGTCGATCTCGTCGAGCTCGAACCGCAGCAGATCCAGCTCGCGCTCGCGCGCGCCGGTGTCCGCCCGCAGCGCGTCGAGCGCCGCGCGCGCGTCCCGCGCGGTGTCGTGCGCCGCCGACGCACGGCGGCGCAGGTCCAGCTGTGCCGGCCCGCAGTAGCCGTCGAGGATGTCCAGCTGTGCCGATCCAAGCGTCAGGCGGCGATGCTCGTGCTGGCCGTAGAACGAGAGCAGTGCCACGCCGATGTCGCGCAGGTCCCCGGCCGTCGCGCTGCGGCCGTTGACGAGCGCGCGCGTGCGCCCGGAGGCACCGACCCGCCGGGCGAGCACGAGCTCCTCCGCATCGGGTGACACGGCGTCGCCGAGCGTGGTGCGCAGCTCGGCGGGCAGGTCGAAGACGCCCTCGACGTAGGCCTCGGCGGCCCCGGGCCGCACGATGCCGGTGCGGGCCTTCCCGCCCAGCAGCAGATCGAGGGCGTGGGCCAGCACGGTCTTGCCCGCGCCCGTCTCGCCGGTGATGACGTTGAGGCCGGGCGCCAGCCGCAGCTCGGCGCGCTCGATCAGCAGCAGGTTCTCGACGCGGAGCTCGTGGAGCACGCCGTCAGTGAACCAGCGGCGCGGGACGGACCCTCGGCCGGTGAGCTACGACGACAGGCGGCCGAACGTCTCGTGCAGGCGGCGATAGAACGTCGACCCCGGCAGCAGCGCGAGCTCCGCGGCGCCGCGGTGGAACGCGCAGGTGATCGTCTCCCCCGGCGCCAGCTCGCCCGTCGGCCGCCCGTCGAGCGAGACGTCCACGGGATCCGCGGACCGGTTGTGCACGGTGAGCACGTCGTCCGGCGCGACGACGAGGGCGCGCGCGGTCAGCGAGTGCGGGGCGATGAACGAGACGACGAAGCCCTCCACGCCCCAGGCCAGCACGGGCCCGCCGTTGGCGAGGTTGTAGCCGGTCGAGCCCGCCGGCGTCGCGACGACGAGCCCGTCGCAGCGCACGCGCCCGACCTCCTCGCCGCCGACGGCGTAGGCCAGCTCGGCGACCCGGTCCCCGGCCCGGCGGGTGATCGCGACGTCGTTGATCGCGTTGTCGCCGAAGGCGCCGGACGTCCAGGCACCGTCGCGTGGGCGGATCGACGGGAGCGGGATCGACTCGTACTCGCCCGCCAGCGCGCTCGCGAACCCCTCGTCGGCGCGATCGCGGTCCACCGTCGCCAGGAAGCCGATCTCGCCGTAGTTGACGCCGAAGACCGGGACCTTCGTCCCGGCGAAGCGCCGCAGGGCGCGCAGGACCGTGCCGTCGCCGCCGAGCGCGATGGCCAGTTCGACGTCACCGAACGCGGCGTCCCCGATCTCCAGGCCGTCCGCCGCCGTCAGGCCGTGCTTGGCGGCCTCGGCCGCGTCGACGCGCACCAGGACCCCGCGTTCGCGCGCCAGGGCGAGCAGGCGTCGGAACGCCACCTCGGTCTCCCCGGGCCGTGCGTGCGACAGGACTGCGATGACGCGCGGCGTCACGCGCCCGCCGCCTCGACCGCGCGCTCGAGGTCGGCGATCGCGCCGCCGCGGCCGGGCTCGGCGAACCAGACGAACGTCTCCAGATTGCCCTTGGGCCCCGGAAGTCCGGATGCGGCGATGCCCTGCACCGTCAGGCCGCAGGCGTCGCGCAGGCCCGTGGCGACCGCCAGGACCGCGTCACGGCGCGTCTGCGGGTCGCGCACGACCCCGCCCTTGCCGACGCGCTCGCGCCCCACCTCGAACTGCGGCTTGACCATCGCCAGCAGGTCGAAGCGGTCCGCGAGGCACGGGACGACCGCCGGCAGCACCTTCAGCAGCGAGATGAACGAGACGTCGCAGACCACGAGGTCCGGCCGGTACGGCAGGTCCCCTGGCTGGATCGCCCGGGCGTTCGTGCGCTCCAGCACGGTCACGCGCGGGTCCTCGCGCAGCGACCATCCGAGCTCGCCATAGGCCACGTCGAGCGCGATCACGTGCTCGGCGCCGCGCTGCAGCAGGCAGTCCGTGAAGCCGCCGGTGGAGGCGCCGACGTCCAGCGCCCGGCGGGCTGCGACGTCCAGCCCGAGGGTGTCCAGCGCGTTGGCGAGCTTGACGCCCCCGCGCGAGACGTAGCGCGGGCGCTCGTCGAGCGCAAGGGCGATGTCGTCCCGCACGAGCTGGCCCGGCTTGGCGGCCCGCGCGCCGTCGGCGAAGCGGACCTCGCCGGCCATGACCGACGCCGCCGCGCGGGCACGCGAGGTGAAGAGCCCGCGCTGTGCGAGCAGGGTGTCGAGCCGGACCTTCTCCATCGCCGACAGCGAACGGTACCGGCCGCGCCGCTCAGCGCCGAACCGCGGCGTGCGGGCGACTGTGATCGGCCTCACAGTTGAAAAGGTCTGATGACGGCACCATGTGTTACGTAGCGTCGTCGCAAGGACCCTCCTCCTCACCGCGACGGCCCGACACCGAGCTCCTCCAAAGCTCCTCCTCGAAACGGCCCGTCCCTCCCGGCGGGCCGTTTCTCTTCCCGGTCGGCGCATCGCAGGCACAGACCGTGGACCCGAAACCGCATGCGATCCACGGGCGGGTCCTAGCCTGCGGCGGTTCCGAGCCCTGAAGCGAGCCAGGCGATGACGTCGCCGGCCTCGCGGACGATCGCGCCCCAGCGCAGGAAGCCGTGCGTCATCGTCGGGTAGACCCGGGTGGCGGCCTCCACCCCGGCCTGCGCCAGCAGCTCCGCGTAGCGCAGGCCGTCGTCGCGCAGCGGGTCGTGCGCCGCGACGGCGATCCGCGCCGGCGGCGCACCGCGCAGCTCGCCCCGCAGGACATCGAGTGCCGGGTCGTCGACGGCCCGGGCGCCGCGGAAGGCGTCCCAGAAGCCCCGCATGGCGGCGGCCGTGAGCAACGGGGCGTCCGCGAGGTCCACGTGGGACGCCCCGCGGGCCAGCGGATCCAGCGCCGGGTAGACCAGCAGCTGCGCGGTGACCTGCTCGCGCGCGGCGAGCGCCGCCGACGCCGCCAGGAGGCCGCCCGCGCTGTCGCCGCCGACGGCCACCCTGGCGGGATCGACACCGAGCACCGCTGCACCAGCCCCCGTGGCCCAGGCGACGACGGCGTGCGCATCCTCGGTCGCCGCCGGGAACGGGTGCTCCGGCGCCAGCCGGTAGTCGGCGCTGACGCAGACGCAGCGGCCGGCGTTCGCCAGCTGCCGCGCGACGCGGTCGAAGCCGTCGAGGTCGCCGAGCACCCAGCCGCCGCCGTGGAACCAGACCAGGGCAGGCGCGGCTGCCGGATCGGCACCGAGTCCGCGATAGGCCCGAACCGGCACCGCGCCGGCCACGAGGTCGCGCACGTCGGCGACCTCGGCGGGCGCGCCGCCCAGCGCGACCGCGGTCTGCAGGTACTCGGCGCGGGCCTGTTCCAGCGTGGGCTCGCCTGCCGCGTCCTCCTGCGCCAGGACCGCGAGGATCGCCGGATCGACCGCCTCGGGGCGGCCGCCCGTCACGCCGGGATCTCGCCGCCGACGCCGAGCGCGGCTGCCACGCGGCCCGCGATCGCGGCACCGGTGAAGCCGATCTCCGCGTGCAGCAGCGCGGGCTTGCCGTGCGTCACGTAGCGATCGGGGACACCGACGCGGATCATCCGCGGCGCCGGGTCGCCGACCTCGTTGTAGTGCTCCCAGACGGCCGAGCCGAAGCCGCCCATCAGCACGCCCTCCTCGACCGTCACGAGCAGCTCGTGCTCGGCGGCGAGCTGCGCGAGCAGCGCCGCATCGAGCGGCTTGGCGAAGCGGGCGTCCGCGACCGTCGCCTCGATCCCGCTCTCGGCCAGGATGTCGGCGGCCTCGAGCGCCTTCCCGACCCCCGAGCCGTAGCCGAGCAGCGCGACGCGGCGCCCCTCGCGCAGGATCTCGCCGCGGCCGATCGCGAGTGCCTGCGGCGCGGCCGGGAGCGGCGCGCCGGTCCCCTCGCCCCGCGGGTAGCGCAGGCCGACGGGCCCGGCATGGCCGATGGCGGTGTGCAGCATGTGCACGAGCATCGCCTCGTCGCGCGGCGCCATCAGCACGATGTTCGGGAGCGGGCGCAGGTACGCGATGTCGAAGACGCCGTGGTGCGTGGGCCCGTCGTCGCCGACGAGCCCGGCGCGGTCCATCGCGAAGACGACGTCCAGCTCCTGCAGGCAGACGTCGTGGACGATCTGGTCGAAGCCGCGCTGCAGGAAGGTCGAGTAGATGCCGAGGACCGGCTTGAGGCCCTCCAGCGCCAGCCCGGCGGCGAAGAGGACGGCCTGCTGCTCGGCGATGCCGACGTCGAAGTAGTGCTCGGGGCGGGCGACCTGCAGGAGGTTCAGCCCGGTGCCGGAGTTCATCGCCGCGGTGATGCCGACGACGCGGGGGTCGGCGTCCACCGCCGCGACCATGGCCTCGCCGAAGACCTCGGTGTAGGTCGGCGGCTTGGCCGCCGCGGGGGCCCCGCCGACGGGCTTGGGCGCCGGCGCGCCGTCGACGATCGAGTTCGGCTTGGCCGCGTGCCAGCGCTCCATGCCCTCCAGCCCGCCGTCCTCGGCGGGTGCGAAGCCCTTGCCCTTGACGGTGGCGATGTGGACGACGACGGGCCGGTCGGCGGCGAACGCCTGGCGCAGCGCGTCCCGCAGCGCGTGGACGTCGTGCCCGTCGATGACGCCGACGTAGGCCCAGTCGAGTTCCTCCCAGAACATGCCCGGCGAGGTGAACGCCTTGATCGACTCCTTCAGCTGCGGGCCGAGCTTCTCGAACGCGGCCCCGATGCCGCCGGGCAGTTCGGTGAGGCGTGCCTCGACGCCCTCGCGCACATGCCAGAAGCGCGGGTTGAGCCGCACCCGGTTGAAGTACCGCGACATCGCGCCGACGTTCGGCGAGATCGACATGCCGTTGTCGTTGAGGATCACGACGATCGGCGTGCCCTGGCCGCCGGCCTGGTGGATGGCCTCGAAGGCGACGCCGCCGGTCATCGCGCCGTCGCCGATGACGGCCACGACCTTCCCGGCGTCCGGCGTCCCGTTCAGCCGCATGCCCTCCTTGAGCCCGACCGCGTAGCCGATCGAGGTCGACGCGTGGCCGGCGCCCATGATGTCGTGCTCGCTCTCGGCGATCGAGCAGAACGGCGCCAGGCCGTCGTACTGGCGGATCGTCGCGAGCTGGTCGCGGCGGCCGGTGAGCACCTTGTGCGGATATGCCTGGTGACCGACGTCCCAGAGGACCTTGTCGCGCGGCGAGTCGAGCAGCGAGTGCAGCGCGACCGCGATCTCGCAGGTGCCCAGGTTGGCGCCGAAGTGGCCGCCGATCTCGCCCACCGTGTCGATGATGTGCTCGCGGACCTCCTGCGCGACCTGCTGCAGCTCCTCCTCGCTGAGGCGGTGCAGGTCCTGCGGGCGGTCGATGCGGTCCAGGATGCGGGTCATCGGTGGCTAGGTGTGGCGAGAGGCGATGAAGTCCGTGATCTGCTCGAGCTCCGGCGCGCCGTCCGGCGCGGCCAGGGCGAGAGCCTCGCGTGCCTTCCCCCGGGAGGCTAGCGCCAGCTCGCGCGCGCCCGCGAGGCCGAACTCGGTCACATAGGTGCGCTTGCCGTGGCGCTCGTCGCTCCCCGACGGCTTGCCGAGCTCCGCGTCGGTCCCCGTGACGTCGAGGATGTCGTCCACGATCTGGAACAGGACGCCGAGCTCGCGGGCGAAGTCGCGGAACGCGGCGGTCGCCGGCTCCGGCGCCCCCGCGAGCAGCAGGACGCACTCGACGCTGGCACCGATCAGCCGCCCAGTCTTCAGCTCGTGGAGCCGGCGCAGGCCGTCGGGGCCCTCCGGCGCGGCGCCCTCGACATCGATGAACTGCCCGCCGACCATGCCCGACACGCCCGTCGCGGCGGCCAGTTCCGCGACCGCCGCGAGCAGGCTCCGCGGCTCCCCCGCCTGCCGGGTCAGCACGTGCCGGAAGGCCTCGGCGTAGAGGCCGTCGCCGGCCAGGATCGCCACGTCCTCGCCGAACGCGACGTGGCACGTCGGCCGGCCTCGCCGCAGGTCGTCGTCGTCCATCGCCGGCAGGTCGTCGTGGATCAGCGAGTAGGTGTGGATCAGCTCGATCGACGCCGCCAGCGGCAGCACGCCCGCCTCGTCGTCGCCCAGCGCCCGCGCGGTCGCCAGCGTCAGCACGGGCCGGATGCGCTTGCCGCCCGCCAGCAGCGAGTAGCGCATCGCGTCCTCCAGGCCCGACGTCAGCGCCTCCTCGGAGAACCGCAGGTCGGCCAGGTACGCCTCGACGCGCTCACGCAGGTGGTCGGGGTACGACCCTGCGGCGGCGGCCTCCGCGTCCATCTACAGGAGGCTGTCCTGCCCCGGGGCCGGCTCGACCGACGCGGCGCGCGACATCCGCTCGAGCTCGGCCGAGGCCTGGTTGGCGAGCGCCGCGCAGTCCTCCACGAGGGTCGCGGCGGCATCCGTCGACAGATCGCCGCTGCGGAGCTGCTCGGCGGCGCGGCCGAGCTGGTCGACCAGCGTGTCGAGGGTGGTCGTGTCGATGGCGGGCAGCGGGTGGTCGGTCATGACGGCTGGGGATTCTTCCCGATCTCGTGCAGCGCGGCGTCGAGGATGCCGTTGACGAACCCCGGGGCCTGCTCACCACAGAAGGTCTTGGCGGTCTCCACCGCCTCGTCGATCGCGCCGGCGGGCGGGATCGGGGCGTCACCGGGCACCGCGTCGGGATGCAGCATCTCCAGCAGCGCGACGCGCAGGATCGCCCGCTCGAGCGGGGCGATGCGCTCCAGCTTCCAGCCGCGCGCATGGCGCGAGATGAGCGCGTCGAGGTCGTCCTGGCGGTCATACGCCGCGTGCGCGAGCGAGCGCGTGAAGATCGATGCCTCGCGCTCGAAGACGTCGTCGAGCTCGCGTCCGGTCAGCTCCTGCTGGTACAGCGCGAAGACCGCATGCCGGCGCTGGGTCGTCCGCCGGGACATCCTCGGCTACGCGCGCGACATGTAGTCGCCGGACTCGGTCTGGACCTTGACGCGGTCGCCGATGTTGACGAACAGCGGGACCTGGACGACGGCGCCGGTCTCGAGCGTCGCGGGCTTGTTGCCGCCGCCGGAGGCGGTGTCGCCGCGAACGCCGGGCTCGGTCTCGGTGACCTCGAGCTCGACCGACGACGGCAGCTGCAGCGTCGACGGCGCCCCGTCGATGAACAGCACGTCGACGGTGTCGTTGGCCTTCGTCCAGCGCAGCTCGTCGGCGAGCGACGTCTCGGGCACGGCCAGCTGCTCGAACGACTCGCTGTCCATGAAGTGCGCGTCCGTCCCGTCGGAGTACAGGAACGTCATCTTGCGCGCCTCGGTGCGGACGGCGCGGAACTTCTCGCCGGCACGGAACGTCTTGTCGATGACGTTGCCGTCGCTGATGCGGCGCAGCTTCGTCCGCACGAACGCGGGGCCCTTGCCCGGCTTCACGTGCTGGAACTCGACGACCTTGAAGATCGTGCCGTCGACCTCGAGGTGATTGCCGTTCTTGAGCTGGTTCGTGCTGATCATGAGCGCCAGGGAGGGTACCGCCGCGCCCCGCCGCGCCCCCGCCCGGCCGATGCGAGCGCGCTACAGCAGGTTCGTGCGCTGTGTGCCCTGGACCAGCTCGGCGCCGATCAGCCGCGGCGACGGCCCCTGCCAGTCCAGCTGCGCCTGCGTCTGCGAGGCGCCCTGCGCCACGGGGACGCGGATCGTCGTGACGGCGTCCGGCGCGAGGGTGTACTGCCGCGACCCGACGGTGACGAGGTGGTCCACCGCGTCGCCGCGGAAGCGCAGGACGAGGGTCCCGGGAGCGTCCAGCCACAGCTGCGACTCCAGGCCCGCGACGCAGCGCCCCGGGGCCCGCGCGATGCGCCCGGCGCCGGAGTACTCGACCGCCGGAGTCGGCGATCCGCACGGGATGAACAGCAGCGACTGCAGACGCGGGCGGCCCGGAACCGACACGACGCGGCCGACGACCCGGGTGAGCGCCTCGACGCGCTGGTCGTAGAGCCGGACGCGGACCTGGTCGTCGTCGGTGTAGAAGCGCTTCGGCACCGCCCCGCACGGTCCCGAGAACTGGATCACGCCGGTGCCGTCGGGGTTCCAGCGGCAGAGCGGGCCGCGGACAGCAACCGCGCTGACCGCATCACGTCCGTAGACCTGGGTGATGCTGCGGTTGAAGAGTTCCGTGCTGGGCCAGCGCCATGACGACGCCAGCGTGACCAGGCGCGCGACGTCCCCGCTGCCCGCATGGTCGATCCACTGCAGGTCCGCCGGGTAGCCGACGCGCGAGGCGCGCGTCAGCTGCGTCTGCCAGCGCCACCCCGCCTGGTCCTGCACCGCGAAGGCCGCGAGCGTCGCGACGCCGACGACGGTCGCCACGCCGGCCGCGGAGCCTGGGCCGCGGCGGGCCTGCAGGACCAGCAGCACGGCGCCGCCCGCGAGCAGCGTCGCAAGCGCCAGCGCGACCGGCGTGCTCACGCCGAGCAGGTCGTGGAAGCGGACGCTGATCGCCCAGGCCGCCCGCTCCTCGAGCACCTGGCGGATCGGGGGTGCGAGCAGCAGGAGCGCGGCGGTCAGCGTCGTTGCGGCGGCCACCCGCCTGCGCGCGAGGTGGCCGCCGGCCGCGAGGGCGAAGGCGGCCACGAACAGCACCGGCAGCACGTACTCCGCGTACCGCTGGACGTGCCAGGTCCCGAACTCCGTGATCGTCCACGCACCCTGCACCAGGAACACCGCGGCCGCCGCCCACGTCACGGCGAGCAGCGCCGCCGTCGGCTCGCTGCGCCATGCCGCGCGCCGGGTCGAGCCGGCGAGCACGACGAGCACCGGGACGAAGCCGGCCATCGCCACCAGCCCGACCGACTGGTGGCCGACCGCCGCGAGCAACTCCGACACCGACGGCCGGAACTCGCTCACGCCGCCGTACTGCCCGAGGACCGACGGGGCGGCCGCGGCCACGACGAGCCCCGCGATCGTCAGGCCTCCGGTGACGCAGAGCAGCAGGGCGTCGCGCCGCAGGCGCTCGCGGGCCGGACGTTCTGCCGCGACGGCGGCGACGACCAGGGCGAGCGGGATCACCGCGACGAGCGCGACGCACTGCATGCGCGCCCACGCCGCGAGGACCACGAACCCGAGGGCGAGCCACCCGCGCCGGCCGCCGGGGGCGGCCACCGCGGCGACGGTCGCGGCGAGTGCCGCCGTGGCGAGCGGGAGCGCGAGGTTCTCGGTGAGGATCGACGCGGCGGTGGTCATCCAGGTCCCGGCGACGGCAAGCCCGGCGCACAGCAGGGCCAGGCCCGCCGGGAGCGCGCGCCGAGCGAGGAGGAACGTCGGGACGACCGTCAGGCACAGCAGCAGCGTGCCCTCGGTCTTCGTCAGGGCGTAGGCGTCGGTCGTCGAAGCGCCCAGCCACGCGGGGGCGATCGCGTAGAGGTACAGCACCGCGCGCAGCGTGATCCCCTGGCCGCGCCACTCGAGGCCCTCGCCGTCGGCGATCGACCGGGCGAGGTGCCCGTAGGTGTACTCGTCCGGCGCGATGACCGGCAGCGGGACCCGGCGCACCAGAAGCAGGTAGGCGACGACGGCGAGGACGTAGATGCCGGCGAGGGCGATCAGGGTGCCCCGGCTCGGGGCCGTGCGGGCTGTCGGCTGATCCGTCATCCGCTCGGGATCACATCAGCGGCGTCCGCGTCGTCCCCTGCACGAGGTCGATCGCCTGCAGTTCGGGGAACTCGGGCCGGTTGCCCTGCCAGTCGAGCTGGAACTCGAACGCCGTGGGGTTGGGCGGCACGGGGATCCTGACCGTGGTCGCGCGGCCCGCGGGAATGGGGAACACCTTGCCCCCGGCGCCGACCTGCTGGTCGGCCTGACCGCCGGCGAACCGCATCTCGAGCGTTCCCGCGCGGTCGACCCAGAGATTCCCGCGGACCCCGGGAGCGCACGTGGCCTTGCGGCCGCCCTTCCGCGGGATCCCGTCGGCCCCGAGGTCCACGCGGTATTCGCGCGGAGTGCACTGCACGAAGACCAGCGACAGCAGCCGCGGAACGCTGCCCCCGACCTCGACGATCCGGCCTCCGCCGTGCGCCTGTGCGATCACGCGCTGGTCTGCGAACGTCAGCTTCGCCACCGGGTCGTCGAGCAGGAAGCGCTTCGGGATCGGCCCGCAGCCGAGGCCGACGTTCAGCGTCCCATCGGCGGTCACGTTCCACGGGCACGTCCGGCCCCTGATGGACGGGCCCGACACAGCGCCCAGCGACGGGTCGGGCACGTACATCTGAGCGATGTCGCGGTTGAAGAAGTCGGTCGTCTGCGCGCCGCGCGTGTTGGTCTCGACAGCGATCCGGCCGATCGGGCCGCCGGCCGCGCGGTCCAGCCAGCGCAGATCCTTCGGCCGATCCTTGCGGACCTCCCCCAGCACGTCGAACCGCCACGTCCAGACCGCGACGTCCTGCACGATGAACACGCCGAACGTGAGCGCCGCGAGCATTCCCGCGAGCACGGCACCGGCGCTCGCGGCGCGGCGCGCGTCGCGGTGGGTGAGCGCGACGGCGATCAGCCCGACCAGGACCGTGCCGATCGCCAGGCTCACCGGCGTCGAGGTGCCGAGCACCGCGTGTACCGGCCGCAGGATGCCCCAGACGCCCTCCTCCTCGGTGACGTTGCGCATCGGTGCGGCCAGGAGCATCAGCGCCGACAGGACGACGGTGACGCCGAGCATCGGCTTCCAGCCCGGGCGCGTGCGGACGGCACCGGCGACGATGATCGTCATGCCGAGCGGCACGACGTACATCACGTAGCGCTCGATGTGCCAGTCGCGGTCGCCGCCGGCCATGTACCAGGCGACCTGGGCGATGACGACGAGCGTCGCCGTCCAGAACACGGCCAGCAGCGGGCCGACCTCGTCGTCAGCCCACGACGAGCGCTGGATCGTGAACGTCAGGACCAGGATCGCGGGCGCGAGGCCCGCCATCGCGGCGAGTCCGATCGCATGGCGGCCGGCCGAGGCGATGATCCCGCCGAGCGAGCCGGCGTCGCTCTGGACGCCCTCGTAGTTGCCCAGCACCGACGGTGCGACCAGCACGACGATCAGCCCGGCGAGCGCCAGCCCGCCGCCGACGAGCAGCGTGCGTCGCTGGCGGTCCAGGCCGGCGCGAAGTTCCCCCCGCCCATGACGGCCCGCGTCGGCGAGGGCCGCAAGCGGCAGCACCGCGATCAGCACCGCCAGCTGCGCGCGGCTGAACATCGCCACCACGGCGAGGCCGAGCGCGATCCACAGCCAGCGGGACGCGGGACGCTGGACCGCGACGACCATCGCGGCAAGCGCCGCGGCCCCGAGCGGGTAGGCCAGGTTCTCCGTGATGACGCTGGACGAGACGAGCATCCACGTCCCCGCGACGGCCAGGCCCGCCGGGACGAGCGCGAGCGCCGGGCCGACGGAGCGCCGTGCCAGCAGCCAGACGGGCAGGACGACCGCGGTCGCCATGACCGCCCCGAGGATCTTCGAGATGGCGAATGCCGTCGTGGTGGACGAGACCAGCCAGGCCGGGGCGATCGCGTACATGTACAGCGCGGCGCGGAACGGCTCGCTGACACCGCGCCAGGCGAGGCCCTCGCCGTCGGCGATCGACCGGGCGAGGTGCCCGTAGCTGAACTCGTCCGGGCTGATCGACGGGATGTCGTTGTGGTGACCCAGGACGGCATAGAGGACGGCGCCGACCAGCCAGAGCGCCGCGAGCGCGAGCCCGGGCGCGAACCGCCGGTGTCCCCCTTCCGCCTCGTCCATCGGTCCTCCTCCGTTCCCGCTGCTGCGCCGCACGACCGCGCGGCATCTTCTCACAGCGCCTACCCGATGGTGCGCAGGTCCTTCGGCAGCGTGTTCAGCACCTCGTGGCCCTCGTCGGTGACGACCGCGAGATCCTCGATCCGAACGCCACAGTGGCCGGCGATGTAGACGCCCGGCTCGACGGTCACGATCATCCCGGCCGCCAGCGTCTGCTCGCCGGTGCGCGAGAGCCGCGGCCCCTCGTGGATCTCCAGCCCGACGCCGTGGCCGAGCCCGTGGCCGAAGTGGTCGGCATGTCCGGCGGCGTCGATGATCTCACGGGCGACCGCGTCGACCTCGCGGCCCGTCGGGCCCGGCCGCACGGCCGCGAGCGCGGCGACCTGCGCGCGCAGCACGAGGTCGTAGACCGCCCGCTCCTCGTCCCCCACCTCGCCGACGGCGAACGTGCGCGTGCAGTCCGAGCAGTACCCGTCGAGCTGCGCGCCCCAGTCGATCGTCAGCAGCGTCCCGGCCGCGATCGGCACGTCGCGCGGCTCGGCGTGCGGCAGCGCGCCATGCGCTCCGTGGGCGACGATCGGCCGGAAGCTGACGGCCTGCGCCCCGGACCGGCGGACCTCGATCTCCAGGTCCAGCGCGACGTCGGCCTCCGTCCGCCCCGTCACCCCGCGAGCCAGCACGGCCTCCAGCGCCGCGTCGGCGAGAACGGCCGCGGCGCGGATCCGCTCGACCTCGCCGGGGTCCTTGATCTCGCGCAGGGCCTCGGCCAGACCCGCGGCGGGCGCCAGGGCGAGGTCGCCGGGCAGAACGCCGGCCAGCGTCGCGGCGGCCTTGACGCTCACGCTCGCGTCATCGAACCCGAGCGCACCCGCGCGCCCGGCGGCGGGCAGGTGCTCGGCCAGGCCGGCCCCCAGGAGGTCCTGCGCCGCGATCCGCCGGTCCCAGACCGGATCGAGCTGCGCCTCGCTCTGCGAGCCGTAGCGGAAGTCGGTGACGAACAAACGCAGCCCGTCCGGGCCGACGATCGCCACGCCGTTGGAGCCCGTGAAGCCCGTCAGCCAGCGGACGTTCACCGCGTCGGAGACGAGCAGCATGGACAGCCCGCGCTCGCCCGCCGCGGCTGCCAGCCGGTCCGCGCGCTCGGCGGGCACGCTCACCCGGCCGCATCCAGTGCCGCCCGCAGGTGGTCCAGCGCCACGCGATAGCCGGCGACGCCCTGTCCACTCACAGTCGCAAGGCAGAGGTCGCGGATCACCGAGATCTTCCGGAAGTCCTCGCGCTCGTCGACCGCCGACAGGTGCACCTCGACGGCCGGCAGTGCCGCGATCTCCAGCGCGTCGCGGATCGCGTAGGAGTAGTGGGTCCAGGCACCCGGGTTGAGCAGCACGCCGTCGACCGTGCCGGGGATGCGGTGCAGGTGCTCGACGTACTCGGACTCGGAGTTGGTCTGGAAGAACCGCACCTCCAGGCCGAGTTCGCGGGCGTACGCGGTGATCTGCTGCTCGAGCCGGTCGAGCGTCAGCTGCCCGTAGTGCTCGGGGTCGCGCCGGCCGAGCTGGTCGAGGTTGACGCCGTGGAGGACGTCGATGCGGTTGTGGGCGAGCACGGGCGGCGAGTCTCGCACGCAATCCGGTCAACCCGCGCCCGACTTCTGCCGATGGGAACCCGATGGCGCGCGTTCCCCGAGCGACCATGGGCGACGCGCTGCGTGCAGCAGCGCTGGCCCTCCTCTGCGCGGCCCTGGCCGCGGCGATCCCGTCCGCCGGCGACTACGCCGTCGAACTGGGACCGGCGATGTCGGCGCTGCTCGGCGGCGACCTCCACGCCTTTGCACAGTCCGCACCCGTGTACGGCGCGTCGGCCTGGCCGCGCCTGCCGTTCGCGGCGGTCGCCGACGCCCTGGGCGGCGGTGACCTGGCGGTGTACCGCGCCGGGGCGTTCGCCTGCCTGCTGGCGGGCGCCGGACTGGCCTGGTGGCTGGAACGCCGGCTGCGCGCCGCCGGGCGTCCCGCGCTCGACCGCTGGACCGTCGTCGCCGTCATCGTCGGCGCCCCCGTCGTGCTGCGCACCCTGCGCGACGGGCACCCCGAGGACGTGCTCGCCGCGGTCCTCGCGATCGCGGCCGTGCTGGCCGCCGTGCGCGGGCGGGCCGTCCCGGCGGGCGTCGCACTCGGATTCGCCGTCATGGCCAAGCCCTGGGCCGTGCTCGCGGTCCTGCCGGTCGTCCTCGCAGCACCGCGCGGCCGGGTGGTGCTGCTCGCCGCCGCGGGCGCCGCAGCGGCGACGGCCTACCTGCCGATCCTCCTGTTCGCGGGGCACCGCGGCGCAGCGGACCTCAACGCGGTCGTCACCACCGGCCGCCTGTTCCACCCCCAGCAACTCTTCTGGCCGCTGCGCGAGGCGCACGCGCTCGGCGGCGGCGTCACGGCCTACACCGCGCCGTCGTGGGCCGCGCGCATCGCCCACCCCGCGATCGTGCTCAGCGGCGTCGCCCTGACGGCGCTCTGGGGCCTGCGGCGCCGGACGACCGGCGCGGAGCCGTCGGACGCCCTGCTGGCGCTCGCCGCGTGCCTGATGCTGCGCTGCCTGCTGGACCCGTGGAATCTCGCGTACTACGCGGTCCCGCCGATGCTCGCGCTCGTCACGTGGGAGGCGCTGCGCCGCGACGGCCTGCCGGTCCTGACCCTGTCGCTGGGCGTTCTGACGTGGCTGAGCTTCGTCGCGCTTCCGCGGACGCTCGGCTGGGACGCCCTGGCGGCGACCTACCTGCTCTGGGCCCTGCCGTTCACCGGCCTGCTGTGGGTGCGCCTGCTCCACCCGGCCGCGCTGGCGCCGCTGCGCCGCGCGCTCTCGGCCGCCGCGCCCGGAACTCAGCCGACGAGTTCGGCGACGGCCGCGCGCACGTCGGCCTCGGCGACCTGAGCGCCGTGGCGCACGGCGCCCGGGGCGTCGCAGAGGACGAACGGCACGTGCTCGCCGACGCGCTTCTTGTCGCGCCGCGTCGCCGCGACCACGACGTCGGGATCGATCCCGTCGATCCGCACGGGTAGCCCGGCGTGCTCGAGCAGGCCGAGCACCTGCTCGCGGAGCGCGTCGCTGCCTGACAGGCGTAGCGCGGCCAGCAGCCCGAGCGCGACCGCCTCGCCGTGGCGCAGGCGCGCGTAGCCGGTGACCGTCTCCAGCGCGTGGGCGACGGTGTGGCCGAGGTTCAGGACCTGCCGGCGTCCGCCGTCCCGCTCGTCGGCGGCGACGACGCAGAGCTTGGTCCAGGCGCAGCCGCGGATGATCTCCGCGTCGACGCCGTCGCCCGCCCCGACCCGGTCCCACAGGGCGCCGCCGGCGATCAGGGCGGTCTTGACGACCTCGGCGTACCCCGCCGCCAGCTCCTGCGGCGGGAGCGTCGCGAGCACGGACGGGTCCACCAGGACCGCCGCGGGCTGGTGGTACGCGCCGACGTAGTTCTTGCCCTCCGGCAGGTCGACGCCGGTCTTCCCGCCGTATGCCGAGTCGACCTGCGCGACGAGCGTCGTCGGCACCTGGACGACCGGGATGCCGCGCTGGTAGGCGGCGGCCGCGAAGCCCGCCAGGTCGCCGACGACGCCGCCGCCGACCGCCACGAGGTGGTCGGCGCGCGTGACGCCCTGCTCGGCCAGGGAGCGCCACACGCGCTCGCAGGTGGCCAGCGTCTTGTGCTCCTCGCCCGCAGGGATCTCGATCAGGCCCCGCAGCCCGGGCACGCGACCCGCGTACAGCTCGGCGACGTTCGCGTCGCTGACCACGACCCGCCGCGAGGCGTCCGACAGCGGCCATGGGGCGCGCGACAGCACGCCCTCACCGATCCAGACCGGGTAGTCGCGCGACGCCGTGGTCGCCCAGAGCAGCGCGGGGCCGCGCTCGGCCGCCGTGGCGAGCGCTCGCAGGCTGCCGGCGGCGCGCTCCAGCACCGCCGGGTCGGATGACGGCAGGGTCGCATCGGCCGCGGCGCGGTAGGCGGGCTCGCGCGCCGCGTGGAGCTCGCCGAACCGCTCGCGGTCGCGCGCGAGCGGTCGATCGCCGCCCTGCGCACGCTCCCACGCCGTGTCGATGCCGACGTCGACGTGCACGGCGACGTGCGCCTGCAGCGCCTCGCGGACCCTCTCGGAGCCCAGCGCGCCGCCGCCGAGGGCGATGACGCCGGCGGGCCTGGCGGGATCGAGCAGCTCGAGGCAGACCTCCTCCTCCAGCGCCCGGAACGCCGCTTCCCCCTCGCGCTCCCAGTACGCGGCGACCGGTTCGCCGATCCTGGCCTCGATCGCCTCGTCGGCGTCGGTGACCGGGGCGTCCAGCAGCGCGCCCGCCGCGCGGGCGACGGTCGTCTTGCCGGCGCCCATGAAGCCGACGGCGACCAGCGAGCGCTTCAGCGCGTCAGCCACCCGATGCGCTCGCAGCGACTGCGCGCCGCCGCTCGACTGAGGTCGGTCATCTCCGCCACCCGATGCGCTCGCAGTACGCGTCGAGGGCGGCGTGTGCGTCGTCGATGTGGTCGCCGCCGAACTTGTCGCGGTAGGCGTCGGCCAGGACGAGCGCCAGCATCGCCTCGGCGACGACGCCGGCGGCGGGGACGGTGCTCGAATCCGTGCGCTCGCGCAGCGCCTGCGCGGGCTCGCGCGTCGCGATGTCGACCGATCGCAGCGGCTGCGTCAGCGTCGGCAGCGGCTTCATCGCGCCGCGGACGATGAGCGGCTCACCCGTCGTCATGCCGCCCTCGAGCCCGCCCGCGCGGTTGGTCTCGCGGAAGTAGCCGCGCTCGTCGCTGTAGAAGATCTCGTCGTGCGCCTGGGAGCCCGGCTTGGCGGCGATCTCGAACGCCTCGCCGAGCGTCGCGCCCTTGACGGCCTGGATCGAGCAGATCGCGCCGGCGATCCGGCCGTCGAGCCGCGTCTCCCACGAGATGTGCGATCCCAGGCCCGGAACGACGCCGAACGCGATGACCTCGAACACGCCGCCGATCGACTCGTTGGCCTTGCGCTGCACGTTGATGTGCTCGACCATCGCGCGGCTCGACTCCGCGTGCAGGCACCGCACGGGATCGGCGTCGACGCCCTCGAAGTCGCCGATCGCCAGTGCGTCGCCGCGCTCCGGGGCGACGACGGTGCCGATCTGGACGACGTGCGAGCGGATCTCGACGCCGACAGCCGCGAGGAAGGCCTTGCAGACTGCACCGCCGGCGACCCGCGCCGCCGTCTCCCGCGCGCTCGCACGCTCGAGGACGTTGCGCACGTCGGTGTGGCCGTACTTCCAGGCGCCGACCAGGTCCGCGTGCCCCGGGCGCGGCAGGTGGACCTCGGGGACCTCGGCCTCGACGGGCCAGGGGTTCATCCGCTCTTCCCAGTTGGTGTAGTCGCGGTTGGCGACCTGGAGCGCGATCGGGCCGCCCATCGTCCGCCCGTGACGCAGCCCCGCCGTCACGAAGGCGCGATCGGTCTCGATCTTCATCCGCCCGCCCCGCCCGTGCCCCAGCTGCCGCCGGGCCATGTCGAGGTCGATCGCCTCCTGGTCGAGGCCGAGGCCGGCGGGCATGCCCTCGACCACGCAGGTCAGGCCGGGGCCGTGCGATTCGCCGGCGGTGATGAGACGGAGCGCCATGGACGGCGCAGTCTACGAAGGCGGACGCCGGGTTCGCCCCCGGCGCCGCCCGCGACGGCGGTCCTCAGCCGACGACCTTGACGACGTCGAGCTGGTACTGCTTGCTCCCGCCGCCCGTCGCGACGTCGAAGAACTCGGTCTCTCCCGCGCGCATCTCGATCGTGTCGCACGAGATCGCGTCGGGCTTGCAGGTGCCGTCGCCGGTCGCCTTGGCGTCCGAGGACACCAGGAACACGGCGATCGCGTGGTTGTCGGCGCGGACTCCGAGGAACACGAAGAACGGCTCGTCCTGCGAGGGCAGCGGCGTGTACGCCGGGACGTTCGGGAGCGAGCCGAGGTCACCCGACGAGCCGAAGCGCAGCGTGACGCTGACGGCCTTGGTGGTCGTCTTCTTGGTCTTGGTCTTGCCGGTGGTCTTCGTGACGGTCTTGCTGGTCGTCGTCGTGGTCCCGCCCGCCGCCGGGCCGCCGGCCTTGCCGGAGCCGGAGTCGGCGGTGACGAGGGCGCCCGCGGGGCCGGCGAGCTTCGATACGTACTGCTGCTTGAAGGGGTTGTTCTCGACGGCGCCATGCGCGATCGGCGCGCCCGGAACGCTCGTGTCGAGCGTGACCTGCGCGGCCGGAGCCGCGGCGGCGCGGGCCGCGGCGGATCCCGGGGCCGCGCGCAGGACGTCGCCGTTGTCGCCTTCGGTGGTCGCCGGCTTGCTCACCATGTTGGGAGCGACGAACAGCGCCGCGACGAGGACCACGGCGAGCGGCCAGAGGCGCTTTTCGACGAGGTCCGAGAAGATGTTGCGCAGGAGCGTCACTTGCCACCTCCGGCGGCCGTCATGGCAAATGCCGCGGGCGTCGCCGGCACGCTGGCCGCCGGGGCGCCCGGCGTCGCCGGGGTCGTGGAACCGGTCAGTGCCGGCGCCGTCGGTGTGGCGCCGTTCAGCAGGCCCTCGCTGGCGGGCAGCTGGTACGCGGTCGCCTTGATCGTGGCGGAGATCCGCGGGAAGCCCTTCTTCGACGCGGCGATCTGGATGCCGGTGACCGACACCAGCCGGCCGGAGACGGAGATCCGCTTGCCCTTGACGGCGGTGAAGCGGGCGACGCGGCGCAGGAAGGACTCGAGGTGGAAGAAGCTGCCCTCGAGCTCGAAGGAGAAGGGCATCGTGGGGAACTCGCCGACGGTGACCGGAGCGATGACCGGCACCGCGGCACCCGCGGCACCCGTCGCGCCGGCGGCCGGAGCCGCGACCGGGGCGGTGCCCTGGTCGTTCCCGGCGGGAGCGACCGGCGCGGGCGCGGCGGCCGCAGGAGCGCCCCCGGCTGCGGCCTCGAGCTGCAGCGAGCGGAAGTCGATCTGGGAGCGACCGGCGGCGTGATCGAGCTCGTACACGAGCGACGGAGTGTTCTCGTCGGCGGGCACCGCCTGACCGAGCCGCGCGACGGCGGCATAGTCGCTCTCGTAGCGGGACTTCGCGTCACGCGCGGACGCTGTTCCGGCCTGGGCGACCGCGAGGCGCTGCTGCTGGACGGCGATCTTGCCGTCGAGCTTGGCGGACTCGCTGCGCTTGGGGCCGAGCGCGAGGAACCACAGCGCCGCGAGCACGCCCACGCTGAGGATCACCGAGATCACGATGCGATCACGCTTGGTCACTGGACACTCCCACTGCTCGTCGGGGTCGTGGCGCCGGCCTGGGCGCCGGTCGCGGCGGCCGGCTGGATCGCGCCCTGGGCGCCGGTGGCGCCGGCCGGGGCGACGACCGGCTGCTTGAAGGTGAGCTTCATCGAGAAGAGGACGAACCTGTCGTGGGTGCCGCGGCAGTCGCCGCCACCGCTGCCGCCACCGCCGCCGCCGCCACCACCGCTGCCGCCGGACTTCTCGGTCGAGGTCAGCGTGACCTTCTGGATGCCGTCGATGCGGCGCATGGCGCTCATCAGGCCGGCCACCGAGCGATGCCCGGTCGTGCAGCCGGTGAGGCTCAGCGTGGCGCCCGCGGCGTCGGGGGCCGGGGCGGCGCCCGCGACGGGCGTGCCGCCGCTCGCGCCGTCGACCGACGTCAGCCAGACGTTGCGCGGGAGCGTGCGTGCGAGCTCCCCGAGGTTATGCGCCCAGTTGGTGCGGTTCCCCGTGAGCTGGGTGATCGTGTCGATGCGCCGCTGGCGCAGCGCGCTGAAGTCCGAGTAGGCCGCCAGCCGCGACGCCTCGCCCTCGGCCGTGTCGGCCTGCTGGGAGATGACGGCGAGCTGCTGGTCCTTGCTGGTGATGTCGTTGCCGACCATCGCCGACAGGCTTGCGAAGACGGCCGCCAGGGCCAGGGCTCCCAGGACCGCGTAGACGACGCCGCCGCTGCGGCCACCGCCGCCCGCGGCCTTGCGCTCCTCGGGGGGAAGCAGGTTGATGTCCGGCGTGCCGGGGACCGACAGGCCGGCGGCCACGGTGAAGCTCGCGGCATCCTCCGGCGGGGCGCCCTGGACCTCGCCGCGGGTGACCGGCAGGCAGAGCTCGGCCGAGAGCGCCTCGGCGAAGCCGGTGATGTCCGCGGCGCGGCCCGTCAGGACCACGCGGCTGACGGTCGAGCCGCCGAACTGCATGTGATGGAAGTCGAGTGACTGCCGCACGTCCGTCGCGACGCGGCGGACACCGTCCTCGAGCGCGCGGCGGGCGTCGGCGATGATCTCGGCGTCGCCCTCGAGCGTCGTCGTGTCAGCGGTCAGGCCGACGTAGGTCAGCCAGTCCCGCGCGTGCTCGAGAGTCAGTGCGCGGCGCTCGGCGAGGTCGATGGCGATCGCCTCCGCGCCGCCGCCGGCGGCCCGCGTGAAGAGGCACTGGTTGCCGTGCGCGACGGCGAGGTTCGTCAGGCCGGCCGCGGCCACGTAGAGGACGGCGTCGTCCACGTCGCCACCGTCAGCGCCGGGCGTCGCCAGGGCGCGGATCATGCCGAACGCGCCGAGGTCGATGCCCTCCAGGCGCAGGCCGGCGCCGCGCACGGCGGAGACGACCCGGTCGATCATGTCGCGGCGGGCCGCGACGAGCAGGATGCGCTGGCGCTTGCCGCCCTCGCCGTCGATGACCTCGAGCGGCTGCCAGTCCAGGACGGCCTGGTCGAGCGGCATCGGCAGTTCGTCCGCGGCCTGGAAGCGCACGGCGGCCGCGAGTTCCTTGCGGTCCTTGATCAGCGGCATCTCGATCGTGCGGACCACGATCTTCTGGTTCGCCAGGCCGACGCGAACGCGCCGGTCGAGGTTCTTGTTCGCGCGGTAGAGCGCCTTCAGCGCGTCGGACAGCGCTTCGACGTCGAGGATCTCGCCGTCCCGGACGATGCCGGGCTCCAGCGCCATCGACGCGCAGCGTTCGACGGACATGCGTCCGCCGGAGCCGACCTGCGCCGCGGTGATGCCGGTCGGATCGATGTCCAGGCCGACGACGGTCTTTGAGCGTTGTGCCATAAGTGGAGGGCGAGGGGTTCGGAGCACGCGGATGCGGGTTCCACCACCGCCATCGGCCCTGGGCCCGAGGCGCTCAAACGCTGCAATTTGACATCCAACGTTCGTCGAGGGACGCGGGCGCGTGAGTGGTCGACGAACAGCGGGCATCGAGGGGAAGGGGTTCCGCCGGCGCCCGCGTCACTGCGATGCGAGAACGTCTCGCTCTGCGAGACACACCATCATCGAAGCGAGCGTGACGGCAGGCCGTGCGCCCGCCATCGCGAATGCATGACGCCGGCGGCGGGCCGAGCGGATCGGCCGAGAGGCCATCCGCCGCCCGACGCCGGCGTCAGGCGCCGCGAGGGCCGCGCACGGCCCGCCGCTAGAAGTGGTCGGTGTACGCGTCGACGATGTCGTCGCCGACGAAGAACGCGATCAGGCCGCCGACGGCGAGGAACGGTCCGAACGGCACCGCCTGCTTGCGACCCGTCGCAACCCCGACGCGAGCCATGATCACGCCGCCGACGACGACGCCGAGGATCAGGGCCATGAAGATGGCGGGGGCGACGGCGCGGCCCAGGTACAGGCCGAGCACGCCGACGAGCTTGACGTCGCCCATGCCCATGCCGCCCGGCTTCAGCATCGCGGCGAGGAGGAACATCAGCAGCGCCGCGACGCCGGCGATGATCTGCTCCGGCACGAAGCCGATGTCCAGCGTCAGGCCTGCGACCAGCGCCGCGATCGCGGCGGGGATCGTGATCGCGTCCGGGATGCGCCGCACGTCGAGGTCGATCAGCGTGATCGGCACCAGGGCCGTCACGAGGCAGAGCCCGAGCACCAGGTCGATCGTCTCGTCCTGGGTCGCCACGATCAGCGCGAACAGCACGCCGGTCAGGAGCTCGACCGCCGGGTAGCGCCACGAGAACGGCTCGCCGCAGTCGCGGCACTTCCCGCGCAGCAGCAGCCACCCGAGGACCGGGATGTTGTCGCGCGGCCGCACGGGCTTTCCGCACGCCGGGCAGTGCGACGGCGGCGACACGAGCGACTCGCCGCGCGGCAGCCGGTAGGCGACGACGTTCAGGAACGAGCCGATCAACAGGCCGAGGACGAACGCGATGGCGACGAAGGGAGCTTCCACGAGGGCGCGCAGGCTAGACGAGGCACAGGACGACGTGAGGCGGGCACGACGCCCGCCTCACGCGACCCCGACGACAGCGGGTGCTACCAGACGCCCGAACTCGGGCAGCCGCCGTCGCCGACGGTCGTGCAGGCACGGCTGTAGCCCGCGCCGGAGCTGGCGCGCGTGATGGTGAAGGTGTTGCCGCTCCGCGAGTGGCCCGTGACCGTGAACGACGTCGCGGTCGCGCCCGCGGCCACTTCGACGGTCCCGGCGGTGCTGCCGTACGTGAGGCCCGTCGAGCCCAGCTCGGCGGACGAGTCGCACAGCGTGTAGTCCTGCGAGTCGGCGAAGCACGACTCGACATGGGACACCAGGTTGCGGGCATCGGACTTGGCCGAGGCGTCCTGGCCCTTCTTCTGCTGACCGAGGAAGGTCGGCAGCGCGATCGCGGCGAGGATGCCGATGATCAGGATCACGACCAGCAGCTCGATCAGGGTGAAGCCCTGATCGTCGTTGCGCAGGTTGCGCGGCATGGAGGTCCCTCGAATCGTCTGGGGGGACACGGCCCGGTCCGGCCGTGTCGGGGTACGTCGTTCCTCGTCCGCGCCGCCGCCGGACGTGAACGCCATGCCCGAAGTCGTCGCATCAGCGGCCCGATCCGCTGCAAGAACGAGCGAGGCGGGCCCGTGGGCCCGCCTCGCGGAGACTGCGTGTGGTTGATCCGGGGATCTACCAGGTACCGCCGGCACGGCAGCCGCCGTCGCTGGCGGTGGTGCAGCTACGGGTGTAGCCCGCACCGGTGCTCGAACGGACGACGTTGAACGTGTTGCCGCTCTGCGAGTGGCCCGTCACCGTGAACGCCGAGCTCGTGGCGCCAGCGGCCACTTCGACGGTCCCGGCGGTGCTGCCGTACGTGAGGCCCGTCGAGCCCAGCTCGGCGGACGAGTCGCACAGCGTGTAGTCCTGGGTGTCGGCGAAGCACGACTCGACGTGGGACACCAGGTTGCGGGCGTCCGACTTGGCGGACGCGTCCTGGCCCTTCTTCTGCTGACCGAGGAAGGTCGGCAGGGCGATCGCGGCGAGAATGCCGATGATCAGGATGACAACGAGAAGCTCGATGAGCGTAAAGCCCTCATCGTCCTTGCGCAGGTTCTGCAGCATGTACGTGAT